>CAMWMK010000098.1 GCA_947175295.1 uncultured Porphyromonadaceae bacterium
GAAAATACATTCAATTTAGGGGTGCCGAAAGGCTGAGAACAAACCCTCTGAACTTGACCCGGCTAATACCGGCGTAAGAAAAATTTGAAGACATGAAGAAGACCCTTTCCTGGGGTGTGGCGCTTATGTATGCGTCCGCATTCCACGCTTCGGCCGCTCAGGCCGGAGACGAGGCCCTCGTAGCGAGCCTCGACAGTATGTATACCGCCCTCGACGCCATCGAAGTGACGGCAAACCGTGCGGGAGTGAAGACTCCGGTCGCATTCACCAACGTCACCGCCAAGGAGATAGCAAAAGGCAACGACGGCCGCGACATACCTTCCCTCCTCGAAATGACCCCCTCTATCATATCTACGGGCGATGCCGGAGCCGGAATTGGCTACAGCAGCCTCCGTGTGCGCGGCACCGACGGTTCGCGTATCAACATCACAGCCAACGGAGTGCCCATCAACGACTCTGAGAGCCACAATGTCTATTGGGTCAATATGCCCGACCTCGCTTCCTCACTCAACGACATCCAGATACAGCGTGGCGCGGGAACTTCCACCAATGGCGCCGGAGCTTTCGGCGCTTCCATCAATATGCTGACCGACTATCCCGCCACTGAACGCTCGGCTATGGTGTCGGCCTCTTATGGTTCGTTCAACTCCAACCGCGAGACGGTGAAAGTCTCCTCCGGACTCTTCGGAGACCATTGGAGCGTAGACGCACGTATCAGCCACATCGGATCTGACGGATACATCGACCGTGCTTTCTCCCAGCTTTGGAGCTATATGGGACAGCTTGCCTATCGCTCAGACAACACTACCCTGCGTCTGCTCGCTTTCGGAGGCAAGGAACGCACCTACATGGCGTGGGACTACGCCTCGAAAGAGGAGATGGAGGAATATGGACGCCGCTATAATCCCTGCGGCAAGTATACTACTTCCGATGGATCCACGGCCTTCTATCCTGACCAGTGCGACAACTTCACCCAACATCATTTCCAGCTCCTGCTCAATCAGTATATCGGCAATTACGTCACACTCAACGCCACCCTACACTATACGAAGGGCGACGGCTACTATGACCAGTATAAGACCAAACGCACCCTCGAGGAATACGGGCTTGCTCCCTTTGTGGACGCTGAAGGCAACACAGTGACGAAATCCGACCTCATCCGCCTTAAATTCAACGATAACGATTTCGGCGGAGGTATGGTCAACGTACGCTACCAGAAGGATGCGCTGACTCTTGTAGGCGGTGGCGCTGCCAACTGGCACCGCGGCAACCACTTCGGAAAGGTGAAATGGGTGCGCAACTTCATGGGTGCCATCGATCCGCTTCAGGAATACTACAGCAATACCGGCCGCAAGTTCGACTCCAACGTATTCATTCGCGGCGACTACTCATTCGGTGCCGGATTCTCTGCCTATGCCGACCTGCAATACCGCCATATCGACTATTCGATACGTGGGGTAAGCGATAACTATGACTGGAATACCGGTGGTATGGGGCAGCTCGACCTCAAGCGCAAGTGGGATTTCTTCAATCCGAAGCTCGGTGTATCCTATAATAATGGGTCACACCGCGCATATGCCTCCTGGAGCGTGGCCCACAAGGAACCGACACGCGACAATTTCACCGACAGCGATCCGGCTCACTATCCTGTAGCCGAACGTATGTTCGACTACGAAGCCGGTTATTCCTACGGCACCTCGCTCTTCAATGTGGGTGCCGGACTTTACTATATGGATTATAAGGACCAGCTGGTGGTGACAGGCGAACTCTCCGACACAGGCAACGCCATCAGCGTAAACGTACCGAAGTCATACCGTATGGGTATCGAGCTGCAGGGTGCCCTGCGTCCGGTCAGCTGGTTTGACTGGCAGATCAACGCTACGCTCTCGCGCAACCGCATAAAGGACTTTACCGAATATATCTACGAAGACGAGTGGACAAATCCCATCGCCATCGACTGCGGTGATACTCCTATAGCTTTCTCTCCAGACTTCATACTTCACAATGCCTTCAATTTCAACGTAAAGGATTTCGAAGCATCGCTTATGAGCCGGTATGTCTCGAGCCAATACATGAACAACGCCCGCTCAGCAGAGGCTAAGCTCGACTCATACTTTGTCTCCGACCTTTCGCTGGCCTATACGTTCCGTAAGATCCGAGGCATGAAGGAGCTCCGCGTCGGATTCACGATATACAATCTATTCAACGAGAAATACTGCAACAACGGCTATGCCGGAGCAGGATATTATCTTGAAGACGGAAAGCCCGTAGTCTACCGCTATGCCGGCTTCGCCGCTCAGGCCACAACCAATGTCCTCGCTACCGTCAGCCTATCTTTCTGATGATTATGGATAAGATTCTCGAAATACTCGGCTTCACGGTAGGACTCCTCTACCTCTGGTGGGAATACCATGCCGACAGGAAACTATGGTATGCCTCCATGGTCATGCCGGCCATCTCCATGTGGATCTACTTCAGCAAAGGAATCTACGCTGACTTCGCCATCAATATCTACTATCTGGTGATCGCCGTCTACGGCTACATAGTATGGACGCGCGGCCATCGTAAAGCGGCCAAGCAGACACCCGCCCAAAATGATGATGACTCCGACAAGTCCAAACTTCCCATCACCAACATCCCTCCGCGCATGCTGTGGGGAAGCATCGCAGTCTTCCTACTCCTCTGGTGCGGTCTATATTTAATACTGAACTATCTAACCGACAGCACTGTGCCCATACCCGACGCCTTCACCACAGCCCTGAGCATAGTAGGCATGTGGATGCTGGCGAGGAAGTATCTTCAGCAGTGGCTCGCATGGATATTGGTGGATGCCGTATGCGCCTGCCTCTATTGGTATAAAGGGATTCCACTCTATGGCGTCCTCTACGCCCTCTACACCGTCATAGCCTTCTTCGGCTACCGCAAATGGCGCCGGCTTATGCATGAAGAGAATTCTGCCTCCTCATGCTGAATCAAGCATAGTGCAGTATTGAGCCGTTTCCTCATGATGTATCTTGATTTATCATGTTATATCATGATGAATCATGAATAATGGAATCTACATCGACCGCGTACCGTTGCAGCGAGGATAGTCGCTGCAGCCCCAGAATTCCCGGCCCTGATTCTGTCCGCGGGTCTGAGTGCGCTTCAGCATCGGCTTTCCGCATTTAGGGCAAAGCGGTGCATTCTCCACGAAAGCCTGCTGCTTCCGAGCCTCAATCCGCTCCGTAGTCATGTTCTCGCTGAAGCCTCCCTGCAACTTGAATCTTTCAAGGATACTCCGCAGCTGTCCTTCCAACATTCCGTCAATTCTTTCGCAAAGCACCAGCAGAGCATTTGCCGCAATATTGGGGTCGGCACTCTCAATCCAAGGATCATACTTTGCTTTCTGAGTCAGTATATGGATGGCAGCGTCATGCATAAGACTATTTGAGTAGTTGGGCCTATCCAGCTCCATCCTCCAGATAGCCTCTCTGTCCGGATTTCCCATCATCCAGACATCGACCCTTCTGCGGAGCAGGAAATTGAAATAATCACCATGCACTTCATCAAAACTCGCCCTCGCCACATCGATCAGCCGCATCTCCGATTCTATTGAAGTGGAGTACCGGGCCGAGCCTTCAGCAATATTCGCTACTCCACATCGGGCAGCCATCACCATCTGATCATATAGCCTCCTTCCCGGATCAATAGCATAATTCACGAATCTATCGCAGAAACTCTGCGTCCCAAGCTGAATGATATTAGCCATCACCCAGGAATTGAGCGCGACATAAGACTTCGAAAATTTTATTTCCACTCCCATAAGCAATTTTAGATATTATAGCTATTTAATTTCCTAAAGGAAAGCATTGACAATCGAGTGGTTGCGGGAATCGGGAGAGAGGGCAGGGCGGCGCCAGCGCGGGAGCGACTCGCGGTAGCGGCGGAAGGCCACGCTGCGGAGGCTGTCTTGCTTCTCCACTTCGCGCGCAAGCGCGATGGCGACAGTGTCGCCGACGGCCTCGCCTGAGCGACACAGCACTCCGGCAAGACCTCGCGCCTCGAAGTAGGCGCTGTCGGCATGATGGCGGATGGTGAAGGGTATGAGGCGGTAGGGATAGCGCACCATGGCCGACCGCGCCACGTGGAGAGCCTGGTCATGACGCCCTGCGTCAGCAAGCGACTCCGCAAGACGCAGCAGGGATGCCCGCTGGGCCGCCGCCTGCGACGCCACGTCCACCCCAGGATAGGGAGCCCGGTCAAGTCCGCCCCATTTCAACTTCGGAAGCGCATCCAGCGCTTCATCAAGCATCACCACGGAATCCGGCAGATTAGGCATGAGGCGACGCGTGAACAGTCCCTGACGCGTATGGGGGAAGAAGCCTACATATTTGCTTGTCGGGAGATTCTGGTGCCAATATACGGGTCGCGGATAGCGCGACGCGGCGTTGGTAGCTATGATGTCGATCTCCGCCACTTCACGCAGACCGGCAAGCGAACCGGCGTTCTTCCCCGGAATAGACAGAATATCGAAGATCCATCTGTCGGTGGAATCCTTACCCATCGCAAGCCAACGCGACTTGAATGAGGGAGTTGCCGACCGGTCGGAGTAGAGCTCCTGCAATGCGCCGACGGCAGCGACGGTATCGCCGTCGCTATATGGGAAACGCACGAGATTGAAGTTACCGAGGGCGATGTCGCCTTCCACAGCAGTCATACGCAATCCTTCATATCCATATCGCGGCATCATCAACTGACACACATACCAGTCGCTGCCCAGATAGGCGTTGCAGACCACGGCGACATCGCGACGCACTCCCATCACCTCCTGCGCGAACCAGAGCGGGAAGATATAATTGTCGCCATCCACAAAGAGAATGGCATCCTCTTCAAGGGATTCGAGAAGGTTGGAGGCATAGTCGAGAGTGGCGGAACGATGACTACGGTCATGGTCGCGCCAATTTTCAGATAGCATCCAGAGAGGCACCGCACAGAGGACGCAGACCGCCACTACCCTCGCCCATCGACCACGCACAGAGCGTAGCAGAAGGAGCATGCCGAATGATATCCAGAAGGCAAACGCCCAGAAACTACCCATAAAAGAATAGTCCCGCTCCCGCGGTTCGCCGGGCGACTGGTTGAGATAGAACACTATCGCTATGCCTGTCATCAGAAACAACACCAAAGACACCCATGCCGTCCGGCGCATACGGACTGTAAGAAGTCCTTTACGTGAGCCTCTGAAAAGCCACACTGCGCCGATGACTCCCAATAGGAACGGGACACACCAATAGACGTTGCGTCCCTCGTTGTCTTTACCGAGTTCATCAGGAAGCTTCGACTGGTCTTCGAGCATAAGGCCGTCGAGCGGCGGAATTCCCGTTATGAAGTTGCCGTGGTCAATCTCACCCGTAGAGGGCACATCGTTCTGGCGACCGCAATAGTTCCACATCAGATAGCGCAGATACATATAGCCGATCTGATAGACTCCCATATAGGTCAGCGACTGAAGATAAGACGGGCGGAGGCCATACTTTACTATTTGGTTTCCCTCCGCATCGCGCACCGGCACTCCTCTACCAAGGGAATCGAAAGCTTCCGATATGCGCACATGCACCATACTTGTCGAGTCCATACCTGTCCAGTCACGGTAGGCTGCAATGTCGCTCGGCGAAGAGGCATGAATCCTTGGCAGCCACATATTCAGTTCGGGAGTATAGCGCGGTTCCGTACGGATTCCGGCCACTACATATCCGGGCACCGAATCATTGGCAGCTATCCTTACATTAGCCGCTCTGTCGGCGTCGGTCAGATAACGGGAACGGTCAGGAATCCGGCCATTCCTGACCATCGGACGCATGTCGCGTCCTTTTACCTCAAGGGCATTCCATGAATAGTCGCGGAGGGTATCTCCCGCCTCATCGACGGAAATCCGCTCCTGACGCATGATTCGGCTATACGGTGTACGGCCATAAAACAGAGGGGCCGCTCCATACTGCTTTCTGTCGAGATAGTCGGAAAACCTGAATATATCCGAAGGATTTCCCTCATTTACGGGAGGATTGGCCCATGCCCGAACCGGAATAAGGATATATACGGAAAAACCCAGCATGACGGCTGCCAGACTCCAGAAAGCGGCGGATACCTTACGATGGCGCCTGCCGATAAGAACAGCAGACATCACCACGGCTGCAAAGGCCACACACCAGAAGATGACCGCTCCCGACCAATAGGGAAGACCAAAGGAATTGACGGCGATCAGATCAGCCCATCCGGCCAAGGCCACTGAGCCGGGCATAAGGCCCTTAAGGATAAGGGCTACCACCGCACACCCAACCATGAATGAAAGGACAATCCGAGGAAACCCTACCTTCTTTCTTCCACCCACCCGGAAAGCCATCACCATCGCTATGGCCGGAAGGGCAAGGAGATTGAGCTGATGCACCCCTAACGACAAACCGATAACATATAGAAGCGCTACAAGCCAGCGTGTACGGGCACCGGAATTGAACTGAAACGCCCATTTGAGAGCCATCCACACCGTAAGGGCGGATAGGAAGAGCGACATGGCGTAGACCTCCGCTTCCACCGCGCTATACCATGCAGAGTCTGACCACCCGAAGCATAGGGAGCCGGCAAGTGAAGCTACCGATATGGCAGCACAACGCCAGCATTTATGCCGGTCGGCAGGCCATATCCAGCGCATCACGCTGACGGAGACTGAGCATAGGATCATGACGGCGAGGGCAGTGAAGACACCGGCCATCATATTGACCACCCGCACCTGTAGCGCCGGATCGGAAAAGAAGCAGGATACAAAGCGATGCGTAAGCGCCCAGCCCGGATTGCCTGGGGGATGACCTACCTCAAGACGCAGAGCAGTAAGCAGATACTCCGGGCAGTCCCAATAGGATGCGCCGGGATCGACCGTAAGCCAATAGGCCGTCAGCGACAGAAGGAAAGCCACCCATGGCGCCACCTTGAATGCACGATGCACAATGCACGATGCGCAATCACCATATTTCATCTTAACCGCACCCACAGACCCTTCTAAATTCAAAACTATTTCGTAATGCCTTTGTCAAGAAGGCGCCGCTTCACCTGCATCCTTACCCATGTCGGGGTAATTCCTACGAAAAATATCGCAAGGCGGTTGATGAAGCCGTTGATATATTGCTTCTTTCCCTTAAGCATCGCCTTCACCGCCTTCTCAGCGAAACGGTCGGGTTTCTCCACAGCGCCTATCGCCACTGCAAGGCGCATCAGATGGTCGGGGAGGCCGAAAAGCGAAGTGGCGATACCTCCTGGGGCAGCTACGGTAGCAGTGGCACCGTAATCCTTGAGTTCATAATGAAGGGAACGGGTGAATACCCGTATATATGCCTTCGTCGAGGCATACATCGCCAATCCGGGCATCGGCATCCAGCAAGACATCGACGACATGTTGAGTATCCGGCCGCTGCCCCGCTGCTTAAACCTGCGGGCAAAATACAGGGAAAGCATGGTAGTAGCCCTCACATGCAGGTCGATGAAGCAGTTGATCTTTTCATCCGGAGTGTCCACAAGTTCGCGGAAACTGAATATTCCGGCATTGTTGACTACGAAATCCGCCTCCACATCTTTAGTGGAGAGGAATGCCGCCAATATCGACACCGCCGACTGATCCGTAAGATCGAGGGTAAGGGGTATGGCCTTCACACCAAAAGTATTCTCAATATCAATTGCCGCACGGCGTAGCGGATCCACCGTCACGCTAACCATCACGAGCGAACAGCCCCGTCGCGCAAGAGCGCGACAGAACTCAATTCCGATGCCACCGTCGGCGCCCGTCACCACGGCCCATTTTCCAGCTAATGCATAATTCATAATCATTTGCCGCTGAATTTCAGCTTTCCACCTTTTATTCTTTCGATTTCATCGAGGATCTTCGGGGGAAGGTCGGTGAGGCGGCAATGGCATGCCATCTCTCGGCTATACATACGCGCTATGCAGTAGTTGACATGCTCACAGCCGCAATGATGAGAAGCCTCGCGGGCAAGACGGTTGATGAAATCGGGTTCTCGAAGCAGGGCACGCCCCATCTGCACGAACTCGAAACCTTCGGAAAGCACCTTCTCCATGCCCTCGCCGTCGACAACACCGCCCACATATATGAGCGGAAGCTTGAGCGCGGCGCGGAAACGCTTCGCGTCTTCAAGGAAATAAAGGGGCTTGAACGGCTCTTTCGGTATCATGTATTTCCCCACCATGCGGACTCCATATTTGAGCCACCACTGCTTCATATAATGCGTCATGCTGTAGATTGGCATCTCGCCACGCATCACATACATAGGAGCCTTGCTGACGAATCCTCCGCTCAGCACTATGGCGTGCGCTCCAAGGCGTTCGATCTCCTTGGCTACCGTAAGGCAATCCTCAATTTCCATGCCTCCCTTGAAGCCGTCGCGCATATTGGTCTTCACGATGACACCCATATCGCTGCCGGCTGCCTTCATCACCTCTTCCAGACACATACGCATGAAACGCATGCGGGAATCAAGATCGCCTCCGAATTCATCGCGACGGCGGTTGGTATATGGCGAAAGAAACTGAGAGATCAGATAGCCGTGGCCGGCATGCACCTCAACGCAGTCAAACCCCGCGTCGCGGGCGGTGCGCACCGCATCGCCGAAGTCGCGGGCCATCTGCCGGAGTTCGTCCTTGCGCAGTCCGCGCACTATCGTGGGCGAATATAGGTTGAAGCCCGTGCAGGCTCCTACAGGGATGCCTCCGGCGGTCTTTATGTGGGTCATGTTGCCGCAATGGCCGATCTGAATCGAAGCCTTGGCTCCCCGGGAGTGGATGCCGTCGGTGATCTCGCGGAGCGACCCTACGATCTCCGGACGCAGCCAGAGCTGGGTCTCAAACGAGAGCGCAGAGCGGTTGATGCCGGCATAGGCCAACGTGGTCATGCCTACTCCCCCTTCCGCCACGCTCCAGTGATAGTCGCGAAGCATGTCGGTAGGGTTATTGTCTTTGCCCATGCCTTCGAAAGCGGCGCTCCGGATCGAACGGTTGCGCAGCTCCACCGGACCGATCCTGCCGGGAGTGAAGAGGGTTTCAAGTGAGGTCACCATATGAAGGGAATTATGTATTTTCTATTCAAGACTGTGTATTCATCGCCAAATTCCTGCACGTAGCGCTTATGAAGAGCCTTGGCTCGGGGTCCGAGGTTGGCAAATGTCCAGAGTGCGAAGATCACTCCCGGAAGCGACCATGTCAGCACCGCATATCCCACCCATTCAGTGAATTCTCCTAAATAGTTGGCGGAAGTGACATAGCGAAACATCCCGCCTTTCGGGATGTAGTGGCGGCGGTCGCCCGGACGGCGCAGATGGCGTATGATATGGTCGGAATGGATATTGATCGCCATTCCGGCAAAGAAAACGATCACGCCGATTATGAATTTAGGGGATAGGAGCCATGAGGCGGGATACTCGTCGGCCGGAGAGACATAGAAGAGCCATCCTCCTATGAGATAGGCGTTGACCACATTGAAGACACACCCCATGAGGATAATCGACAACGGCATACTGCTCTTTCCCTTTATCAACAGAGGGAAGACAAACGACCGCTGGAAATAATGCAGCATGAAAAGCGAAGCCATAGCCATCAAGGCAGCCTCTCCCCTGCGGGAGGAACCGGCCCACAGGATGGCCATACAGATGAAGACAGGAGCCTCCATCACTATCCAGCCAAGACGGTTGCTCAGAGAGGGCCCCCATTTAGGAGTGTAGAACATACCGTAGCCCGGCGTTATGAAGCGTAATCCCGCAAAGACCATGACAGCAAGGGCTATCATGACATATTCGACGGTGCGGAACACTATAGGGTCGAAAATTTCGTTCATGAATATATAGACCTAAGAGAACCGCCTTTTACATAAAAAGACGCTTCAGTCAAAAATCAAGTGCAAATTTACTAAATAAACCCGACATTTGCAATATGACGGAACATAAACTGAAAAACAGAAGAGAAATTCACCTAAAAGAATATCTGCCGGGCCGACTTGCCATGCTCATCCTCGCCCTTTCCATCTGCATCTTCCCCAGCCTGTCTCTCCAGGCTGAGGAGACCGCTTTCACTCCTACCGCCTCACAGAAAGGGGTGCGGACATCGACCGACGTGATTGCGGTAGCCCTCCCCGCCACCGCGCTTGCCGTGACGCTTCTGGAGCGCGACTGGGAGGGACTGAAAGAGGGGGCATTGTCGGCCGCCGTCACGGCAGGAGTCACGATAGGCCTCAAATACTTAGTGAAGGAGAACCGTCCTGACTTCAGCAACCGGCATTCTTTTCCGTCAGGACATTCGGCCGTGACGTTTGCATCGGCCACCTACATCGGACGGCGCTACGGCTGGAAATGGAGCATACCTGCGTATGCACTGTCGGCCTATACGGCCTGGGGACGGGTCTACGGAAAGAAACATCATTGGTGGGACGTGGCGGCCGGAGCAGCCATCGGAGCGGCCAGCTCCATGATCTTCACTCATCCGTATATGCGCAGACACGAAGCAGCGCTCGTGCCCGCAGTGAGCGAGACGAGCGCCGGAGTTTTGCTGAGTTTTTCGTTTTGACGTTGGACGTTGTACGTTTTACGTTTGACGTTTGACGTAAGACGTCAATCCTCGGAAATAATGGAACGGTAGTCGGCAAGGAATGCAAATAGATGATGGAGTCCGATGGCAATCCCGACAATGACGCCCATCAGTATTCCAAACCTAAAATAGAGGTTATCCATCGACCAAGCCATAACTGCAATGATGGTCAGAACAATGGGAAGAAGAATAGCGATAAACTGCAGATGGCGCTTACGGTAGAAAAGCGCCTTTCGGATCACTTCCGACACGGGCATCGTGACTACATCGATGCTCCGGATTCCCTGATAGAGCCAGCGGTCCATGACGGAGCATATCAAGGCATAAACTGCAAAGGACACACTGACAGCAATCCTGAGGCGGGGATTGTCAGGAAACATACTTGGGTTGAACATCCACGTGAAACTTAAGAGAATCAGTATCATGGCGATGGCTGAGAACCTGCGGTAGCGTTCCGCAAGATTGTCAAGGGCCGTACGGCGTTTACCGTTGATGATACT
>CAMWMK010000099.1 GCA_947175295.1 uncultured Porphyromonadaceae bacterium
TTTTTTTGTGTACTTATTTTTATGATCTTCTGATTGCGTTTCTATTTATCCGAAAAATTGACCAATGATTATACGAATTCTTTACTCTTCTACGTTTATTCTTTATGATTAGATTTCGATTGTTGTTATCGCTTGTATTTTCCCTGATGGTTTACTGCGTGGCCTACGCCGACAATGTGCGCATCTCGGGTAAGGTTGTGGATAGCGAAGATAAACCTATAGAATTCGGTACGGTGCAGGTCAAAGGCACTGCCATCGGTACAAATACCGATCTGGAAGGTAAATATTCCTTAAGTGTCGCGGAAAGCGACACTATAACAATTGTCTTCAGTTGCATCGGCTTTAAGACAGTGGATAGAGTGCTTGTCGATGCAAAAGGCGACGTGACTCTCAATGTAAGGCTATACACTGATTCAAAGATATTGGATGAAGTGCAGGTAGAAGGATTTCGTAGCAATATCAATGGCATGCAGACCTTCGATGCTGATGCCTTCAAGCTTTCTCCAGACGTCAGCGGCGGAAGTGTGGAAGCCGTCATTGCCACAATGCCGGGTGTTAACTCCAACAACGAGATGACTTCTCAGTATTCTGTCAGAGGCGGCACTTTCGATGAAAATTCAGTTTACATCAATGGTGTGGAGATCTATCGTCCGCAGCTTATGAAAAGCGGACAGCAGGAAGGACTTTCTATCATTAATCCCGATATGGTGGGAAACCTTAAGTTCTCTTCCGGTGGTTTCCCTGCCCGTTATGCTGATAAGATGTCGTCTGTGCTCGATATCTCCTACCGTGATCCGGAGGCATTCGAACTTAAGGCTTCCGGAAGCCTTATGGGTGCTTCCCTGGCATTGGGTCAGAATTCCGGAAAATTCTCAATGCTGCATGGCGTGAGGTTTAAAAAGAACAATTCCCTTCTCAGCAGTCTGGAGACGAGAGGGGAGTACGATCCGAGCTTCTTTGACTATCAGACCAACATGACATGGAAGCCATCGGAGAAGTTGAGCTTCAATTTCCTTGGAAACATTTCTCTAAATAACTATAACTTTACTCCGACCGACCGGGAGACTACTTTCGGCACTTCCGAGAATGCAAAGTCATTCAAGGTGTATTTCGATGGTTATGAGAAAGACAGATTCCAGACATATCTCGGGGCACTTAGCGCGACCTATAAGAGAAACCGGGCTACTTCCTTTACTTTCGGTATTTCCGGATTCCTTACCGATGAACTCGTTAGCTACGATATATCCGGTGAATACTGGCTCAATCAGGCCGGTACAGGAGGCGATGATGCTGTTGGAGGTGAACTGGGTGTCGGTAAATACATGGAGCATGCGCGCAACCGTCTGCGTGCGTCTGTTGTCCAAGGTTTGCTACGCGGCACCACGAGGATTAAAAACAACAACATCACTTACGGACTTACATATCAGCATGAGTCATTTCGCGATCGCTCTAAGGAATGGGAATGGCGTGATTCCGCAGGATATTCGCTTCCGACCCAGCCCGATGGAGTGCATCTGATTTACAACCTCTCCTCCCGACAGGATATGCAGGCCAATCGCTTCGCTCTCTTTGCCGAAGACGCCCTCTATTTTGAAACCTCCAAGGCCTACATCACACTCAATGCAGGATTAAGGCTTTCTTATTGGGATTTCAACAAGGAGTTCCTTGTGTCGCCGCGTGCCAACATAAGTGTTGCTCCGGTCGACAACAACCAGCTTACCTTCCGGGCTGCCGTCGGCCTTTACTATCAGTCTCCCTTTTATAAGGAATACAGGGCAACCGTCACCGACGAGCTCGGCAACGGCTTCATCCAGCTCAACCGCGACATAAAATCGCCGCAGAGCCTGCAGTTCATTATCGGAACGGATTATACTTTCCGTGCGATGAACCGCCCTTTCAAACTTACCGGAGAGGCTTACTACAAGGCCCTTTCAAGGTTGATCTCTTATGAATATGACAATCTTAAGATTGACTATACCGGTGTCAACGATTCCAAAGGCCACATAATGGGACTCGACATGAAGCTGTTCGGACAGTTTGTGGAAGGTTCCGATTCATGGATATCTTTCTCCCTGATGAATACACAGCAGAATCTCGATGGGGTCAAGACTCCGCTTCCAAGTGATCAGAGATACTCTATCGGACTGTTTTTTACGGATTATTTTCCTAAATTCCCAAAACTGAAATTCTCGCTCAGGGGTATATTCTCTGATGGCCTGACGATGACGGCGCCTCATCGGCCCCGTTCGGTAAGTTATTTCCGGGCTCCGGCCTATAAGCGTGTCGACATTGGATTCTCATATCGTCTTGTAGGCGGAGAGCAGGAGGGAGTGAGACCATACAACTTCTGGCGTCATTTCAAGGACATTTCGCTTGCACTCGATGTGTTTAACCTTTTTGATATATCCAACGTAAGCGGTTATTATTGGGTGACGGATGTCAACGGACTAAAGTATGCCGTCCCAAACTACCTTACCCGACGCCAGATCAACGTGAGGCTCTCCTTCGAACTTTAATTTGTCAAAATTTTTTCATCCATTGAATATGACGACCGATAGAATGAACGCTGAATTTCATCGTACATATGATATATCGAATATCTCAAGATACTTCAACCGAAAATCCGGCAATCTCAATCCGGAGAGCTATGCTGTGTATTATGAGGTAGACAATGCCCTCAACAGCACCGACGCTCCGATCAGAGTGCTTGGCCTCACTATCGCCCTCTGCCTTGAAGGGAAGGGTGAAGTGGTGATTGGGGTAAAGAAATATCAGTTCAGTAAGAACTGCCTCATGCTCCTCAATCCCAACCAGTATGTACATTCCATGAGTTCAAGCGAACGGGTGAAGATTATGGCCATAGGTTGCAATCTGGAGCTGATTGAGTCGATTATGCCGAAAATATCCGGCCTCCTGCAGCTGCTCATTCATAAACCGATTGATTCGGTCACTCAACTCTCGGAAGAGAATTCGGCCGATATTCAGGAATACATGCGGCTGATCGGGGAAAAGCTGAAGGCTTCCGATTCCCCGTTGAAACGCACGAAGATCAGCAACCTTCTGCAGGCGTTGCTCTGCGAGATCATTGAGAAGCATTTCGTATCTAAAGACGGAGTGGAACGCCCTCAGACCAGGAAGGAGGAGATTCTATCCCGCTTCATTATTGAAGTGCTTCAGAATTTCAGAAGGGAGAGGAGTGTGGCTTTCTATGCCGATAGGCTCTGTGTCACACCAAAACATCTTTCCGCCGTAGCTAAGGAGATCACCGGCCTGACGGCAAGCGAACTCATAGACCACTACGTGATCATGGAAGCGAAGATAATGCTGGCTGAGACTGCGCTCACAATCCAGGAGATTTCCAATAAGCTCAACTTCGCGAATCAGTCGTTTTTCGGAAAATACTTCAAGCATCTTACGGGATATTCCCCTTCGGCATTCCGCAAGATGGCCTCTATACAATAATTTGAATTAAATCAATCCTTTATAAAGAATATGGCACAGAAACCAAGCATACCTAAAGGCACCCGTGACTTCTCTCCTGTAGAGATGGCACGCAGAAACTATATTTTCGATACCATCCGTGAGGCGTTCCGGCTTTTCGGCTATCGCCAGATAGAGACCCCTGCTATGGAGAATCTATCTACCCTGATGGGTAAATACGGAGAAGAGGGCGACAAGCTGCTCTTCAAGATACTCAACTCCGGCGACTTCATGAAAGACGTCAGCCCGGAAGACCTTGAGGCACGAAATCTTACCCGCCTTACCAATGAACTCTGTGAGAAAGGTCTGCGCTATGACCTTACAGTTCCCTTCGCGCGCTTTGTGGTGCAGCATCGCAATGAAATCCAGATGCCCTTCAAGAGATTCCAGATCCAGCCTGTCTGGCGTGCTGACCGCCCCCAGAAAGGTCGCTACCGTGAATTCTATCAGTGCGACGCCGATGTGGTGGGTTCCGACTCCCTTTCCAATGAGATCGAACTCCTTTCGCTCATCGACTATGTAATGGGGAAACTGGGCATCCGCACATGCATCCACGTCAACAACCGGAAGATACTCACCGGCATTGCCGAGATGATAGGAGAGGCCGACAAGATTGTCGACATCACTGTGGCCATCGACAAAATCGATAAGATCGGAATCGACAATGTCAACGCCGAACTCCGCGAGAAAGGCCTGAGCGAGGAGGCTATCGCTGCCCTTCGTCCGCTTCTTGAGCTCAACGGCTCTAATGACGAGAAACTTGAACGGCTCTCCGCTCTTCTCGCCGGCAGCGAAACCGGAATGAAAGGTGTAGAGGAAATGCGTGAGGTGCTCGATGGATTTGAGAGCCTTGGCCATTCCTGTGGATTGGAACTTGACGTCTCTCTCGCGCGCGGTCTTAACTATTACACAGGCACCATCATTGAAGTTAAGGCTCTCGACGTTCAGATCGGATCGATCACCGGAGGCGGTCGCTACGACAACCTCACAGGGGTCTTCGGCGTTTCCGGTCTCTCGGGAGTGGGCATATCCTTCGGTGCCGATAGAATCTACGACGTCCTGAATGCCCTCGACCTCTATCCGAAGGAAATAAGCGGCAGCGTGAAGGCACTCTTCATCAATTTCGGCAAGGAGGAAGCAGCGGCGGCATTGAAGTGTATCAAGACACTCCGTGAGGCAGGCGTTTCGGCTCAGCTCTATCCCGACTGCGCGAAGATGAAGAAGCAGATGCAGTTTGCCAATGCCGAGGGGGTGGAGTATGTGGTACTCATTGGTGATTCGGAACTTGCCGCCGGAACGGCGACTGTCAAGAACATGACTGATGGCACACAGGTCACTGTAGCGCAGTCCGACATTGTGAAGGCCCTATGCTGAAATTCGAGTCTTTTCTCCTCGGGCAGCCTTGCTGTCCGGAGGAGACTTCCACCGACAGATACTATTATGATCTGACGCTCCGGCTTATAAATACGGCAAAGTCTGAGTCGGCGACCGCTTCCCTCCACGAGGCGGTCATCGAGCGTGCGGCCCTATGCCTTATCGGATATTATCAAGACGTAATAGCCGATGCCGGACTGTGGCACGGATTCACCGATGAATGCCGTAGGCTTTATGGTGCCCCGGTTCCTTTCTTTGGTAATTCGGAAGACTATATCGACTACGAACTTAACCGTGAGGATGTAGGGTTCATCGTATGGTATTCCATAGCGATGTATTCCGACGACCGCTGCATCTATCCTTTCCGGGCCGATATCGTCGCTCTCGCGGATATGTGGTTTGCAGTGCTTGAAGAAGCATATGAGGCTTCTCCTGTTCCGGAAGGCTATCATCTTGCCCACGAACTCGATGTCTACGCTGAAGAAGACCAGGAGATGATCCTGCGTCTTGGAAGCTGGCTGTTCCTTCATAGTTGGCTGCTCAGGCCGGCGTTTGCCTTGACGGCAAATGAACTGGTGGCCGAGATGCTGGCTCAGGGAAAAGGCAATGAAGAGATAGCTGAGGCTGTGCAGGAAGCCGTGAAGCATCAGCCTACGGGGCCGCTTGCCTTATATCTTAGGGAATGGGTGCATCTGACCATATCACATCGTCTGCCCAAGAAGCGTGAACGCAAGGAGCAACACGAGACTCATCCGGCGTTCGAGCGCCTTGTCAAGGCCACTGGAGGGACACCTCTTGCATTCATTTCAGGCTATGAAGCCTTCAATGATTTCCTGATATCCAGTCTTGGCTGGAAGGAAGGCGAGAGGCATCTTGAGCAGCTTAAGGATTGCCGCGACTTCGTAGTGATGGCAAATCCGGAAAAAGGACTGCTTGTAGCTCCCGACATTTGTAGATGCATCAAGGCTCCGGGCAATCAGATGTATGACCATGAATATGCTTCTGTACATTCCATTGAACTCCTGACCGTCAGGGGGCGTTGTCCCCACGACCTCCTTTCCTTCATCTGTGAGAAAGGGTGGCTTCCCGATGCTGTCTTTCCAGAAAGTTCGGATCATGGTCTTGTAGAGCGTTGGCACGACTTTATAGCGCGATGCTATCTCCAGCTGTATTATAGAGGCGACTGACCTCCGGCTCCATATATTCGGATACTATACACCCCGCTTTCCGTCGTCACGACCGGAAGCGGGGTGCTTGCTTTTTCTATTATAATTTTCCGAAAATGGCCTTAAGCCTGAGCGACATCACTCCGAATACGGCTTCTCCGAAGATGCTTGAATTCATTTTCGATGTCCCCAGCTGGCGGTTGACGAAGATGATTGGAATCTCGACGACCTTGAATTTCTTCTTCCACGACTTGAACTTCATCTCGATCTGGAAGGCATAGCCCTTGAATTCAATCCTGTCAAGTTCGATCGACTCAAGCACCCGTCTGCGGTAGCATACAAAGCCTGCAGTGGAGTCGCGAAGAGGCATACGGGTCACGAATCGCACGTAAGCCGACGCGAAATAAGACATCAGGACGCGTCCCATTGGCCAGTTTACCACATTGACGCCTGTTATGTAGCGGGAGCCCACGCACAGGTCGGCCTCCCTGTCCTTGCATTCATGATAGAGGCGCGTAAGGTCGTCGGGATTGTGGGAGAAATCCGCATCCATCTCGATGATATACTGATAGTCTCTTGCGAGCGCCCACTTGAATCCGTGGATATATGCAGTGCCTAATCCGAGTTTGCCGCTTCTGCATTCCAGATGGATACGCCCCGGATAGTCGGCCATCTCCTTCCTTACGGCGTCTGCCGTGCCGTCGGGAGACCCGTCGTCGATTACAAGCACGTCGAATCCGTCGGGAAGCTTCATTACGGTGCGGAGCATCGTCGTTATGTTCTCGATCTCGTTATATGTCGGTATGATGACAAGTACGTCGCTCATCTCTCAGTCTGTTTTTGGGTATTGTTCAATTAAGGCGCTCTCGCACCGTTCCTGATGCAAAATTACCAAAAAATATCCATTCTGCAAAATTCAAAGTGCGATATTGTATTTCTTCAGGATTTCCACCGGGTGATACGACTGCTTGGCTTTGCGGAGTCCCTCATCGCCGGAGTCATCTTCACGGTTGATGTAATGGATTTCAGGATGGCGTGCGCACATCAGTGCTGCGAATTCCTTATTGATTTTCTCATAGCTTCCTTCGAAAGCTCGCGATGCTTTCTCCACGTGTACGAACAGAGTGTCATGTTTCACATCCCCGATTGTGAAGGCTGCTATCTCATCGCCTACCATTAGGATTGCCCCCTCAAGTCGTATGTCGCCCTCCTTGATAAGGTCGAGGAGCCTTCGCGTCATGCGTCTCTCTTCTATGGCCATTGCTGATTTATCGCCTTCTTCATCTATTATATCCATGAATTCGATGGCCTTGTCGGCATTTGAGGCGTCGAGGGGTTCGAGTCTGCTTTCCGGATAGAGCGATTCGAATTTATTGACGTGATTGCGCTTCTTGCTCATTTTCTTTCCTGTAAGGGTGGAAAGCATTTGAGCGTCATAGAGGTAGTCGCCCCAGTCTTCGAGGGGATTGATGGAGGTGATGCCTGCCGATTCCAGATCTTCAAGCGCATATTCCGGAACTGCCGAAAGCACTGCCGGCAGGTTGTGACGGCGGCAATAAGTCCTGATTTTTTCCAGACTCCTGCGCAAGGGCATCTTCCCTACAGGAAGAGAGAAGGCAGGAGTGTCAGTGTCGTTCTCCACTACTCCTTTGATGAATAAGGTGTCGTCGAGGATTGAGTATTCATATTTGAAATAGTCAACCCACATCAATACGCCGGCATAGGAAAAATCAGTGGTGCGTCCTGATTCCATCTGTAGGTATTCGAATATTTTCTCCATGTCTGCGTGCGTGATCGGTCGGAACTGCAGCTCATCCGAAGCCTCGGCTGCGTTCTGCCTCATCTGCGTCCGCATCGCTTCCGCTTGGCGGAGGGCAGCGATAAACCCTTCGTAGTTGGTGTATGTTTTTACTGCGGTGTTCATAGTAAGATAGATTAAGTCAAGATTATTTATACTTAATTAACGCTCCGGAGGGATTTCGGTTTGACACCTCACTTTTTTTTTGTAATTTTGCAGTATGAACGTATTGAAATTCGGAGGCACTTCGGTAGGTACTGTCGAAAGCCTTAAAAACGTAAGAAGCATAGTGGAGGCCCTGCCGTCTGATACGGTAGTGGTGGTGTCGGCTCTCGGCGGGCTGACAGATAAACTTATCGCAACGGCTCGTCTCGCCGCCGACGGAGGCGACTGGCGCTCCGAAGCCGACGCCATTGCCGACAGACATTTTGTAATAATAGAGGAGCTTGTACGCCAGGAAAGGAAGGAAGCTACCCTCTCTGTAGTGGGTGCCCTTCTCGACGAGTTGCGACGTACATATGAAGGTGTGTCGCTGATCGGCGACCTCCCGTCAAAGACACTCGACGTCATAGTGAGCCTCGGAGAGAGAATGTCGGCGCCGATTGTCGCAGGTATTATCCGCAACGGTCATCTTCATAATTCCCTCGAGTTCATAAAGACGGAGAAATGGTTTGATAAGAACATTGCGGATGCGGCACTTACCCGCCAACTCATCATCGACGAATTCTCCGATATCGATGATGGCCCGCACATCACCGGCGGATTTATCTCCCAAGACCGTGACAGTGGTGAGATCACCAACCTTGGCCGTGGAGGCAGCGACTATACCGCCGCCCTTATAGCCGCCGCCCTTGACGCTGACATGCTTGACATATGGACGGATGTCGACGGATTCATGACTGCCGATCCCCGCATCATCAAGGATGCGCGTGTGCTCCCTGCCATGTCTTTCATCGAAAGCATGGAACTGTGCACATTTGGAGCGAAGGTGATCTATCCTCCTACAATCTATCCGGTATTCCATAAGAACATACCTATACGTATCCTCAATACATTTAATCCCGAGGCTCCCGGTACCCTCATTTCCGACACTTCGTGCGCGGATGAATATCCGGTCAAGGGCGTTACGGCGATCCGCAACTCATGCCTCGTCCGTATGTCGGGACACCTTACCGAAAACGTAGCCCGGATCAATACACGTGCCTATAACGCGCTTGCGCGCAATGGAGTAAGCGTATTCCTTCTCGCTCAGCCCGGTGAAAACCATGAGTTTTCCTTCGCCATAGCTATGGCCGACCGGCAGGCTGCATCAAGGGCCCTAAACGAGGAATTCGCTCCCGAACTTATTGACGGCGCTTTGGACGGAATCTCATTCGAAGACAATCTTTCCATAATCGCTGTGGTAGGAGAGGGGATAAAGCGTCTTAAGGGCATCGACGGCCGTATCCTTAACACTCTCCAGCGCCTCGGCATTAATCCGCTTGCTTGCTCCGAAGGTCATTCCGACACCACTTCGTCTTTCGTAGTGGATGAAAAAGATACGGTGGAATCAATCAAAGCCATCCATGGATTGTTTTTTTAATATAAATGTATAGTTTAATCGAAAATCTTAATCTATGGAAATAAAAAACGCAAAATATGAGATAAGCAGTGCGAAGGTAAGCCAGTGTCCGGACACAGATGTGCCTGAATATGCATTCATCGGTCGCTCCAATGTAGGCAAGTCTTCGCTGATCAATATGCTGGCCAACAACGGGTCGCTTGCTAAGACTTCTCAGAAGCCTGGCAAGACATTGCTCATAAATCATTTCAAGGTAAACAACGGTCAATGGTATATAGTCGATCTTCCCGGCTATGGATATGCCGCAAGGGGAAAAGACCAGCGTGACGCATTTGCCCGTATGATAGAAGGCTATGCGCTTAGACGCGTTCAGATGGCATGCCTGTTCATACTCATCGACGTAAGGCATGAGCCTCAGAAGATTGATCTTGAGTTTGTAGACTTCTGTGGTGAGAACGGCGTCCCTATTGCGATTGTCTTCACGAAAGCCGATAAAGTGAGCAAAGCTGTCGCGGAGCGAAATATGAGTCTCTTCAAGAAGGAATTGCAGCAGCGTTGGGAGGAGCTTCCCCCACTGTTCCTTACGTCTTCAGAGAAGAAGCTGGGGCGTGACGACATCCTCGATTTCATTGAGCATACAAATGCCGTCTGGCATGAAACCAGGGAAGAGAACGATAAGGAAGAAAACGATAAAGAAGAAAACGACAAAGAAGAAATATAAACCCATAAAACAACGATATCTCCATCATGAAAATAGCGTTTGCATCAGACCATGCGGCTTTCGACCTCAAACAGCTCATTAAGCCGTATGTGGAGGAAAAAGGTTATGAGACAGTCGATTTCGGTACATTCAGTCCCGATTCATGCGACTATGCTGATTATGCCCATCCTGCGGCCAAGGCTGTGGAAGATGGCGACTGCGATTTCGGTATCGCCATGTGCGGCAGTGGCAACGGCATTCAGATGACACTCAATAAGCATCAGAAGATTCGGGCTGCATTATGCTGGCTGCCCGAACTCGCTGCGCTCGCGCGCCAGCACAACGACGCCAACTTCCTTGTGCTTCCGGCTCGGTTCATTTCCGTGCAGGATGCGTATAGGATTGTAGACGCATATCTCGAAGCTGAATTCGAAGGTGGCCGACATGCCAACCGTATAGCCAAAATTCCTGTCTGAGATGCCTGAATTCGAGATACAGCTCCGCGACGTAATGCTTTTCGGAAGGCATGGAGTATTGCCGCAGGAGCGTCTGCTTGGAAATCAATACCGCATCAATGTGCGTCTGCACATTGATGCGTCTTTGTTCGATGAGGAGGCCGACGACCTCTCCGCTACCATCTCTTATGCTGAGGTCTATGAGATTCTCAGGCAGGAGATGGATGTTCCGGCTGCTCTTCTTGAGTCTGTGGCAGTACGCTTCGCAAAAAGGGTCCGGCAGACATGGCCTGGCATCAGGAGAGGGGAGATAGAGATAGTGAAGACAGTCCCTCCTATTCCTGAAATGGTAGGGGAAGCCGGTGTAAAATATAGATTCTAAGGAAATAAAACACTTTATTGAATTTTATTTTGCAAAAAGTTGCCTGAAAATTTGCACAATTCAAAAAAAAGTACTAATTTTGCATCGTGATTCTGAGAGGGGTCACAGACAAGGAGGTTCGCTAGCTCAACTGAATAGAGCATCTGACTACGGATCAGAAGGTTACAGGTTTGAAT
>CAMWMK010000100.1 GCA_947175295.1 uncultured Porphyromonadaceae bacterium
AGGCTCCCGTCAAGGAGGGTCACACTTTCGCAGGCTGGGGTATGGTGCCCGCTACTATGCCGGCTACCGACCTTGAGCTCAACGGCTCTTACGATGTGAATGTCTACAACCTTACCTACCGTATCGACGACGTAGACTTCTTCACTACCCAGATGGCCTACGGCAGCGAGATCACTGCTCCTGAGGCTCCTGCCAAGGAGGGTCATTCCTTCCTCGGATGGAGCGAAAACGTGACTGTGATGCCTGCATCCGACCTCGTGATCTCCGGTACATACTCCATCAACAGCTACAATCTTGTCTTCAAGATCGGTGATGAGGTTGTCTTCGAGGGCCTGATGCCCTACGGCAGCGAGATCGTAGCTCCCGAAGGTCCCGCTAAGGACGGCTACACGTTCGCAGGCTGGGGTATGGTGCCCGCTACAATGCCGGCTACCGACCTTGAGTTCAACGGCTCTTACGACCTCAATGTCTATACCATTACGTTCGATATCGACGGCGAGGTGTTCTATCAGACTCAGCTTGCCTACGGCACTGAGATCGTAGCTCCCGCCGAGGTTCCCGACAAGGAAGGCAAGACTTTCCGCGGATGGGGTGACGTGCCCGCTACTATGCCGGCCAACGACCTTACCGTTTCCGGTACTTACGATGTCAACAACTATACCCTTACCTTCCGCATCGGCGAAGAGGTGATCTTCACCGGCCAGCAGCCCTACGGTTCTGATATCGTGGCTCCCGAGGTAGCTGATAAGGAAGGCTATCTGTTCTCCGGCTGGGCTGATGTCCCCACCGTGATGCCCGCCCACAACGTTGAAATCGTTGGCGAATGGATAGCTAACCGTTACGATCTCATCTTCATGATCGACGGTGAGGTTGTGGCTTCCGCAGATATGGCGTATGGCGAACCCATCGTTGTTCCTGAGGTAGAGGAGAAGGAAGGCCATACATTCGCCGGCTGGGGCGTGGTTCCCGCCACTATGCCTGCTTCCGACCTTATCCTCACGGGTACGTACGAGGTCAACTCCTACAACGTTGTCTTCCGCATCGGAGAGGAAGTGGTATACTCCACTATGATTCCTTACGGCTCTGAGATCGTGGCTCCCGAGGCTCCCGCCAAGGAGGGTTACACTTTCGCAGGCTGGGGTGAGGTTCCCGCTTCCATGCCCGCCAAGGACCTTGTGTTCGACGGCAACTACAGCGCTAACGAATATGTGCTCACATTCAGCATCGACGGCGAGGTGATCTTCTCCGGCAAGATGGAATATGGCGCTGAAGTAGTGGCTCCCGAAGCTCCCGAGAAGGAAGGCCACACGTTCATGGGCTGGGGTGTAGTGCCCGCTACTATGCCTGCGTCCGACCTTGAGATCACAGGTCTCTATGAGGTCAACACTTATTCGGCTGTCTTCATTCTTGGCGGCGAGGTGTTCTACACCGCTCAGATTCCTTACGGTGCTGAGGTTGTGGCTCCCGAGGTTCCCGAGAAGGAAGGTCACTCGTTCGGCGGCTGGGGCCAGGTGCCCTCTGTAATGCCTGCTTCCGACCTTGAGTTCTCCGGCGACTACACTGTCAACTCCTATAAGGTAGTGTTCCGCATCGGCGATCAGGTGATTTCCGAATCCCTCGTTTCCTTCGGCGCTGAGATTCCTGTTCCCGACGCTCCTGTCAAGGAAGGCCACTCGTTTGGCGGCTGGGGTATCGTGCCCGCGGTAATGCCGGCTTCCGACCTCGAGTTCTCCGGCGTATACGACGTCAACTACTACAATGTGGTATTCATGATCAACGAAGACGTCGTCTTCTCCGCTCAGCTCCCCTATGGCGCCGAGATCGTGGCTCCCCCAGTGGCTGAGAATGAAGGATTCTCCTTCAGCGGCTGGAGCGAATATCCCGCTACTGTTCCTGCCTACGATGTGCTCGTGACAGGCAGCTACGCAGCCAACTACTATACGCTGACCGTCTACATCAACGACGAAGTGTATATGACGGAGTCTGTTCAGTTCGGTGCCGAACTCAACATCCCCGATCCCGAAGTGAAAGACGGCCAGAAGTTCGACGGCTGGGACATCGAGATTCCCGCAACGATGCCTGCCCATGATCTCGAGATCCACGGTACCATCAGCAACATCGCTGTTGGCGTGGCCGGAATCGCGGCTGATCAGGACGTGACGATCTTCAGCGTTGACGGCGTGCTCCTCTATAAGGACGTGAAGGCTTCCGACATCAAGGAGCGTCTCACTCCCGGAGTCTACATCATCAACGGCCGCAAGATGATCGTAAGATAAATTCATGACAAGCTTCCCCGCAGGGGCCTTCCCTGCGGGTGGCTTTATGGATTTTTAAAGGGTTTTAATGGTTTTTGGCATAGTAAAAAGGAGTTTTTCTCGTTTATTAGAGAGTTGCCCCCGATTTAACTCATAATCCATTTGAAAACCCATATGTAACCGCAGAAATCCATTATGAATTATGCATTGTGAATTATGCATATAGCACTAAGTATTGAAACTTAACATTCCATTAATACATAAAAGACCTATGCGAAAATCAATTCAGCAGAAGCTTTTCCTTACGCTGTGCGCTTTCACTCCGGCTGTAGCCGGGGCTACGCTCATCAGCCCGGAACAAGCTAAAGAAGTTGCCGCTGAATTCTTTCAGTCCGGCGACCTCCATCGTCTGGGCCGTGCGGAAGCCCTCGTGCTTGCCTATACTGCCCTGGATGGCTCATCGAATCCGACCTGCTACGTCTTCAACGCAAAGGATGGCAAAGGCTTCGCTATCGTCTCTGCCGACGATCAGTACATGCCTGTGATCGGCTATTCCGACACTTCCGTCTGGGATGCCGCTCAGATGCCTGGCTCTGCACGGGAGATGATCTCGGCACCCGTCACTATGGCTCAGGCCTCAGCGCGTAAGAAAGTCCTGGCGAGGGCTGCTCAGTCTGAGAAGGTGCTCAAGACTCCGGAGTGGAGTCAGGAAGCTCCGTTCAACTACAACATCCCCAACCGCCGACTCACCGGATGTGTGGGCGTGGCGCTCGCTGAGATCCTTAAATTCCACAACTATCCCGCATCCCGCCCCGCTTCTCTCGTCAACGACGGCGAGGATACCGCCTACGCATGGAGCTCCATGCGCGACGACAACTACCGTTCAGGCTACAGCAGCGAGGAAGCCAACGCTGTGGCTGCGCTCGTGGCTGATGCAGCCATCGCAATCGGCACCGATTTCGGCATGTCGAGCTCAAGTGCTTTCGAGGTGAAGGTGCCCTACGCCCTCACTTCGATGTTCGGCTATGACGCCGGAGTGGCATATAAGAAGCGTGCCGAACTCGACAAGGCTTCCTGGGATGCCCTTATCGTAAATGAGATCGACGAAGACCGCCCCGTACTCTATAGCGGTCAGGACGTTTCCGCCGGCCATGCCTTCGTATGCGACGGCTACCAGATGCGCGGCGAGACTCCCTACTTCCACATCAACTGGGGCTGGGGTGGCTCCGCCAACGGCTACTATGCTTCCGACGCTCTCAACCCTGTAGTGAGCAAGGCGCATCATTACAATGATCTGATGACGGTGGTCTACAACATCAAGCCCTCCGCATCCGCTCTCGAATGGTCGCCCATCCACGTTACCAGCGATGAGTCCCAGCCGGGCCTTACGGTCGACACCGACGACATTTCTTCCGTTTCCAAGTTCACTGTTCGCGCTGGTGCGCTGAAGAATATCTCGAATTCCGATTTCTCCGGCAAGCTCGCTGTGGCTCTCTACGGCGCCGACGGCAAGCAGAAGTGCCTGCTCAGCGATCCGCGCAACTTCAATATCGTTGCCCTCCAGATCTCCAAGTATGTCGACTTCACATGTAGCCTCCCAGCAGGCACTGCTGTAGCCGACGGCGATGTAGTGCGTCTGGCCACTCAGGGTGCCGACGGCGCTTGGCTCCCCGTAGCCGGTGACAACCGTCTTTCTCCGGGCGATGCGCCTGCCAAGGGCGGAGCTCTGTCTTATTTCAATGTGATCGTGCCCGCTTCGGCCGACTTCGTTGAGATCACTCCCGGTGAGGGCCGCGTCATCAAGGGCCGCGACTATAAGTTCCAGGTAGTGCCTACGGCTGCCGACAAGGTGGTCACCGTTAAGGCAAACGGCTTTATCCTTACTCCTGACGCATCCAACAACTACACTCTTACCAACGTGCTTGCCGATCAGGAGGTGACGATCCTCGTGCAGAACGCTGCCGACGTGCTCTCCAAGAGCACACTCTGGGTGACTTCAGGCAACCTCCAGAACCTTCTCACAGAGCAGGAGGCCGCTACGGTGAAAGACCTTACCCTCTTCGGCACTATCAACGCGAATGACTTCAACTTCATGCGCGACCGCATGAAGCTCGAGCGTCTCGACATCTCTCAGGTTTCGATCACGGCTCTCGGCTCAAACCCGGCCAACGCCATCCCGACCAAGGCCTTCATGAGCTATCGTTCGCTCAAGCAGATCGTGCTTCCCAACAACCTCACTACTTTCAAGAACGCATGCTTCGGCCTCACCGGTCTTACTTCCGTTGATATCCCCGCAAGCGTCGGCACTTGGGAATACAACGTGTTTGCCAACTGTACATCTCTCCGCGAGGTGACTGTTCGCCGTGCGGCTCCCGCTTGGGTCAACTGGTGTGTGTTCACCAATACTCCCCAGGCCAAGCTGACCGTTCCCGTTGGCGCCAAGGCTGCCTACGAGGCTAAGGAATACTGGCAGGACTTCAAGGAGATCGTGGAAGGTGTGCCCGAGCCCGCTTCTACATTCTCTGTGACAATTGCTGAGAAGAAGGGCCTTAAGTTCACTTCACTCACCGACGGCACTGTATTCAGCAAGGGCGACACTTATCAGTTCAAGGTAGAGACCGACGATTCTTTCGCCGACTACACCATGAAGGTATACTGCAACGCAACTCAGCTCACTCCCGACGCCGACGGCGTATACACAGCTACCATCAATTCGAATTCACTTCTCCACGTGGAGTTCCAGGCTCCGCTCGGTGTGACTACCGACGCTACTTGGAAGCTTACCGGTGAAGCTGGTGGTATCGGCCTCGTTACTTCGGTTGTCAACGTTCCCTTCGGTCAGAACTTTGTAGTGCGTGCCAACGCCATCAAGGTGCCCGGCGGCAACGATGCGGCTAAGTTCTACGCCATCGTGCTGACCGACAGCAAGGGCGGCATCAAGGAGTTCATCTCTTCCATCGTAAGCAACTACTACAGCTACGAGGCTAAGAACATCACCTACAACTTCAACTGTAAGGTGACTGAGTCTACCGTTCAGCCCGGCAACCGCATCCGCCTCGCCACTTCCTACGATAAGAAGAACTGGCAGCTCGTAGAAGGCGACGCCGACTCAATCGCATATAGCCTTCCCGCTATCGGCAACCCCGTGGTGCTCCATCAGGTGACTATGCCTTCAAGCGTTACAGGCGCACGTATCGAGGGCGCTTCCTCCGAGGTAGTTCGCGGCATGCCCTTCACCGTGAAGGCTTCAGCAATCAACCCCGCTCAGCGCGTGACAATCGCTGTCAACGGTGAGAACAAGGCTCACAAGGTGCCCAACGCCACTGTATCTATCCCTGCGGTGCTCGAAGACCTCGACATCACTATCTCGGTTTCCGACGCTGACGCAGGCGACTACATGGTATTCAACATTCAGGAAGGCAAGCTCGCTGAGATCCTCCAGGATTGCCCCGACCGCGTGAAGCTCATCGGTACGATGCACGTAAGCGATTTCGACGCTCTCCGCGCGAACGCCGGCACAATCATCGACCTCGACCTCTCTGAGGTGACTATCAGGGGTGCTGCAATGACCGGCAACCAGATTCCCGAGAACGCTTTCGCTCCCAGCAATTCAAGCACTCTCTCGGCTCTCAAGTCTGTAATCCTCCCCAACGGCATCGAGCGTATCCAGAAGAACGCATTCGCACGTTGCACCCAGATTTCTGAGCTCACCATCCCCGCCGGCGTGAACTACATCGGCGACGGCGCATTCTCCGCTTGTACTTCCCTCAGGAAGATTATCGCTAAGCCGAAGGTGGCTCCTACCTGCGGCAACCTTTCTCCCTTCCCCTCAGGTGCGGGCAACATCGTGCTCGAGGTGCCCAAGGGTTCTGAGGAAAGCTATAGCGTAGGCTCCACTTGGTGGTCGCTCCTCAACCTCAACAAGCCTTCCGCAGAGCAGAAGGACTACTACTGGATCAAGGTCAACGAATCCCGCGCCAAGGCGCAGTCTTTCTCCGGCTCGCTCCTTAATATCGGTATCGGCGCTGCTGATACGGAAATCATATTTGAGCTTCCCAACTCTCAGCAGAGTCAGTTCAAGGCCGAATATCAGACCCACCTCCGTAAGGGTGTTCCCTTCAAGGTATACGACAACGGTATCGATGTATTCGCCAACTTGGGTGCATACCAGTACAATTCCGGTATGCAGTATTACTGGCCCAACCATCACTGGAGTCAGACTGGCGGTAGGCTCGGCATCAGGTTCAACCATTCCGCTACGAGTGGTACGACTATGATCCAGAACCATGAGCTTGAGATCTATTTCTACTATGCCGTCAACTTTGAGAACAAGGCAGGTGGCGAAGGCATTACTGCTGAAATCATCGAGAAGCCTGATGGCTGCGAATGGACAAATGTTCCGATGAATTATTTCGAGCTCACGAATAGCAAAGTCATCCCCGTTCTCTATCGTGAGGGCAGTGAGATGAAGTTCCAGCTCACCAACATCCCTGATAAGACCGAACCTGTCGTTTCACTCATGACGAAGGTGATGACCGTAACCGGAAAGAATCCTGTATATGAGGAAAGGGAAATGACTCTCACCGGCAACAACGGCATCTACACTATCCCGGCTCTTGAAGGCGACACTTGGATCCGCATCTCCGGCACACGCTCATTCGATGAGGATGACGTAATCCCCGCAGAGGCCATCTCTTCCGTGAAGCCTGAAGACGCTGTTGCGTTCAGCGAACTTACCGTTTCCGGCGACATGGGCGAGGAGGATTTCGAAGCTATCCGCGAGAACTTCTCCGGCATCGAGACACTCGACCTCTCTCAGCTTGAAAACGAAGTGATTCCCGAAGGCGCTTTCGCCGGCATGGAAGCACTCAGCTCCGTGATTATCCCTGAGACTGTGACCGAGATCGGCGCAGGTGCGTTCGCAGGTTGCGAAAACATCGAGTCCATCACCCTCCCCGGTGTTAACTCCATCGGTGAGGGCGCGTTCGAAGGCTGCACAGGCCTGACAAGCATCCTGATTCCGTCTTCCGACGGCACTCCCGCTCCTTCCGGCGCTCCCCGCAAGATCGCGGCCCGCAACGACGGCGGCATCTCTGCCGAGTCTTTCCGTGGCCTCAGCCCCAACTGCCTCATCTACATCGGCTCCAACGAGATCCCCGATTCAGAGGAACTCAACATCATCCTCAATAAGGATGGCAACCGTGTGGCTGCTTCCGATATACACCTCGACGGCAACCACTCCTTCAACGCTCCCGCAAGCTTCATGCTCGGCGACCACAAGATCACCTTCACTGCCGACGTGACTGCAAGCGACGCTTGCGACGTTGACGGCGGATGGTCTACTATCATCCTTCCGTTCCAGCCCACCGAGATGATCATCGGTGAGGAGTTTGCAGAGCGCGCAGGCAGCGGTGTACATCTCGTTTCCTTCGACGGCGAAGAGGCTGAAGAGCTCACCGCTCAGACCCAGCTCCTCCCCAACCGTCCGTATCTTGCAAACGTTTGCGCTCCGTTCGCTTCCGTACCTGTGACCTTCGTAGGTTCCGCACGCGAGCAGGTGGAAGGTGAGGGCGTTGTCTACGACGTTCCCTTCACTCCCGTTCCCGAAGAGACTGTCGCTGTAGGTAAGGAGTTCTCCCTCTATGGCTCCTACGACGGTCAGACCCGTCCCGTGGTTTGCTACATGCTCAACGAAGAGGGCAGCACATTCGTGCGTCCCGAGTCTTCCGACAGCGAAGTGGCAGTGAAGCCCTTCTCCGCTTACCTCGTGGCCAACGAAGGCACCGACAAGGCTGAGATGGCTGCCGGCACCCACCCGCTCTGGATCCATGAGCCCGCTTCCATGGGCGCTGCAGGCACTAAGCTCTATCGCTCTGAAAAGATCGACATGGCTTCCGCTACTGCTAAGGCTTCCATCTACTATACTGTAGACGGCACCGACCCGAAAGACGCTGAAGGCACCCGCGTGCTCTTCTCCGAGCCCTTCGCTATGGCCGACGAGTCGCTCGACATCAAGGCTGTCGCTGAATACAAAGGCAACATCTCCGACGTAGTTGATCTCGCTTTCGAACTCAAGAAGGTGAACCTCGACTACAACCTCGCTCAGAACTGGAACTGGATTTCCCAGATCTCAGAAAACACTGTGGCTGTAGAGGACTTCGCTACCGACGGTATCGAGTCTATCCTTTCCCAGACTCAGGAAGTGGTTCGCGATAAGAACTACGGTCTTGTTGGTTCTCTCAAGGAGATCGCTCCTGCTGTAGGCTATAAGGTCTCTGTAAGCTCCGACTCCTGGAACGGCAATGTCGCAGGCGTGGCGTTCGACCCCAACGTTTCCGTTAAGCTCAACAAGGGCTGGAACTGGATCGGTACTCCCGTCGACGAAGGCAGCCTCCTCATCGAAGACCTCCTTGCAGCCCTCAAGGCTGAGGAAGGTGACATGCTCGTAGGCCTCGACGGCTTCGTTCAGGCTGATGCCGACAGCATCTGGAAGGGTACGCTCTCCCACATGGTGCCCGGTGAAGGCTATATGTTCTATAGCAATTCCGACAAGGAGTTTGCTTACAACATCATAGCTGCCCACGACACAGTGGCTCCCGCCAAGGCTCCCGTCGTTGAAGGCTACTGGACTGTAGACAACCACAAGTATGCTTCCGTGATGCCCGTAGTCGCTTCTCTCGAAGGAGAGGATGCTGAAGGCTTCACTCTCGCAGCTTTCTGCGGCGACGAATGCCGCGGTATCGCTCAGGTGGTAGACGGTGTGTTCATGATCAACGTCCACGGCAACAAGGGCGATATGATCAACTTCCGCTTCATCGGCGAAGACAATGAGGAGAAGCAGTCTGCTACTTCCGTAGCATTCGAGGTTAAGCCTGCCGGCACATTCGCAGCTCCCGTAGCAATCGCTGTCAGCGGTGCTACAGCAGTTGAGACCATCGGCGCAGGCGAGTTCGGATTCTCTTACGAAGACGGCAACTTCATCTTCAACGGCGACCTCTCCGGCGTGAAGGCTATCGAGATCTACGACCTCAGCGGTAAGATGATCGCTAAGTCCGCAGGTACCCGCACCCTCAAAGTCGGCAACATCGAAGGCAGCGTTGTCACTGTAGTTGTGCTCACCGACTCCGGCCGCGTAAGCCACAAGATGATCGTAAAGTAAGCGATTCACCTCGATAAAGCAATATCCCCCTTATATCCGACGAAGGAGGCCGTGCCCACGCACGGCCTCCTTTCTTCGTTAATAGAGCGTCCACGCTTGATCGTGCTCGCCCGACACTGAAAATACACATTAATGTCACTAAAATAAGCCATGATGCGAAATTGCCCGGAGGGCAATCATCCTGTTAACCCCCGATGAAATCGGGGGAATATGCAATCCCCTGTATCATCAGCCCCGGAGGGGCTACATTTAGCGGATGCTTATTTTAGTGACATTAAAATGCACATTTACTTTATGGTTGAATTATAGGTTGGAATTTTGCTAATCTATATGAAGATTTAATTAAAACAATAAAATATCCCGATTAAATAGTATATTTTTAATAAAAATAAAAATATTTAACAAAAATCTCACAAAATATTTGTAAGTGTGAAAAGTTTTATATATCTTTGCGCCATCAAAGATTTGCGCTTATCTTTCTTATTTGTCGGAATGTTGACAAATGTATCTTTTTTTACTTATTTTTTAATTCAATTTTTATGAGACTAAAAATCGCACCCCTCTTGTTGTCTGCCATCTCGGTGGCGACTATGAGTGCCCAGGCTCCGTCCGCAGCTCAAGACATCTATTCCCTCACCGGGAACGCTGCCTTGCCTTCCGGAGGTTCAGTAGCCTACAGTTTCGGCAGTTGGCATGCGGGAAGCAGTGTCGGTGACTTTTCAGCCTGGTCTCCTCTTTTTGAGGAAATGATCGCTGACGGCGCCACTTCCTACGTTGCCGGCGTTTCGGTCGACGCTGACGGCATCTCAGTCAGTTGGAACAGTGTCGACAAAACGGTCACTGTCGGCTGCGATGCCGATAAGATCGGTCGCACTTCGGTATTGATCGCATCCATGGATGGCGCAGCTCGCGGGGTGGAGGCTCTCAAGGAGAGTCCTGCTGTTTTCTCGCTTGCCGACTATGCCCCTGGTGTCTATGCTATTGCCGTAGCCGTTGATGGCAAACTAATCAAAACTTTAAAAATCACTCTAAAATGAAAAAGATTCTACTTTCTTCGCTCGTAGCTGCCGCTACGGCTATGCCCGCCTTCGCTGGCATTGACAATATCAACTATCAGGCCGTGATCAAAGACGGCGGCTCCGTTGTGGCCAGTCAGAAGGTCGCTCTCAAGTTCGAACTCCTCGACAACGCTGAAAACGTAGTTTTCTCCGAGATTCAGTATCCTACCACCAATGCCGCCGGCTATGTGGCTTGCCAGCTCGGCCAGGACAACGACCTCACTGTCGTGGAGTGGGGTGATCTTACTCTTCGCGTTTCGATCGACCTCGGAAGAGGCTATGAGGTCTTCTCAAGCGAGGCTGTTTCCTCTGTGCCTTCCTCTCTTTATTCTCTCCGTTCTGCCGATACCGACGCTTTGAAGGCTGATGTGGACGCAATGATGGGCGATGTCAACGGTCAGCTCGAAAACCTCAACCAGGTTGCAGCTGTTGTCCGCGCCAACGAGGAGGCTATCGAGGAGCTCCAGCTCAATTTCAATAATCTCGGCGAGAACCTTGACAACGCTTTCGGCCAGATGAACGCTCAGTTTGAGGAAGTAAACGGTCAGCTCGAAAACCTTAACCAGGTTTCTGCCGTTGTGCGCGCCAACGAGG
>CAMWMK010000101.1 GCA_947175295.1 uncultured Porphyromonadaceae bacterium
AGATGGGATAATACACCATCGGCTTGTCGAATATTGGCAGCAGCTGCTTGCTGACTCCTTTTGTGATCGGGTAGAGCCGTGTGCCCGATCCTCCTGCGAGTACTATGCCTTTCATTGAATTGATGATTTTTTATTTTAGGTCAGCGGTATAGTTCGGCGTATTGTTTTGAGATTGTTTTCCATGTATAGCGTTCTTTAGCTATTTTTTTCATATTGGTTCCGTCAAGGTCAGAGCGACGTAAAATGGCAAGTAGCTCATCGGAATTATGAAAGTAATAAGCTTGATTGGCAGTGGTCGCACGGTTAAACACGACATCAAACGATATTATAGGTATTCCGAAAAACATCGCCTCTACCAATGATGGATTAGTGCCTCCTGCGCTATGTCCATGAATATATACACCGGCGTTGCTCCTGAGTGCAAATAGAATGTCAAGATCATAAATTGCATCAAGCATCTGGATATTTTTATAGCCGGAATACTTCCTACGCAGCTCCTGCGAGTATACATTATGATTCCAGTTTCCAATATATACAAGATGCCTGTTGGAATTGGAGAATGCTTCCAAAACCATGTCGCAGTTGTTTTCCGGTTCGATGCGGCAGACTGCGATTGCGTAGTCTTTTTTCTTAAGCCCGTATTTCTGAAGAGTGGAATCGGCAAAACCTTCCGGTAATTCCCTCATCACGTGATCGCCACCATAAGCTATGAGCTTTGACCTCTTGCCGTATTCCATAGCCACATAGTCACGTATCGCCTTATTGTCGGTTATGATTACATCAGCGTATTTCACTGCAAGTGCTTCAGACTTCTTTAATATCCTCTTGACAAATTTATTCCATTTGTTGCGCTTATACTCCATCCCGTCAATGTTGATAATTAGCTTTTTTGAGTTAAGCTTATGGAAAATTGGAAGGAACAGACATCCGGAAACTCCCAATACAAGAATTACATCATAGCCGCGAAGTACTTTACACATCGATATGATGTCATAGGGTACAGACTGTAGACCATTAGCTTTCAAAGGTATATATTCCAGATTTGCCCCTTTGTAGTACGAAAGGCGTTCGGGCATGTCCTTACTGGAACAAAACACTGTATATTCCACATCTTCCGGACAATTTTCACCCAGAAGATTCTCAACAAGGCTTTCGAAGCCTCCGTATCTAGCCGGGACACCTTGAGTACCTATTATTGCGACTTTAATCATAATGTTTCACCATCAAGTTTCAGCCATTCTTTGAATTGCTGTTTAAATTCGTTGATTTCCATTCTGTTTTCATATCGTGCATAATCATCATCTCTGAAGAAATCGGAAGGCTTGCATTTCAGAATCTCGTGAATGGCATAGGAGAAATCGGAGGAACTGTTTCCGTTCAGATATCCGAATGATGGGAAAAGTGTCAGCATCTTTCTGAAATATGGTATGTCAGATGCTATAATGGGTTTTTTGAAATAAAATGCCATTTCGAGAATACCGCTTTGAGAAGTCTTACGATATGGAAGAGCGAGGTAGTTTACGTTTTCGTAGAGATAACGTAACTCATCGTCTGTGATATGACGGATAAAAAACGATATATTTCTGTCTTGATTTATTTTTACTCTTTTATAGACTCCATCTATATCCTTGCCAGCAACAATAATATTTATTCTGGGTGCATCGTCTTCATTAAGGTTGTTGACTGCCTCCAGCAGGATATCTATTCCTTTTTCTCTTGTAAGATTGCCGAAGAATAGAATATTGACTTTTTCTTTATCTATAGAATTTTTGACTTCGTCTGATATATTCAACGGATTGTAATTTCTGGGGAAGACATACTTGAAATGGGGTACCTCATAGCGTCTCCCTTTGAATCCAAACTGCATTAGGAAATCATCAGTGCGCGCAGAGTGTGAGATGACATTCTGTATGCAGTGGGTGTATACTTTGGATAGACGTTTACGGAGGCGTTGATTGGAATCTTCATTCTGAGCCAAAGCCTCGTGGATGTCAATGCAATGATGAGGGGCTTTGGATATGGCTTTTAGGAAGAAGGGATCCAAAATGTTACCATATGTCAGATAGATGAATCTATCGTCTTTGTGACTACGAATAAATTTATTTAGCCTTCGCAAGTTTCTCGCAGCCAAGACTAACTTGTTAAGTTTGTTTCCTTTATAATGGTTCAGAAGCACTGGTGGCTTATCATTGTCGGAATAGTTGGATATGATGCCGACTTTGATACCATCAATAGATTCAAGAATCCGCTTGAAGGCGTCAAGATAGTAATGCATGCCGCAGTGGATACCGATAAAGTCTACTAAATAAATCATATTTTTATTCGAATTCGAAAATGTCTTCAACTTTATAACGTGATTATTTCAGTTTTATTAGCCTTAGATACTCTTTTCTCTTGCTTGACAGTGCAACACCGAGCAGTGCCGGTATATCAAGGAGAAAGTGAATTGCTCTGAACACAGGAAGAATTATTTTATTATAGTGTTTTTTTCTGTAGATTTTCCTTGAAGAGTAAAGATTTGCAAGTCTTCCAGGACTCCAGAAGGTGGCTCCATTCTTCTCGCTGCCTCCTTCCAGATGTACTATTTCAGGACCATCTACGATAAATCTGTCATAGCCTTCTTGTGCCATCCTTTTCTGCCAGTCCACTTCCTCGCAATACATAAAGAAGTCAGGATCAAACCCACCGGTAATATGGAAAACTTCCGTAGAAACGAACATATCAGCTCCTGTCACATAGTCAACATTCAAAGAGCCTTCCACTCTTGGAGGATTAGTGTTGTTATGATCTTTAAGAAATCTCAAGTATTTGGTGATAAGCTCCTTGAGCTCGCTGGAGGGAGTTATGAAGTTTCCATAGCTGTGGCATGTCTTTCTGTCCCGATTGAGGAGAACCGCTCCAAGTGCACCAATCCGATATCCCTCTTTTATAAGTTGCTGCGCTTGATCATAGAATATTTTGATGGCATTATTGAGCAATATGGTGTCCGAATTGAGAAGGAAGAGATATTTTCCAACAGCTTTCGACATACCTAGATTGTTGGCTCGTCCGAAGCCGAGGTTAACTCCGGCTTCGATTGTCATGACATCAGGAAATTCCTTTCTCAACATTTCAACGGATCCATCATGGGAATTATTGTCAACGACAATTACCTCATAATCGATATCATGTGTATTTTCCTTAATACTTCCGATACAATCTCTAAGCATGTCTCGGGTATTGTAATTCACTATCACTACGCTGACATCCTTCTGTTCCATTTCTTTTGGCCTGTCATTGCCCATTAGATCATTCATCATTCATATGATATCATGTCATCAGTCAGATCGCGATAATATCCCACAGCTCGGATTACAGTTTTACTGTCATTGCTTACGATGGAATAAGGATCACATTTCAAGGAGGCGTGGATCACGGTATCTGACGATACCACGCAAGAGTGGGGTATTGTGACCCCCTTATATAATTTACAGCTATTGGCAATCCATACACCATTCTCAATTCTGACCGGTGCGTAACCTTTGCTTCGGCTTTTTCTTCCTTCTATGTTTTTGAGCAGATGGAAATCAGTATCGAGAATCTGGGTGTTCCATCCGATACGAACCTGATCGCCGATAGATATGGATGAATAGCAAGCTATTTTCAGTCCTGCTGAACCTATTACATCGTTGCCAAAACTTAAACTTCCTGACGGTCCCACAGAAATCGCAGAACCATTGCCGATGATAGTCTTTCCTTTGAACGTAATCTTACCGCTATTGCTCAAAGTGATTCCTGTATTTGGAAATAAATCCACAATCCTATGTCCCAAAATAATCATTCCGAATCTTAAAGGACCCTCTATCACGAAATGACCACCTTTAGCATGAACTTCAGCTTTATAAATCAATATGGGCAATTTCTTGGCTTGAGAAAACGGAAGATGCCTGAAGTTGAAAATCAGGGAAGGAATCAATGCCCTTAAAATCCAACGAAACTTCCATATCTTCTTTATAATTTCCATAATCAGATACAATCAATCAGATGTTTTAATACTCTCCATCATCACGGTCGGTTTGTCGGAAATACAGGTGTTAATGCTATCGGCTCTGTTTGTGTTGATTTAGAATCTTGGTGTAGAAGTCAATGATTTTATGACCAAAGCTTTGTTCGGAAAAAAAATCCTCAACAGCTCTCTGGGATCTGTCAATCATATTCCTGTATTCACTTCCTTGTTCGAAGGCATTTCCTCGTTCTGCAGCGTCTGTGATATTGACCAGTGCCTGTGTCAACTGTTCATTATCCTCATATCCTATGGCTATAGGTTTTCCCGTGAACTTCAGTCCATTATCGAGCTGCTCTTTAGTGCCCCCAGTATATTTTGCCACACAAAGTGATCCATTTGCCATAGCTTCCGGCATTACCCGACCAAGAGCCTCAAACCTGGAAGGAATAATTGTAGCAGCAGTCCTGTACATAAAATCAGCTATATCAGAGCGTTCACCCATCCAAACCACTTTTGATTCAAGTCCGTTTTCAGCTACAAACGCCTTCATTTTCTCCAGATAAGCTGGATTGTTACATCCTCCGCACACATAGAGTGGGTAGGCTGAATCCACTCTACAGGCATATTGGACATAGGAGTTTAGCAAATTGTCGATGCCTTTTGCTCGTTCTATACGACCTGCGTAAAGAAACCATTTTTCCTTGCATTCATTAAAACGAATATCGGAAACCTGTAGGATTCCATCATAAATCTGAGTGGCGTTAGGATTTGAGTCTTGACACAGATGCCTTTTGATATCTTTAGTGATTGATATGGTAAAGACATTTTTGTCTGTCAGTCGCTTCTTTCGTCCTGGCAGCTTCATTTTGAAATCCAGATCCCCATATTCTCTAATATGAATCACATCAGGCACTCCGATAGCTTTAGATGCGCGATATCCCAGATCGATAACGGAAGTATTTTCATGAATTATATCGGGTGAGAATGTCTTGGCTATGTCAGTGACCGAGGGTTGAGCCCGAAAATTAATCCAACTGTCATGTATAAGGCGTGGCAGCCATTTGAGTTTGTCGGAAAAAGTACGGGTAAAAGGTAGACGCTTATGGCGGAAATGCACTACATGAGTCTTAATGTCTCTTTCTTTCAACCAATGAGTAATTCCATTTTCATCAGGACATATCACTTCAAGCTCGACACCAAGAGTGTGAACCTGTGAAATCATGGCGATCAAGCTCTTGGTGGCGCCTTCTGCCATACCTGTACTGCTTGCAATATACAATACTTTCATATGATGTGCTTAATCAGACGGTTCATGTTTACTGTTTAAATTTAATCCCAATACATATGGGAAAAGCCACGCATACCATCCGGGGTAAGCATTCTGGGCAAAACATAGTGCGACGATAAATATGTATACCAATGTATAATGCCAATTGGGTCGCTGGGGTATTAAGGAAAGATAAAAACCAAGTACTATAAACACGGCGATCAAGCCATGTTGGAGAGTGTAGATCTTGAAACCTGCTCCACCGATGAGGTCCATGTTGGCCTTACCGCTGACTCCAGCCCAGTAATCCCCTGTCTTCATGGCTTTATCAAATTCATAGTCAGTATTGTTGAAGTATCTGTTGTTGCCTTGGATTCCTTTGCTCTCATCATATTTCAAGCGTTCAATAATGAGCTGATTTAAAGCATTGTCTCCCCCGGCATAATTCAATGCCGCAAATACGAACACCCCAAGAAAGATGGACGCTAAAATGCCTTTCGCCCAGGTGTTGACTTTCAGCAGTGAGAATGCCGTAAATGTAATAATGTATCCGGCTAATGAAAATGAAAAGACAACCGCTGTAAGTATAACCCATAGCCAAGGCTGCTTCTTGAAATTGAAATTATTCGCCAATAAAATGAACTCGCATACCATTGCAAGATGCCCGGGCTCTGGAAATATAGAATTGAATCTTACTAGCGTACCATAGTCATAAGTAGTCTGAATGAAGAATATGTAATTATTGAATGGAACATAAGGAGGAAAAACAAATGATCCAAAATTCGGAAGAGGAACAGCAAGAAGAATCCAGTATATCATTAACCCCGGAATAAGGATAATAGCCAACCATTTAGTGACAAATTTCAACAAATCGGCTTGATACTCTCTTGGCAGGAAGGTAAGATAGAATACCGGTGTGTATACCGATAGCACCACAATGCCCATTATAAGGGTCTCATTGATAAGTGTCCATAATACGAGAGCGAGCAGGAAAAATGCTGATACCTCGGTTCTGAGGTCGAGCTGAGGTTTTAAAGGCAGAAATCCAAGACATAAAGCCATGCCTATATTCAGCAGAAGCATCAATGGTCCAAGCGGCAACGGGGCGGTAAACCACATATAGGCAGATGCAAACACTGTGATTGTATTAAGGATCTTGAATAATGTCCACATTTGATTTTTAATTGAAATTCAGGATGTTCGTCTTTCGTCCGGTTTACTATCTGAATTTTAGAAATCTAAATTGGAAGACAGAAAATTCAGAGACTCCCTCCTTAATATTTTAAGTCGGTCGTTTGTTTTTTCCGCATCATACATCCCGAGGTAATTGATATCATAACTGTCGTGTATCCGTATGTGATTTCGACCTAAATCAAGTTCTCTCAAGATGTTGGCGACTCTTCCATCTTGTCCGTCTTCAAGGTTTAGGGTTATAAATGGCCTATTAAAGATGATGGAAAAGACGGTTCCATGGAAGGAATCCGTCACGATGTAGGATGCGTTTTTGATGATTTCGACGAATTGTTTAGGATCCAGAAAATCCTTTCTGCTTGTTTTAGGTACAAGAGGGATTGATGCTCCTATGTCGATTAATGCCAACCGTCGATGGTTCGCGATTTTTTTTGCAAGTGTCAAGGTTTTGTCCTTTCCCCTCAGGGAGTATACTGCAAGATATTTCTTTGATGGTTGCAGTGATTTTAAATTTAATAGCTTAATCCAGTCATTCCTGTCAAGCAACAATGTCGGATCCAATACGGTAGAGACATTTTCAATTCCTAAGGCTTTCAGTTGAAACAGGAGACTGTCTTCCCTCACCCCTATATTTGAAAACCTCCTGATATGCTCTGAATGTAAGGAAAGCTGATTTTCCTTATTCCCTGCACTTATAGCATATCCGATTTTCTTTTTTGTATTCGACCCTTCGCCCCAATAGAAAGGATCGTCATCTGTGATGCTGTCATTCCAGATTTGATCACTACCGTAGACAATGGCATCAAAATACTCTTGTTCGTTATCTGACAGTATAAAGTTGGAGTTGATAAAGCCGGTGAATAGATTGAATCGTTTTCTGATTCGGGTGCTCATTAGAAGATGTCGAAACAACCTCTTCATTTTCTGAATCACATTACCGTATAGTCGAAGGGAGCCATCGGGATAAGATCTTTGTAATTTACTGTTGATATGGTCAATGACAAATGCATCATGATGAAGACCTTTTATGGCCTCCTGTAAAGCAAGACATTGAAGAACAGCTCCGTAATTGTGGGCCCGATGAAATGTCACTATGCCGATTTTTGCCATGTCTTATAGTTTACGAAATTTTCTCGCGACATTATGGACTTTTCTCTTTATCCTGTCCATGATGCGAACTACATCATGTTTCCAACCAATCAAGGCATGTCTGGACATGCTCTTCTCAAATCCGAATCTCTCATAATCCTTCTCAAATTGTTCTCTTCCGGGGTGGACGCTGGAAGGAGACTGGAGATTTGGTTGAAGAGCCTGTTCGATATTGACTGGGAAACTGAGGATTTTATTTTTGATCTGCTCGATATGGCGAGCGCCTTTATTTGTATTTACAAGAATCAATGATATTCCTTTGTCATCTTTGTTCATATCTGGATTGGATTTTTCCCAGCCCCAGAAGTCGGCCAATGTTATATCACCTGTCCTACGTAGGTTCGTGTAATGGCAGACTTCGCAAGAGCGCCGAATCATGATATGCTGAAAGTAAGCATTCGTATAAGTACAAGTAGATATGTATTTATTTTCCAATTTGAAAGATTCCTTATGGGCGGACCATCCGAATCTTAGTTTGTCTCTGAAGTTTACGTCAATGATTTTTTGCCGTTCTTTCTTTTGAATATACTTAAGATAATCGCGCCAGATATAAGGAGAGGGAACTCCATGGCAAACGATATCGCATATCAGAAGCCTGTCGCAATTTACTTTTCGCAGTCTAAGAAAGCTTGAAAGTCCGGCGGTCTGACAAGGTGTACCTGAGAAAAGGACTTTTCTATTCGCTTTTATATCGGATTCGACCTGGAGAAATATATTTCCTATATCGCTTTGCACATACTTTGAACCGCGAAGTTCATCACGTTCCGATGGATCAGTAGCCCGTTTGTGTATCACTCTGAACGATGAGTCATAGCCGGCTCCATATATAACGCCTCCTTCAGAAAGCACTGCGTCGGACAACGCTGCGAAAATCCCTCCCGAACGGCTTTTGTCAACTTCTTCTATGTCTTTATGACGCCCTCCTAAAGCAATCGGCCTGTCGAGGTTGTCCGGCGTGGAATATATATCATTGAAAGCGCACACTTTATCACAGAGCCCGCATTCCACACATTTCTCTGTGTTTACAACAGGATATTTAAACCCGAGAGGGTCTTCTCTCATTTCAATGGCATGTCTGCCGCATATCGCATAGCAGGCGGTGCAACCTGAACAGTCCCGTTTGTCATTAATGGTGATCATCGTTTAATCTTTCTATATGCTCCTGCCACTGCGGAGATGATGAATTTCCTTTCTTGACGGTCGCATCCAAGAAAAAATACTATCCCACAGCACCACAGTAGATTGATGAGACTCTCGCCTATAAAATTAAGTAACGACTTATCTGCATAGAGACCTTCTTTCAGCAAATATGGTATTCCCAAGACAATGCCCCCAACAATAAAGGCTTTTATACATACATCAAAAAGAAACTTCATGCCATCAAACGGTATGATTTTCTTGAGCATTATAAGTCTGGCTATAAGGCAGATTACTGAAATCAATACAGCTATGATAAGAGGATAGAGCGGAGTGGCGTCAAGTCTCAGTGCTAAATAGGAAAGGGGAAGGTTAAGTAGTTGCAGCCCTCCTACCACAATCTGATAGTCCCGGACTTTTCCAGTGGCAAGCATACCGGTGATAAGCGGCCTTGAAATTGATTCGATAAGGGTAAACAGCATGATCAGCTGTACGAAGCTTACAGTATATGGGGGAACTTCCTTCAACCATAGATGCAGTATGTAGGGTGTATTCATAAAAATTAAGGAAGTAATGATAAGTGTAAGATAAAAAGACAAAATTGAGCTTCGTTTCATAAGTTTATTCATTTCTTCGAATTCAGACTGGGCATAGTATTTGGTAATCTGTGGATTTACGGAAGTCATGAAATTATCAGCAAGTTGGTTGACAGCATTATAGACTTGCATGGTAAGGCCATATGCCGCATTGACGGCTGTACTGAAAAACATATTCAGGATCACGTTGTTTCCTTGGTTTCTCAATATTGATGATGAAGCTCCGATGAAGTTCCATCCTGCGAAGCCCATCATTTCCTTAAATAGCTTTCTATCAAGAATAGGGCGTGTATTGCACTCTAAAAAGTGTCGGTTGCAGTAAACGCCATAAATCAGCCTGATAATAATGGCGACAAGAAACAGTGCACCGGAATATATGATCACCCTATTTGATGAGAAAAGCAAAATCAGAAAAGCCACACCAAGTTTAAGCGCTACTTCCAATAAGCTTACATAGGCGAAAATGTTCATTCTTTCGTGGGCGATGATTATGGCATTATACGGAACACTGATCAGATTCACTACAAGAGTGAGCATCGAAAAAACAAGAATCCAATTGGCAGCAATAAGGCTTGATGCCGGAATATCCATTTTGTGATGGAGGAACCATGCTCCTGCAGTCGAGCAGAGCAGTACGATGATGATGGCAAGACATATCTGTATGCTTAGTGACACTCCAAATGTTTTTTTCAACCGTATATTGTTGTCATGCCCTAATTCAAATGTCAGAAATCTTGATATAGCCGAAGACATGGAGCCTGATATGATGCTGAACATGCCCACCAAACCTCCGATTACACCGTAGATACCAAAATCGTTAATGCCAAGAGCATTCAGTATGATTCTTGACGTGTATAGGTTGACACCCATGACAAGAACCATACGGAAATAAAGAAAAATGGTATTTTTAGCGATTCTTTTGTTGTTTATAGTGGTTTCCAGTCCCATGTGAACAAACCATACTGGCTTTTTTATAATGAAACTTTCTACTGGAAATATGATATTTGATTGATTTTCATATATGCTGATGGTGAACCAATCAATTACTTATGTATATAATCCTTCTTCCCTCAAATAGGTATCATAATTCGAACGATAGCTATGAGAGAGTAGAAGACAACCCAAATTATTCCAAATGGTTGCTGTCTCTTGGTCTTGTAAAATGTATTCTTCATGACCAGGACGTGCCAAAAACATGACTACAAAATTACAAAAAAAAAACGACATTATCGAATTTTTAGGCAAAAAAAAGGTTCCTGTTGAGTCAACTTGTGTGTTCCTGAAAAAAGTGGTTCTTTCCTAATTTAGTTGAAGCAGCATTTACGAGGATGGTAGGATTGAGATTAACCAACTTAAATTATGTGTGGTTAACACCTGAAAGGATCGGGAGTTTGACAGTTTGGTCTCGTAACTTGCTGAAAAATTTTTTTATGAATTGTTGCACAGTTCATTATTTTTTATAATTTTGTAGGTATTAGTAGGTGTTTATGAAAGCAAACTTCACAGAAACAAAGAAAGGTACCTGGGCCTACATCCAGA
>CAMWMK010000102.1 GCA_947175295.1 uncultured Porphyromonadaceae bacterium
TAGTGAGTGCCCAGGCGGTTGCGATGCTGCGGGTATTGTCGGGATTCTTCTTCAGAATCGGCGTTAGGAGGTTAGCCGGGGCCGTCAGGAAAAAACCGATTGATCCGGATAAATAAGCTGAAAAGTAGAATAAGGCGTCGTATCCATATCCGAGTATACGGCCTATAATCCACACACCAACACATAGCATTGTTCCGCATGCTATGGATGAGAAGGCGGTAAGGGCCATGGTCAATGCTGTCTTGCCGTTTTCGTGCATAGGGGTGTAGTTCTTCTTCATGGCTTTCAGGGGTTTTAGATTGCAAATATAGTCAAATATTTTTAAAATCTAAAGAAAAATGACGATTATTTTTCTGAAAGGACACGTTTTTTTTATTTATGATGTAATTTGGCCGTAATTGACACGCAGAGGAGCTGAGTATCAATTACGGCGCTGAGAAATTGGGCTTATGAAACTTAAATCATTTCAGAAGGTCACTTGATTGATATTTTGATGGTTTTGATGGCTTTTCCGGCATTGAGAAGTGTAGCTAAGTATATGCCGTCGGGAAGATGTGCGAGTCGGCATTTTCCTTCGTTCAGATTGGTGTCAAGGATACGTCTTCCGGAGAGGTCGGAGATGGCCAAGCGACATTCCTGTGGGAAGCCTTTTGCGTAAATAGAGCCGTTTTCAAAAGTTATGTATGGCGCATCATTGGTCAGGGTTGCGACAGATGTGCCAATGTCCTGGCGGTTGATTACGGGACGGATTGAGAGTCCGTCGTGGCGACCGTCTGGAATCAGCTTCAGTTCCGAACGTTCATAGCCGAAGTTCATCTGCATGGCAGTGGTACGACTGCTTTCTGTCCGGGAGTCCGAGGCTGTCGCTGTCCAATACTCACCGCCTCTCAACACAGCAGTAATGATACCTCCATGTGGAGAGAACGTATTGGGCAGAAGTATGCTTTTGCCGCTTGGTCCCGAGATGCGCAGACCCTTTCTTGGGGAAATCTGTGCGGCTTCCCAGTACTCAATAATGCAGTGTTCTTTTAGTTCCTCAAAATCTTCCTTTGTGGGCATTCTCCACATATCGCCCCATTGGATGCGTGCGGCGTCATAATCAGTGCCGGATATTACTTCACCAATGTCTTCGACGGTGTAACTGAGTTGTCCCTGGGAGTCGGTGTATTCCTCATCGAAGAACTGATAGTCACGCCATGTGAATATGTCTCGGGCCCGGGTCTCACCCCAAGCGAAGTATTCTCCGGGATAATAGTAATCCTCGGCACCGATATTACAGGTAGCCCAGAGTGTGCCGCTCGGAAGTCCGAGGTCTACGTAGCCGTGTCCGGCGACTTCTCCGTCAGGTTTGCTTGGATAGGCCGAATCGGAGCTGGCTGCTTTGGCACTGCTACTTATAGCTAAACTCAAAAGAAGGGAGATGTAAGTTTTTTTCATAATGAGTATATATTAATTAGTTGATTGTCGGCTGTAATACGAAAATTAGCGTAATCTTAAAAATGAACCAAATTCGTATGGATCTGAGGCTTTCCCGGGTGTCGAAATAATATGACATAAGCCTCGAATCCGAGTGCAAAGATAGTATAAAAAGTCGTCTACTGCAAGGAAAAAAGTTTAACGTTCGTAATTTTATTTTATTGATAATCAATGATGTTTTATTGATAAATTTAACGGGGTATTCAAAAATTTCACGAAGACAATGGTGTGAGAGGGAATTATACCTATCATAAAGCAAGTTTATGATTGAGATTGGGTTGAATTTTAATATTTGATTATTTTTATTGTATAAAAATTAACATTATGATGAAGTTTGATTGTTAATGGTCTTGTTTTTGCTTGATTTGTTTCAGGTATAGTCTTGTTATATAGAGTATTAGACTACTTCCTATGAACAACACAACTCCATATAATATGTTCTCAATAAGGGGATTCCTACGATATAAAAGCCATAAAGAACAAAAGAGTGTCATTCTTCCAATGAACTCTAAGATGGACCTTATATGTAAATTGAATTTTTTCATATGACTACACTCCTCCACCTTCCGCTTCCCAACCATCGCCTTTGATGAGGATAGAATGTGAATGGTATGGAGTTAGCTGTAGAGCTACATTCATGTAAGGCGAGTAGGCTTCCACCGTTCCCGAGTCGTCATAGACATAGACTTCGGCCTGGATGTTGTCATCGGCACACCAGACTTCGAGGATGTTGGTGTCGGAGTCGTAATAGACTGAGATGGGAAGATTGATGGGGGTACGCGCCTCCATTATACTCAAATCTGCAGATCCAGTTTGATGTGTCTGCATAGGAATCGCTTTTTGTTCGCTGAAGGCTGAAGTTGTCATCGCGACGGCCATAATAGATAATAGAATGGTTTTCTTCATGACTTTTGTTTTGTGGGTTATAGAAAATGTAATTAACTCGAATGGATTTGAGCCGATTCCAGCCATAAAAAATTGGTCTGGCTCTTGAATCCGATTGCAAATATAGTATAAATTTTTGTCTACCACAAGCACATTTTGATGGGATAGGCGCTTGAGAATTTGAAAAAATAGGAAAAACTCTTTTTCTGGTCTACTCTGTAATGTCGGATCCTCATTTGGAAATATAGTCAGAGGGTGCATCATAATCTGACTTATGATACACCCTCGTGATTAAAAGACTTAACTTCTGAAAATCATGGTAAAAGTCTCATATTGAATAGTGGACGTATGGATGCAATCAATTTATCATCTGAATAACATAATATTAACATAGATAATTATCCCTACGATGATTGTCATCACTGCCAGTATAGTCAAGTTTGGCCTTAAGGAAGTTGGATCTGACCGATAACGCTTGTGGATATCGTGAACAGCCCTTGCTTCAAGGATGATCAATATGAGGCTTGATGTCAAAGTAAAATAATTTATCATATACACTTCTAAGTAGGATTCATCTATGATGCGTATACCTGTGCCATACATCCAGAAAATGATAGCACCATAATCGCTACTCCAACTGGTCCGAAGAAACGAGATGCTACTTTCTTAAATAGATATTTAACTGCCTTTTTTGTCCATCTGTTTACATTGGATTTGTTAATATCCTCACTCAATATATATACAATGTCTAACCCGGTAGCAACCATTGCGCACCCAATGAATGACGATAGTGTAATGTCTCCTCTCGTAGAAAAGGTTTGGCATCCCTCAACAAGATTGTCTATATCTCGCTGAGAATTGATATCATCTTCTGATAATAGTAGTACCAAAGGAACCAAGGCTGCCGGTGATGCATTTTCCTCTTCGAGCATCTCGTTGATTTCTTGGTCCGTAAAACCTTTCTTGTATAAGTATCTCTTGCTTTGATCAATTAATGGCATCAAAGCTTCCAGAGTCTTTTCATCCGATACCCATATTACATGCTGCATTCCTACGGGTGTATTTTCCATAACATGGAAATCTACGCCATACACGGTTTGCATTTCATACATGTCGCCCAATGTCCGTATGGAAGATGTATTGATATTCTTAGAAGGCTCCACAAATTCCATATCTGCTACGACTGAAGTAACTTGGGAGTTGGACTGTACTGAAGCAGTCTTTTTTATCCCACTATCACAGTTATAGTTGTAGTTATCTACCACTACTATAGACTCCATCATAGAGTCTATGCTTGATTTCAAGGTTTCAGAGAAATCTTCGGCCAGCTTTACATCGACATCAGATTGCAAGTCAATGGAGTCTGATTTGCAGGATGTCGGAACAGTACTGGATAGTAATGCGAAACCTATGATTAATAAACGTATCAATTTCATAATCAGATATTCTTATGTTTTACAAGATTATATTGTTTATATAATAGAACCATTGCCTCAGCTTCCCAACCATCACCAATAAGTATGATTGTGTGAGTGGGAGATGGCGTGAGTTGTATGGTTACGTTCATACATGCGGAATAGGCTTCCACATTTCCCGATTCGTCATAGACATAGACTTCGGCCTGGATGTTGTCATCGGCACACCATACTTCAAGGATGTTGGTCTCGGAGTCGTAGTAGACAGAGATGGGAAGATTGATGGGGGCATGGTCTCTCTTGGTAAGGTCTTCGTTGCCTTCTATGTTTGGATGTGTTTGCGTGGGAATCGCTGTTTGCTCGCTGAAGGCAGAGGTTGTCATCGCAACTGTCATAAGGAATAATAGAATGATTTTCTTCATGACTGATTTGTTTTGGAGGTTATTAAAAATGTACTGATCTCGTATGGGGAATCTAAGGCTTTCCCGGGAGTCGAAATAATATGACATAAGTCTCGAATCCGAGTGCAAAGATAGTATAAAAAGTCATCTACTGCAAGGAAAAAAGTTTAACGTTTGTAATTTTATTTTATTGATAATCAATGGTATTTTATTGATAAATTTAATGTGGTATTCAAAAATTTCACGAAAACGATCATATAAGTGCATGTTAGCGCCAAAACGGCTATTGCAGTGTAGGTTAGCCATCCAATTGAATCATACAGATGCAAGGAGATAGACAGGAGTATAATGCCTAAAAGCATTATTATGCAAATCAATCCTTTGTGTGGAATGTTGATTTTTGAGGGTGAACCGGGAATTGACATTGCCTGAAGTATTTTATTGGGTTGATTTTTTGTTAAAGGTTTTTATTTTGGCCTTCCTAAATTTACCAAATACTGGCCAGTCAATTCATTGCAGTAGTCTGTCGGTTCATATCGCTATGGAATGAGACAGTGTCCATTTCAGGATAAAGACGGTCACCACTACATCGATGCAAAAGGCAATCAGACATATGATGAAATGTTGCCGGTCATCGGTTTTGTATAATCCATAGGTATAGTAGCCGACTGACGCAAGCTGCAGCAATCCCACTGTAATCTTCATCCAAGCTTCCATCCAATTGTAGAAACTAAAAAAGAAAAACAGGATGGAAGATATCACCCAAATGAGGTAACAGATATACTGGCCTTTGAAAAGTTCCTTATTCATGTGTATATGATTTTAGGTGTTCTGCATTTAAAACGACAATTACTGGCTTTTTATTGTCACTGTATTTGAGAACATCTATAGAGTCCTATAATAACAAAATTCATTGATTTTTATTTGTTAATAGACCTCTATAGATTTTCTTTATTCCGCAGATCAGCTTTTTAATTGCCCGATCTCTTATTTTTTCTTATATTTCTTATTACAGTCTACCCAATCGTTATGAATTGTAATCATCTCACAAATTGCAGAAATTGAATTGACGAGAGTTCTGTGAGAAGCTAGAGGCATAGCAGTTGTTAAGGCCATATCAATACCGACACTCAGCAATACTACACTCACTCGAATGATCATAGCCTCGTCACAGGGCGTATGGGATGCTATTTCCAAAGTCTCTTTCCATACTTGTTCTTCTCCAGAGGCATCTACTAATGCCGCACACATTGTCATACAGTTTTTTATAGTCTCGTCGTGTACGTTTTCAAGTTCCTGTTGAAGTTTGAGTAGAGCATGTGTTCCTTCACGGATATAGTTCTCAACAAATGTTCAAGCATCTGCTGCCCCTCTATCTCAAGCCGAAAGGGAGACGGCCAAAAGCGTCATCGACGGAATCACCAGAAGTATCGGCAGGGATAAGCCGGATGATATGCTGAAGAGCCTGCGGGCGTATTTCGCGGGCATCCCGTATGACCTGAGGATGGACAACGAGAACAACTTCCACAACGCATCCTACATCCTCGTGACCTTGATCGGCCTTGACGCGAAGTCCGAGGCGCATACGTCCGACGGTCGAATCGGCCTGCTGATAGAGACCCCGGACTACGTCTACGTCATCGAGCTGAAGTATGACGCATCGGCCGAGAAGGCGCTGCGCCAGATAGAGGAGTGGAAGATACAATGACAGTATGGAACTAAGGCCCCATTTTTTGTGAGATGGGGCTTAAAAGATGCTCTCCGCATGATTGAATTGCTAGGCGGGGAGCATGTTTTTATGGGATTCTATGAGACAGTTATCAGAGTCTGGTAAACAGGGGTTGAATGCTGTATATTACATATACGGAGAGAATACATAAAATTAGAACAATCATTAATCCAGTTAATGAAGTCTTTTTATATCCTGCTTTATACACAAAATAGAAAATATAGACATATGCCGATCCCATGATGGCTATGGCCGCATATGGCAACCATGTTATGGCATTATAAATATGGAATGATACGAACAGGAGTGCAAGTCCTGAGAACATGAGTATATAAATCAGCGTACGATATGGAATATCAGTTTTAGATATAATTTTTAATATGCTCATTTAATTTCAAATATTAAGATATAAGTATTAAGTAGCTGTTCAAATTAAATCGATATAAAAAAAGTCATTTAAAGTAGCGAATCTCGCATATCATCCGCTTGCCGATTTTGACTCGTCATTGTTGTTTCCATAGGAAACTCGTCGATTTTCAATTGGCTGCTTCGGCTTTGTCCCCCAGTCACGATGCCCTCATCGCTCCTTCGCTCCGCAGCCAAATCGACACGAAATCGCCAGAGCGGATAATATGCGTTTAATTTGACCAGCTACTTAGTTCTTTTATGTAAATACTTATCATAAAAGAACACAAACAGAGTTATATCGGGTTATATTTATGGTTTTTTGTCATTGTTTCTTCTTTTTACACAGTCATTGTATTCCATTTGGTATAACACCATTGTTGCCATAGCATACACGCTAGTTAAAGTTACTCCTACCACATTGGCTCCTGGCAACATTATGCATGTTCCATATGACCAGGCTACTTCTACGCTTAGAATGGCTAGCTTGACCTTGAGAATCTCTTCACATGAAAGTTCTTGTTGTTTGTCGGATGCTATTTCTCTATTGCTAATGTTGAGGATAGTGTTGAGTTCGATGTATTGGTCAAGTAGTGCACCGGCATAGCAGGTTAGTTGGACTGCATTCTCATTCTCCATTTCCCAGGTTAGTTCATCGAGAAAATCAACATTGTGACATCCTGATTTTATATAGTAGGTAATAGCTTCCTCGCATGCGGCAATATCCTCTACACTCATGTAATCGTAGATACAGGAGTAGGCATTTTCAATGTCTGCTTCCACAATCTGGCACATCTCTTGAAACTTAACGTTCTGATTTATTTCTTCTACTTCAGCCTCACTCATAGCCCAGATATTTTCAAACTTCTCGCCATATTCGTAAAATGGAGAGAATCTTGAAAAAATAGTCGGTGATATCGGTGGAATAACTGGCACAATAGGACCAGTTGCCCTTGTTCCCAACGCGGGGGAAAAAATTACTTTAGCTTCTTGATAGTATTTTGTTGTATTCTTTTGAACCGATACCGATTGCATAGGCAGATCTTGGTCGGAACCACAAGATGACAAGATGCATAGAACAATGGCTACGCAAGCATGAAATAGGTGTTTCATATTGACTGATGTATTAAAATTAAAAAATCGTGAGTAAATTATAGTTAATAACTGAGGGTCGATTAGTTATCCAACTAAAATAGATAAGAGCTCGCCTTCTGCTTCCCATCCATCGCCCTTGATAAGGATAGAATGTGAATGGGATGGAGTTAGCTGCAGAGCTACATTCATGTAAGGCGAGTAGGCTTCCACCGTTCCCGATTCGTCATAGACATAGACTTCGGCCTGGATGTTGTCGTTGGCACACCATACTTCGAGGATGTTGGTCTCGGAGTCGTAGTAGACTGAGATGGGGAGGTGGATTGGGTTGCGGTCTCTCTTGGTAAGGTCATCGTAGCCTTCTTTGTATGTATGTGTTTGCAAGGGAATCGCTGTTTGCTCGCTGAAGGCAGAGGTTGTCATCGCAACTGCCATAAGGAATAACAGAATGATTTTCTTCATGACTGATTTGTTTTGGAGGTTATTAAAAATGTACTGATCTCGTATGGGGAATCTAAGGCTTTCCCGGGAGTCGAAATAATATGACATAAGTCTCGAATCCGAGTGCAAAGATAGTATAAAAAGTCATCTACTGCAAGGAAAAAAGTTTAACATTTGTAATTTTATTTTGTTGATAATCAATGATGTTTTATTGATAAATTTAACGGGGTATTCAAAAATTTCACGAAGATAATGGAGTGAGAGGGAATTATGCCTATCATAAAGCAAGTTTAGAATTGAGAATAGGTTGAAATTTAATGGGTTTAATTTTGATATTTGATTATTTTTGTATAAATTTGTATAAAATTTAACATTATGATGAAGTTTGATTGTATAAGGGTCGTTCTTACGGCTGTGATATCGGTAGCTCTAATGCTGTCATCGGGCTGCCGCAAATCCGCAGAGATTGAGGATAAGCTTGATATTGCAGAAACCTTGATGGAGGAGAGACCCGATTCGTCGCTTTCCATTCTTGAAGGAATTGATATGTCCGGACTTGGAGGAAGTCGAGACAGGGCAAGATACGCGCTATTGAAGTCGATGGCTTTGGATAAGAATTATATTGACACCACTACCTTTGATGTGCTTCAGCCGGCGATTGACTATTATCTAAAGCATGGAAACGCGGATGAGAAGCTTCGGACTTATTATTATCAGGGAGTAATCTATGAGAATGTTGGTAAAGATTATCACGCAATGCAGTCATATATGAACGCTTTAGATATTCAAGGTTCATTTTATGATTCCATGACATTGGCGCGCATTTTAGTAGCTCAAGGATCATTGTATTTCAAACTTTATCGTATTAAGGCTTTTGCAGATAATAATCTCAAGGCTGCCGAGATATATGAAGCTTTGGGTAAACAACCACAGCAATTGAAATCCAATCTAAGGGCTTTGACCGGAGACATAATTCTAAGTGATAAACACAGAGCTGACAGTATAGTTATGGTATGCAGTGCAATCATCAATGATTCCCCATCACTGAAAAGAGAAACACTACTTCCTTTCTTGAAATATGCAATAAGATTCGGAGCTGATGAGGACGTAAAGAATTTGATTGAGGAAGTTCGGAAAGCAGGTATGGAAGATGACATGAATATGACTCTGGCAAGAGCATATACCAAAATAGGGGAGGCTGAGACTGGGCTACGGTATCTTGACCAAGCTGAATTAGCGCCGGATAATATCCTTGATTCCTTGACCTACTGGTCGATAAAAACTGAGGTTCTGGAGAATATGGGGGAGTACAGGGAGTCCCTCGATGCCTTCAGGAGCTATACCAGTCTTCTTGAGAAGTATCATACCCAGCTTTTCTCCAACGAGCTTCTCTTCTCGGAGAAGAAGCATGCGATGGAAATCGACAATATGGCTCAGATCCGGAAGAGGGAGAGCGTAATAAACTGGATCCTGACGGGAGTGGCGTTGCTGCTTCTTCTTACGCTTTTCGTCTACTACCGCTACCGTATGAACAGGGCCGGACGTCTGATCGCCGAGGGGAATGCCGAAAAGCTGCGCCTGAACAACGAAAGGCTTCATCTGGAGGGGGAGAGGCAGCGGCTCCTGGCCGAAAAACTTGAATCGGAGCGTGCGCAGCTGAAGCTGGAGGCTGAAAACCTCCACCTGCAGATCGGTCAGTTGGAGGGCGAACGGGAACAGCTCAAGGAGCTGCTCGACAAACAGGATACTCTGTCGGAGGAGGCGCGTCAGCTCATAAGGGAGCGTATCCACCTGCTCAACGGCCTCTTCGCGCAGGCCATCACCAACGAGGACAGATACGGGAAGGAATTCCGGAAGTATGTGGAGAGGATCGGTAAGGACAAGAAGAAATTCCAGCAGTCGATAGGGAAGGTGCTGGAAGCCACGCATCCGGAATTCATGAGACACCTGAGGGAATGCGGACTGACGGATCGGGAGACGGACTACGTGTGCCTGTACGCCATCGGTCTCCGGGGCAAGGAGATCGGCAACTACCTCGACCTGGCACGCCACTACAACATCAGCAGCGACGTGAGGCGCAAGCTGGGCCTTGACAGCAGGGGCGAGAACCTCGGCCCCGCCATCCGGAATCTGATGGATGGAGAAAAAGCCGGAGCACGCAGAGAAGGCTGCGCAGCCGCAAAGAGCGCAACTTGAATTATTACGATAAAAACAAAATCCAAATTTGGATGGGATGGGAAAAAGCGTTATATTTGCGGATAAAAACCGATGATTATGGAAGAATACGGAATTTACGCGATAGGGCAGCAGGACTTCAGGATGCTGCGTGAAGGAGACGCTGTCTACATCGACAAGACTGCTTTCATTGAGAAGATAGTGCGCAGCCGAATCCAGTATTACTTCCTGGCTCGTCCGCGGCGCTTCGGGAAGAGCCTCTTCCTGTCAACGCTACGTTATTTCTTCGAAGGGCGTCGTGAGCTCTTCAAGGGACTTTACATCGACTCTGTTGACTGGGACTGGGAGCCTTATCCCGTTCTTCACCTCGACCTGAACGCCAATACATACGATGAGATCGGAAAGCTTGACGACGTGCTCGACAATCTTTTCAGGAACTGGGAGAAGCTGTATGGCATAGAAGTAAAGGATGAGGATTATTCAATGAGGTTCAAGTCCATCATTAGGACGGCCCATGAGCGGACCGGCAAACCTGTAGTCATCCTCGTCGACGAGTACGACAAGCCGCTTGTCGGGAATCTCCGGAGCAGCGAGCGCTTCGAGCATTACCGTACGAAGCTGGCGAGCCTCTACTCCAACTTCAAGAGCTCGGCGGAGCATATCAAGCTTGTGTTCATGACCGGAATCAGCCGCTTCAGCAAGCTCAGTGTCTTCTCAGACCTGAACAACCTGAAGGATGTGACATTCGAGGATACATTCGCGGATATCTGCG
>CAMWMK010000103.1 GCA_947175295.1 uncultured Porphyromonadaceae bacterium
CGTGCCTCCACGTCGACTACCGACGCATAGTCGTCGGTGATGTTCATGGCGGCGAGCTCGTCCTTATTGGCCACTACGATACGGTTGTATTCGCGCAGACCGGTACCGGCCGGGATGAGGTGACCGCAGATCACATTCTCCTTCATGCCCTCCAGATAGTCGGTCTTGCCGTTGATGGCGGCCTCGTTGAGCACCTTGGTTGTCTCCTGGAAGGATGCGGCGCTCATGAAGCTGGATGTCTGAAGTGCGGCACGGGTGATACCCTGAAGCACCTGCTCCGAAGTAGCCGGCATCGCATCGCGCACCTCCATTGTCTTGAGGTCTTTGCGCTTCAGCGATGAGTTTTCGTCGCGCAGCTTGCGCTGAGTGATGATCTGGCCCTTGCGGTAGATAGTGGAGTCGCCGGCGTCGGTGATCACCTTCTTGCCCCAGATCTGGTCGTTCTCCTCCATGAAGTCGCGCTTGTCGACTACCTGCTGCTCCAGGAAGCGAGTGTCGCCCGGATCGAGGATGTTGACCTTGCGCATCATCTGGCGAACGATCACCTCGAAGTGCTTGTCGTTGATCTTCACACCCTGCATACGGTAGACGTCCTGCACCTCATTGACGATATATTCCTGAACGGCCGTCGGGCCCTTGATGTTCAGGATGTCGCTCGGAGTGATGGCACCGTCGGAAAGCGGTGTGCCGGCACGCACGTAGTCGTTCTGCTGCACGAGGATCTGCTTCGACAGGGGCACGAGGTATTCCTTCTTCTCGCCAAGCTTGGAAGTGACGATGATCTCACGGTTACCGCGCTTGATCTTGCCGAATTCCACCTCGCCGTCGATTTCGCTCACCACTGCCGGATTGCTCGGGTTGCGGGCTTCAAAGAGCTCGGTCACACGGGGCAGACCGCCCGTGATGTCGCCTGCGCTACCGGCAGCACGCGGAATCTTCACAAATACCTGACCGGGCTGGATCACTTCGCCGTCTTCTATCATGAGGTGGGCGCCCACAGGGAGGGAGTATGTGCGTATCACTTCTCCGTCGGAATCGAGGAGCTGGGCTTCCGGCACCATGTTGCGGTCTTTCGACTCAATCATGATCTTATCCTTCATGCCCGATGCTTCGTCGGACTCAACTCGGTAGGTGACACCTTCCTTCACATTGACAAAGCGTACCTTACCGCCTTCTTCAGCCACAATCACGGCGTTGAACGGGTCCCATTCGCAGATCATCTCGCCCTTAGTCACCATATCGCCGTCCTTGAAGTAGAGCTTCGAACCGTAGGGGATGTTGGCATTGGTCAGCTGTGCGCCGCTCTTGGGTTCTACTATACGCATTTCACCCATACGGCCCACTACGATGTCGACGCCGTCCTTGTCCTTAATGGTACGGATCTCATCCATCTCGAGGCGACCGTCGTGGCGTGCAGTCACGTCTTTCACGGCCGAAACGTTACCTGCGACACCACCGACGTGGAACGTACGGAGTGTCAGCTGTGTACCCGGCTCGCCGATAGACTGGGCCGCGATGACGCCCACAGCCTCGCCTTTCTGCACCATGCGGTGGTTAGAGAGGTTGCGGCCGTAGCACTTCGCACATACGCCTTTCTTCGATTCGCAAGTCAGCACCGAACGGATCTCGACTGATTCGATGGCGGAGTTCTCGATCTTCTCGGCGATGGCCTCTGTGATCTCTTCGCCTGCATGCACGAGGATGGTGTCATCGTGCGGGTCGCGTACGTCGTGTACGGATACACGTCCGAGGATACGCTCGGAAAGGGTAGCTACGACTTCCTCGTTGTTCTTGATCTCGGTGCAGACGAGGCCGCGCAGTGTGCCGCAGTCCTCCTCGTTGATGATCACGTCGTGGGCTACGTCTACGAGTCGGCGCGTCAGATATCCGGCGTCGGCCGTCTTAAGAGCGGTATCCGCAAGACCCTTACGAGCACCGTGGGTGGAGATGAAGTACTCGAGCACGCTCAGACCCTCCTTGAAGTTTGCCAAGATAGGGTTCTCGATGATCTGGCCGCCTTCCGCGCCAGCCTTCTGCGGCTTCGCCATAAGACCACGCATACCGGAGAGCTGACGGATCTGGTCTTTCGAACCACGGGCACCTGAGTCAAGCATCATGTAGACAGAGTTGAAGCCCTGCTGGTCTTCCTCCATCTGCTTCATCAGAGTGTCGGCAAGCTTCTTGTTGACGTTGGTCCATACGTCGATCACCTGGTTGTAGCGGTCATTACCGGTGATCATACCCATCTGGTAGTTTGTGAGGATTTCCTCTACCTGGGCATTACCCTTCGCTACATATTCGGCCTTCTCCTCAGGGATGATGACGTCGCCGAGGTTGAACGAAAGGCCGCCGCGGAACGCCATCTTGTAGCCGAGGTTCTTGATGTCGTCGAGGAACTGGGCCGAACGCGTCACACCGCATGTCTTGATCACCTTGGTGATGATGTTGCGGAGCGACTTCTTCGAGATGATCTCGTTGACGTAGCCGATTTCCTTCGGCACGAACTGATTGAAGAGGATACGGCCTACCGAAGTATTGTCCTTGAGCACCTTCACCATATTGCCGTTCTCATCGATGTCGTCTACAAGCACCGAGACAGGCGCATGGAGGTCAAGGCGACCTTCGTTGTATGCGATCTCGGCCTCTTCCGGACCGTAGAACTTCGCACCCTCACCCTTAGTGCCGGGACGCAGCTTGGTAATGTAGTAAAGACCGAGCACCATGTCCTGCGAAGGCACCGTGATAGGCGCACCGTTGGCAGGGTTGAGGATGTTGTGGGCTCCGAGCATCAGCATCTGCGCCTCGAGGATAGCCTCGTTGCCGAGGGGAAGGTGCACCGCCATCTGGTCGCCGTCGAAGTCGGCGTTGAATGCCGTACAAGCGAGCGGGTGGAGCTGGATGGCCTTGCCTTCTATCATCTTCGGCTGGAATGCTTGGATACCGAGTCGGTGAAGTGTCGGGGCTCGGTTGAGAAGCACCGGATGACCCTTCATCACGTGTTCGAGGATATCCCATACTACAGGCTCCTTGCGGTCTACGATCTTCTTCGCGCTCTTCACCGTCTTCACGATGCCGCGCTCGATGAGCTTGCGGATCACGAACGGCTTGTAGAGTTCGGCCGCCATGAGCTTGGGGATACCGCACTCATGCATCTTGAGCTCCGGACCTACCACGATCACGGAACGCGCCGAGTAGTCGACACGCTTACCGAGAAGGTTCTGGCGGAAACGGCCCTGCTTACCCTTCAGCGAGTCGGATAGCGACTTGAGCGGGCGGTTGACGTCGCTCTTCACGGCAGATGCCTTGCGGGAGTTGTCGAGAAGAGAATCGACGGCCTCCTGAAGAAGACGCTTCTCATTGCGGAGGATCACTTCGGGAGCCTTTATCTCGATGAGTCTTTTCAGACGGTTGTTGCGGATGATGACGCGGCGGTAGAGGTCGTTGAGGTCGGAAGTCGCGAAGCGGCCGCCGTCGAGCGGCACGAGGGGGCGCAGCTCAGGCGGAATCACCGGGATGGCCTTAAGCACCATCCACTCCGGACGGTTGACGTCTTTCGAAGCGAGGAAGGAGTTGACCACCTGGAGCCTCTTCAGAGCCTCGGTCTTGCGCTGCTGCGAGCCCTCTGTATGGGCGCGGTCGCGGAGATCGGCGGCAAGGGCCTCGAGGTCGATGTTCTGCAGAAGCTCATAGACTGCCTCCGCTCCCATCTTGGCGATGAACTTGTTGGGGTCGTCGTCGGGGAGATACTGGTTGTCTTCGGGAAGCTGCTCAAGGATATCGAGGTATTCCTCTTCCGAAAGGAGGTCGAGGCGGGCAAGGGGCTTGCCTGCGTCTTTAGCCTGCAGCCTTTCTCCGTCGCGTGTGTCAGTAATCACGTTGGCGGCGGCTCCCGGCTGAAGCACTACGTAGCGCTCATAGTAGATCACGGAGTCGAGCTTCTTCGACGGAAGACCGAGCAGATAGCCGATCTTGTTGGGAAGGGAGCGGAAATACCAGATGTGTGCCACCGGAACCACGAGCTCGATATGGCCCATGCGCTCGCGGCGCACCTTCTTCTCTGTCACTTCCACACCGCAGCGGTCGCAGACGATGCCCTTGTAGCGGATACGCTTGTATTTGCCGCAGTGGCACTCATAGTCCTTTACAGGGCCGAAGATCTTCTCGCAGAAAAGGCCGTCGCGTTCCGGCTTATACGTGCGGTAGTTGATTGTCTCCGGCTTCAGTACCTCGCCGCTCGACATTTCCTTGATCTTCTCAGGCGATGCCAGGCCGATCGTGATTTTGGAAAAGTTGGTCTTGATTTTATTGTCTTTCTTGAAAGCCATAGGTTTTCCTTCTATGTTGTCCGGTGCCGGCGGGGAAGTCCCCCTCCCCGCCGGTCCGGGTTTGAGTATTTGTTATGGTGACGGATGTCGCGCCTCTCAGTCGAGGGTGATGCTCAAGCCGAGGCCACGGAGCTCATGCAGAAGCACATTGAGCGATTCCGGGATACCGGGGTTGGGCATCGGATCTCCCTTGACGATGGCTTCGTAGGCCTTGCTTCGGCCGTTGACGTCGTCGCTCTTGATGGTCAGGATCTCCTGCAGGATATGGCTGGCGCCGAAAGCCTCGAGCGCCCACACCTCCATCTCTCCGAATCGCTGGCCGCCGAACTGCGCCTTACCGCCCAGAGGCTGCTGCGTGATCAGTGAGTAGGGACCGATCGAACGAGCGTGCATCTTGTCTTCCACCATGTGGCCGAGCTTAAGCATGTAGATCACGCCTACTGTGGCCGGCTGGTCGAAGCGGTCGCCTGTGCCGCCGTCGTAGAGATAGGTCTTGCCGTAGCGCGGCAGTCCTGCCTTGTCGGTCCACTCGTTAAGGTCGTCGAGACTCGCGCCGTCGAAGATAGGAGTGGCGAATTTCTCGCCAAGCTCGCGGCCGGCCCATCCGAGCACTGTCTCGAAGATCTGTCCGAGGTTCATTCGCGAAGGCACACCCAGCGGGTTGAGCACGATGTCTACCGGAGTTCCGTCTTCAAGGAACGGCATGTCTTCCTGGCGCACTACGCGCGATACGATACCCTTGTTGCCGTGGCGGCCTGCCATCTTGTCGCCGACACCGATCTTACGCTTCTTGGCGATATAGACCTTCGCCATCTGCATGATGCCCGAGGGAAGCTCGTCGCCGATCGTGATGTCGAATTTCTTGCGGCGCAGCTCGCTGTCGATCTGCTTGTATTTGCGCAGATAGTTGGTGATGAGCTTCATCACCATGCCGTTGATGCGCTCGTCGTCGGTCCAGCCGCTCAGGTTGACTGTCTCATACGGGAAATCCTTCCAGTTGACGCCGTTGAACTTCTGGCCTGCCTGCACTATCTCGTCGCCGAGGAAGTCTTTCACTCCGGCCGATACCACGCCATTGAGCAGCGTCTCCATCTTGCCGATCATAATGTCGGTAAGGTCGTCGAGCTTTTCCTTGTATTCCCTTTCGAGGGCCTCGATCTGCTCGTTGCCTGCCTTTCTCGACGTGCGCGTCTTCACGGCCTTCGAGAAGAGGTTGGTGCCGATCACTACGCCCTTCAGCGAGGGGCTTGCCTTGAGCGATGCGTCCTTCACCTCTCCGGCCTTGTCGCCGAAGATGGCGCGCAGAAGCTTCTCTTCCGGTGTGGGGTCGCTTTCTCCCTTTGGAGTGATCTTGCCGATCATGATGTCGCCCGGCACTACGTATGCTCCCACGCGGATGATGCCGCGTTCGTCAAGATCCTTGGTGGCGTCTTCGCTTACGTTAGGGATGTCGCTTGTCAGCTCCTCCATGCCGCGCTTGGTCTCGCGCACTTCAAGAGTGTATTCGTCTACGTGGACTGAAGTAAGGATGTCTTCCTTCACCATGCGCTCGTTGAGCACGATGGCGTCCTCATAGTTGTATCCCTTCCAGGGCATGAACGCCACCTTCAGGTTGCGGCCAAGTGCCAGCTCGCCTTTCTCTGTGGAGTAGCCCTCTGTCAGGATGTCGCCTTTCTCTACCTTCTGGCCGGCCTCGCAGATGGGTCGGAGGTCGATTGTGGTGCCCTGGTTGGTGCGTCGGAACTTCGGTATCCTGTATTCCTTGAGTGCCGGTTCGAACTCTACGAATTCCTCGTCGTCCGTCCTGTCATATTTGATGCGGATCGTAGTCGCGTCTACATATTCTATCGTTCCGGTGCCCTCGGCCATGATCTGAGTGCGGGAGTCGCGGATCAGCTGTCCCTCGATGCCGGTGCCTACGATCGGAGCCTCGCTGCGCATGAGGGGCACAGCCTGGCGCATCATGTTCGATCCCATGAGGGCGCGGTTGGCGTCGTCGTGCTCGAGGAAGGGGATGAGCGAAGCCGCGATGGATGCTATCTGGATAGGAGCTACGTCCATCAGCTCGATGTCCTTAGGCGGAACGATCGGGAAGTCGGCGTCCTGACGGGCCTTAACCTTGTCGCGGATGAAGCTGCCGTCGTCGTTGAGCGGAGCATTGCCCTGAGCGATGTTGCGGCCTTCCTCCATTTCAGCGGTGAGATAGATCACGTCTTCGTTCTTGAGATCGACCACGCTGTCGGTCACCTTTCTGTAGGGAGTCTCGATGAAGCCGAGATTGTTGATCTTCGCATAGACGCAGAGAGAGGAGATAAGACCGATGTTCGGACCTTCCGGAGTCTCGATCGGACACAGACGTCCGTAGTGGGTGTAGTGAACGTCTCGCACCTCGAAACCTGCGCGCTCACGGCTAAGACCGCCGGGGCCAAGGGCCGAAAGACGACGCTTGTGGGTGATTTCAGCCAGAGGGTTGGTCTGGTCCATGAACTGGGACAGGGCGTCGGTGCCGAAGAACGTATTTATCACGCCCGAGATGGTCTTGGCGTTGATAAGATCTGTCGGAGTGAAGACTTCGTTGTCCCTCACGTTCATGCGCTCGCGAATGGTACGGCTCATACGGGCCAGACCAATGTTGAACTGATTGTAGAGCTGCTCGCCTACAGTACGTACGCGGCGGTTTGACAGGTGGTCGATATCGTCGACTTCGCTCTTATTGTTGATGAGCTCGATCAGATATTTGATGATCTCCACGATATCTTCACGCGTAAGGACGCGTACGTCCATCGGAGTTGTCAGCTCAAGCTTCTTGTTGATGCGGTAGCGTCCTACCTCTCCCAAATCGTAGCGTTTCTCGCTGAAGAAAAGGTTCTGGATCACTTCGCGCGCCGACGCATCGTCTGGCGGCTCGGCGTTGCGGAGCTGTCGGTAGATATACTGGATAGCTTCGATCTCCGATTTTGAGTTGTCTTTTGAGAGAGTGTTGAAGATAATGCTGTAGTCGGTAGCGTTGGCGTCTTCCTTCTCAAGCATGATGGTCTTGACACCGGAGTCAAGGATAGCATCTATGTTGTCGTCGGAGATTATGCTGCCGCGGTCTACGACCACTTCATTACGCTCTATGGTCATCACCTCGCCGATTTCATCGCTGCTGATATCTTCAATCCACGACTTAAGCACCTGACCCGCGAGCTTACGGCCCTTTACGCTTTCAAGGTTTGTCTTAGTTACCTTTACCTCTTCTGCGAGATTAAACACCTGGAGGATGTCCTTATCGCTCTCGAGGCCGATGGCGCGCAACAGAGTGGTGACGGGAAGCTTCTTCTTACGGTCGATGTAGGCATACATGACATTGTTGATGTCGGTAGCGAACTCAATCCAGCTTCCACGGAAAGGAATGATACGCGCGCTGTAGAGCTTAGTGCCGTTGGCGTGCATGCTCTGACCGAAGAATACGCCGGGCGACCTGTGGAGCTGAGATACTACAACGCGCTCAGCGCCGTTGATGATGAAAGTGCCCTGGTCCGTCATATAGGGAATGGGGCCCAGGTATACGTCCTGAATACTTGTATCGAAGTCCTCGTGGTCCGGATCCGTACAGTAGAGTTTCAGTTTCGCTTTAAGTGGCACGCTGTAGGTCAGTCCTCTCTCGAAGCACTCGTCGATGGTATACCTTGGAGGGTCGATGTAATAGTCGAGAAACTCGAGCACGAAGTTGTTCCTTGTGTCGGCGATAGGAAAGTTTTCCGCAAACACCTTGTAGAGGCCCTCGTTCTTCCTATCCTCCGGCGGAGTGTCAAGCTGGAGGAAATCACGGAAGGATTTAAGCTGCACCTCAAGGAAATCCGGAAATGGATACGGATTCTTCACTGAAGCGAAGTTCACGCGAGGTTTTGCAAGTGTATTCTGTGACATTTATTCTTTGATTAGTCTGTTGTGATAGCTGACTTCATAGGCTTTTATCATATAGCCAATGTCGAGCCTGATATCTTTAAAAAGTGTTAACGCATCGTAAACTTTATTAAAACACCGAATTTACCATACGTCATAATACACAAAGAATTTTCAGATTAACCTGTCCGTAATCGGATAGGAATCTGAAAACCTGCGCTCTCCTCAGTGTCCGGGTGCATGACAAGCCCCCGCAGCTTCCGGGATTCGCGCACTATGAGCTAAAAAAAGCTGAATTCCCCCGCAACGCGTGCGGGGGAATATAGCTATGCTGCTATTGAAAGATTACTTAAGTTCAACCTCAGCGCCTGCCTCTTCGAGCTGCTTCTTGAGGCCTTCTGCGTCAGCCTTCGGGAGCTGCTCCTTAACTACGCTGGGAGCGCCGTCAACGAGTTCCTTAGCTTCCTTAAGACCGAGACCGGTGAGCTCCTTAACGAGCTTAACGACTGCGAGCTTGCTTGCGCCGGCTGCCTTGAGCACAACGTCGAAGTTAGTCTTCTCCTCTGCAGCGGGTGCACCTGCTGCGGGGCCTGCTGCTACTGCAACTGCTGCAGCTGCGGGTTCGATACCGTATTCGTCCTTGAGGATCTGAGCGAGTTCGTTTACTTCCTTTACGGTGAGGTTTACGAGCTGTTCTGCAAATGCTTTCAAATCTGCCATTTCTGTATAGTTTTTATCTGTTTTTTACAATGTTGATTATTCTTTGTTGGAAAGGGTTTCCAGGATGCCGTGGATCTTAGTAGCACCGCTGTTGAGAGCCGAGATAACGTTCTTAGCAGGCGACTGGAGCAATGCCACAACGTCGGCGATAAGTTCGTTCTTGCTCTTGATGGCAGCGAGGGTATCCAACATTTCCTCGCCTACATATACGCTTTCTTCTACGAAAGCTCCCTTAAGCATAGGGAGAGTCTCCTTCTTGTCGCGGAATTTCTTCAGCATCTTGGCAGGAGCGTTGCCTACCTGAGAGAGAAGAAGTGTAGTCTCGCCGTGGAGAAGGTCGTAGAGTTCAGAGTAGTCGATTTCGCTTGCCTCAAACGCCTTCTTGAGAAGGGTGTTCTTAACACACATCATCTTGATGCCGTCCTGGAAGCAAGCCCTACGGAGGGCACTGGTCTTCTCAGCGTTCAGTCCCTGCGACTGCACGAGATAGACGCAGCTGTATTCCTTAAGGGTGTCGCCGATCTTTTCGATCAGCAGGCTCTTATCTTCTTTCTTCATCTTGAGTGTCGTTTTGAGGGTTATTCATCTATGCTCTTAGTGTCAACCTTCACACCGGGGCTCATAGTGCTCGAAAGATAGATGCTCTTGATATATGTACCTTTGGCGGTAGCGGGCTTAAGCTTGATGAGCGTGTTGATAAACTCCTTGGCGTTCTCACGCATAGCTTTCTCATCGAAAGATACCTTACCGATGGAAGCGTGTACGATGCCAGTCTTGTCTACCTTGAAGTCAATCTTACCCTGCTTTACTTCCTTCACGGCCTTGGCAACATCCATAGTCACTGTGCCGCTCTTGGGGTTAGGCATAAGGCCACGGGGACCGAGAATACGGCCCAAAGGACCGAGCTTACCCATTACGGAAGGCTGAGTGATGATCACGTCGACATCAGTCCAACCACCTTTGATTTTCTGAAGATACTCGTCGAGACCTACGTAGTCTGCGCCAGCTTCCTTAGCAGCTGCTTCAGCATCGGGGTTGCAGAGCACGAGTACTCTTACCTCTTTGCCGGTGCCGTGGGGAAGGGATACCACGCCGCGGACCATCTGGTCAGCCTTACGGGGATCCACGCCAAGACGCACGTCGATATCAAGCGAAGCGTCAAACTTGGTAAATGTGATTTCCTTTACCTTTTCGGCTGCTTCTGCCAAAGTGTATGCTTTCCCAGCTTCAATCTTCGACAGAGCCAACTTTTGATTTTTTGTCAGTTTTCCCATTTCGTATTGAAGTTTTAGTTAAGTTCAGGGAATGCTCCTTTGACGGTGATACCCATACTTCTAGCTGTTCCGGCAACCATTCGCATCGCCGAGTCCAAAGTGAAACAGTTCAAATCCGGCATCTTGTCTTCAGCAATAGTCTTTACCTGATCCCATGTGATTTCAGCCACCTTCTTACGGTTCGGCTGTGCCGAGCCGCTTTTGATCTTGGTGACTTCCTTGAGCTGCACCGCTACCGGAGGAGTCTTCACTACAAAGTCGAAGCTCTTGTCCGTATAGTAGGTGATCACCACAGGAAGTACCTTGCCGGCCTTATCTTGGGTACGGGCATTGAACTGCTTGCAGAATTCCATGATGTTGATACCCTTCGAACCGAGAGCCGGTCCTACCGGAGGCGACGGGTTTGCCGCACCGCCTTTAATCTGCAATTTGATCTGTCCAGCAATTTCTTTAG
>CAMWMK010000104.1 GCA_947175295.1 uncultured Porphyromonadaceae bacterium
CCGGTGGCCGCAACTCCAGCGGCGCTCTCAGCACCCGCTACCGCGGCGGCGGCCATAAGAGAAAATTGCGTCTCATCGATTTCAAGCGTAACTATGACAACGTTGAAGCCGTTGTGAAGAGCATTGAGTATGATCCCAACAGATCTGCCAACATCGCCCTTCTCTACTATGTAGACGGCTCCAAGGCCTATATCATCGCCCCCAACGGCCTTGAGGTAGGACAGAAGGTAGTCTCAGGCGAAGACGTAGCTCCTGAAGTGGGCAACACACTTCCCCTTGCGAAGATACCCGTAGGTACGCTGATCCATTGTATTGAACTCCGTCCCGGTCAGGGTGCCGCTATGGCACGTTCAGCCGGTGCGTTCGCTCAGCTGACTTCTCGTGAAGGAAATTACGCTATCATCAAGCTTCCTTCAGGTGAAACTCGCAAAGTGCTCCTTACTTGCCGCGCTACTGTCGGCGTTGTCGGCAACTCCGACCACGCTCTCGAACAGTCTGGTAAGGCTGGCCGCAGCCGTTGGCTCGGTCGTCGTCCTCACAACCGCGGTGTCGTAATGAACCCTGTCGATCACCCGATGGGTGGTGGTGAAGGCCGTCAGTCAGGTGGTCATCCCCGTAGCCGCACAGGTCTTTACGCCAAGGGTCTCAAGACCCGCAACAAGAAGAAGCATTCTTCGAAGTACATCATTGAAAGACGTAAGAAGTAATCTCCTAAATCAAGACATCAACTATGAGTCGTTCATTAAAGAAAGGACCTTTCATCAGCGTCAAGCTCGAGAAGAAAGTCGCAGCTATGGAAGAGTCCGGCAAGAAGTCGGTCATCAAGACATGGAGCCGCGCCTCCATGATCTCCCCCGATTTCGTCGGCCACACTTTCGCCGTGCATAACGGCAACAAGTTTATCCCCGTCTATGTCACAGAAAACATGGTAGGCCATAAGCTTGGTGAATTTGCCCTCACCCGCACATTCCGCGGCCATGCCGGCAATAAGAAGAAATAAGGCCACTCATCATAAATAGTTTTTAATACAATGGGTTTAAGAAAAAGAGAAGCAGCCGACGCTATCAAGGCTGCGCGCAAATCCGAATATTTCGCTAAGCTGCGCAATGTCCCTTCCTCGCCCCGTAAGATGCGTCTTGTCGTAGACATGGTGCGTGGTCAGGAAGCCTTTAAGGCACTCGGCATACTGAAATTTTCAAATAAGGAAGCTGCCCGTCGCGTAGAGAAGCTGCTCCGCTCCGCTATCGCAAACTGGGAAGAGAAAAACGGTCGCAAGGCTGAGGCCGGCGAACTCTACGTAAAGACAATCTTCGTAGACTGCGCTCCGATGCTCAAGCGTCTCCGTCCGGCTCCGCAGGGCCGCGGTTACAGAATTCGTAAACGCTCCAACCACGTGACTGTGTTCGTGGATACTTTAAACAACGATAAATAAGCAGCAAGATGGGACAGAAAGTTAATCCGATAAGCAACCGTCTCGGTGTAATCCGCGGTTGGGACTCAAACTGGTTTGGCGGTAAGAAATACGGCGAGACCCTCCTCGAGGACTCTAAGATCCGTAAGTATCTCCGCACTCGTCTTGCAAAGGCAAGCGTTTCTAAGATTATCATCGAACGTACACTCAAGATGGTCACTGTCACTGTCTGCACTTCACGCCCCGGTATGATCATCGGTAAGGGTGGTAAGGACGTTGACGCTCTTAAGGAAGAACTTAAGAAGATCACCGACAAGGACGTTCAGATCAACATCTATGAGATCAAGCGTCCTGAACTTGACGCTGAAATCGTAGCTACCAACATCGCTCGCCAGATCGAAGGCAAGGTGGCATATCGCCGTGCTGTGAAGATGGCTATCGCTTCTACAATGCGTATGGGCGCTGAGGGTATCAAGATCCAGGTGTCCGGTCGTCTTAACGGCGCTGAAATGGCCCGTTCGGAAATGTTCAAGGAAGGCCGTACGCCTCTCCATACACTCCGAGCAGACATTGACTACGCTCTCGTAGAGGCTCTCACTAAGGTGGGCATCATCGGCATCAAGGTGTGGATCTGCCGTGGTGAGGTCTATGGCAAGAAGGAACTCACTCCTTCCTATGCTATCGGACAGAAAGAGGCAAGCCGTCCTGCACGTGAAGACCGTCGTCGTGGCGGATTCCGCAACAAAAAGAATAACAATCGTTAATAAAGTAGACTCAGAATAATATGTTACAACCTAAGAAAACCAAATTCCGCCGTTCGCAGAAGGGCAGAATGAAAGGCGAGGCTCAGCGTGGCAACCAGCTCGCTTTCGGATCGTTTGGCATCAAGACTCTCGAGTCGAAATGGATCACAGGCCGTCAGATAGAGGCTGCCCGTATCGCAGTTACGCGTTATATGCAGCGTCAGGGTCAGATCTGGATCCGCATCTTCCCCGACAAGCCTATCACTAAGAAGCCTGCCGAAGTGCGAATGGGTAAAGGTAAAGGTAACCCCGAAGGTTTCGTGGCGCCTGTCACTCCCGGACGTATCCTCATCGAGGTTGAAGGCGTGCCTTTCGATGTAGCTAAGGAAGCACTCCGCCTTGCGGCTCAGAAACTTCCGGTGACTACCAAGTTCGTCGTTCGCCGCGACTACGATCCTGCTCAGACAGTCTGATAGACAGCTCGGCACCGCCGACGTCAGAATATCATAAGGTAGGGGAGTGCCCCGTGTCCCACACCCGGCATTCCCCTCTTTTTTTAGGAAATCGCTGAATTTTTTTTTGAAGTAGGCAATATTTCCCAAATTCCGACGTTTATATCAGTTGGATATGCTATAGTAAGCATCCATAAAATAATCTTTATAACACCAATGAAAAAGGAAGAAATCAAGGAATTAAGCATTCAGGAACTGAAGGCCCAGATCGAGGCCGCAGAGAAGGCTTATCGTGAATTGAAAGTAACGCACGCGATCTCTCCCATCGACAATCCCGCCAAGATCACAAAGGATCGCCGCGATATCGCTCGATTGAAGACTGTGCTGCGTCAGAAGGAACTCGCAGAGGCTTCCGCAAAGTAATAATCCCGTCTAACAAATCAGAACAATGGAAGAAAAGAGAAATCTGAGAAAAGAAAGAATTGGGGTTGTTTCCAGCAACAAGTGCGACAAGACCATCACTGTCGAAATCAAGTGGAAGGAGAAACACCCGATCTATGGCAAGTTTGTCAACAAGACAAAGAAATACCACGCTCACGACGAGAACAACGAGTGCTCCGTAGGTGATACCGTCCGCCTCATGGAGACACGCCCCCTGAGCAAGACTAAGAGATGGAGACTTGTAGAAATCATCGAAAAGGTTAAGTAATCATGATACAGACAGAATCACGCCTCACAGTAGCTGACAACAGCGGAGCGAAAGAAGCTCTCTGCATCCATGTACTCGGCGGCACAGGTCGTCGTTACGCTTCGGTAGGTGATATCATCGTTGTCACCGTCAAGAGCACAATCCCTTCTTCCGACGTGAAGAAAGGTACAGTCTCCAAGGCTGTAGTAGTGAGAACAAAGAAGGAAATCCGTCGTCCCGACGGCAGCTATATTCGTTTCGACGACAACGCTTGCGTTCTTCTTAACAACGCCGGTGAAATCCGTGGCACCCGTATCTTCGGCCCTGTTGCTCGTGAACTCCGCAACACCAACATGAAGATCGTGTCCCTCGCTCCCGAAGTACTTTAATCATCAATCAGACTTAAATTATGTCAAAACTTCATATTAAGAAAGGTGACACTGTCTATGTCAATGCCGGCGACGACAAGGGCAAGACAGGACGTGTACTCGAGGTCCTGGTGAAGAAGAACCGTGCTATCGTAGAAGGCGTCAATATAGTGTCAAAAAGCACTAAACCCAGTGCTAAGCATCCCCAGGGTGGTATCATCAAGATGGAGGCACCCGTACATGTGTCAAACCTCAACCTTGTCGATCCCAAGACCGGCAAACCGACCCGTGTGGCACATAAGAGAGACGAGAACGGTAAGTTAATTCGCATCGCGAAAAAATCAGGAGAGGAGATTAAGTAATGAGCAGCACTACATTAGCAAAGGAGTACAAAGAGAAAATCGCTCCCGAACTCACTAAGGAGTTCAACTACACTACACCTATGCAGGTGCCTCGCCTCGAGAAGATCGTGATCAATCAGGGTCTTGGCGCAGCTACTCAGGACAAGAAGCTTATCGAGACCGCCCTCAACGAGATCACTGCAATTACTGGCCAGAAGGCTGTCCCCACCCTCTCTAAGAAGGACATCTCAAACTTCAAGCTTCGTAAGAAGATGCCTATCGGCGTTAAGGTGACTCTCCGTCGCGAGAAGATGTATGAGTTCCTTGAAAGACTCATCCGCGTTGCCCTTCCCCGTATCCGCGACTTCAAGGGTATCGACGCTAAGCTCGACGGCCGTGGCAACTACACCCTCGGTATCACTGAGCAGATCATCTTCCCTGAGATCAACATCGACAATGTGCCCAAGCTTCAGGGTATGAACATCACTTTCGTGACTTCAGCTGAGACTGATGCCGAAGGTTTCGCTCTGCTCAAGAAATTTGGTCTTCCCTTCAAACACGAAAATAAATAAGAGATATGGCTAAGGAATCAATGAAAGCGCGCGAGGTAAAGCGCCAGAGAATGGTTGCTAAGTATGCCGAGAAGAAGGCTGCCCTCAAGAAGGCTGCTCTTGCTGATGCTGACGGCAATATCGACTACGAAGCGCTTACCAAACTTCAGAAGCTCCCGAAGAACGCCTCCAAGGTTCGTCTGCACAATCGCTGCATGATGACAGGTCGTCCCAAAGGCTTCATCCGTCAGTTCGGTATTTCCCGTATCCAGTTCCGCGAAATGGCTTCCGCCGGCCTCATCCCCGGTGTGAAGAAGGCAAGCTGGTAATTTACGACGACAGATCATAATTTTGAAGAGTTGGATATTTATCCGACTCTTCATTTTTATATAGTAGTTTCTCCGGCTTAGTATTGTGCTGGCATGTGTGTATATGGTTAAACTATGTTAAAATATGCTAAATAGGTGTTTTTCTACTTATATCATAGCGAACTAACCTTGCATATACGCCGATTTTTTTGTAATTTTGCACCGTCTTTCGCGAAGTGTGCCTCCGTACACTCCGCCGGATGACACTGAGAGTATTAAATATTGTTCGGTAAATCTGAATCAATTTAAACAAATTAAAACACAAATGACTGATCCAATTGCAGATTATTTGACAAGACTGCGCAATGCCATTCATGCGGGTCACCGTGTGGTGGAGATTCCGTCTTCGAAAATGAAGAAAGAGATCACAAAGATCCTTTTCGAACAGGGCTACATCCTGAACTACAAGTTCGTGGAAGGTCCTACTCCTTCGGGCACAATCAAGATCGCCCTCAAGTATGATCCGGTCGACAAAGTGAACGCCATCAAGGCTCTGAAGCGCGTTTCCCGTCCCGGTCTCCGTCAGTACACAGGCTACAAAGACATGCCCCGCGTGCTTAACGGTTTAGGTATCGCCATCATCTCCACTTCCAAGGGCGTGATGACCAACAAAGAGGCGGCTGACCTTAAGGTCGGCGGTGAAGTATTGTGCTACGTTTATTAATGTCTGGAGGATTTAATTATGTCAAGAATAGGTAAAGCTCCCATTGAACTCCCCGCTAAGGTGGAAGTGTCTGTAAAGGACAACGTAGTTACTGTAAAGGGCCCGAAGGGTACCCTGTCGCAGGAAATCAACCCCAATATCAAAGTTGAAGTAGCTGATGGCCACGTACACGTGACCCGTCCCGACGACCAGCGTGAAAACCGCGCAATGCACGGTCTCTACCGCGCACTCATCCATAACATGGTCGTAGGCGTATCTGAAGGCTACAAGAAGGAAATGGAACTCGTCGGTGTCGGCTACCGTGCCTCCGCTTCAGGCCAGGTGCTCGAACTTTCTCTCGGTTTCTCCCACGCCATCTTCATCAAGCTCCCCCAGGAGATTAAGGTTGAGGCTAAGTCCGAGCGTAACAAAAACCCCCTTATCATCCTTGAGTCAAGCGACAAGCAGCTCCTCGGCCAGGTTTGCGCCAAGATCCGCTCGCTCCGTAAGCCTGAACCTTACAAGGGCAAGGGTATTAAGTTCGTAGGTGAAATCATCCGCCGCAAGTCCGGCAAGTCTGCCAACGCAAAATAATCCTTAGGAAGTTATGGTATCCAAGAAAGATAGAAGAAATAAAATCAAAACCCGCATCCGCGGTAAAATATCCGGCACCGCTCAGCGTCCCCGCATGAGTGTATTCCGCTCCAACAAGGCGATCTATGTCCAGGTAATCGACGACCTCGCCGGAAATACTCTTGTAGCCGCATCTTCTAAAGGCATCACTGAAGGCACCAAGACTGAAATCGCTGCCAAGGTGGGTAAGGAGATCGCAAGCAAGGCTCAGGAAAAGGGCATCACTGAAGTAGTTTTCGACCGTAACGGCTATCTCTTCCACGGTCGCGTTAAATCATTGGCCGATGCAGCTCGCGAGGCCGGTCTTAAATTTTAATCGTAAGTCATGGCAAAGAATAATAGAGTTAAGTCTACTAATGACCTCGACCTCAAAGACCGCCTGGTTGCTATCAACCGCGTCACAAAGGTCACAAAGGGTGGCCGCGCGTTCAGCTTCGCTGCCATCGTCGTGGTAGGTAACGAAAACGGTGTTATCGGCTGGGGCCTCGGTAAGGCAAATGAAGTTCAGGCCGCTATCGCCAAGGGTGTTGAGGCCGCTAAGAAGAATCTTATCCGTGTCCCTGTACACAAGGGTACTATCCCTCACGAGCAGGCAGCCAAGTTCGGCGGTTCGCGCATCTATCTCCGTCCTGCATCCGAAGGTACCGGTGTTAAGGCTGGTGGCGCTATGCGTGCAGTGCTTGAAAGCGTCGGCATCACTGACGTGCTCGCTAAGTCAAAGGGTTCTTCCAACCCCCACAACCTCGTGAAGGCTACCATCGCCGCTCTCGCTGAGCTCCGCAGCCCTGCTCAGATCGCTCAGAACCGCGGTGTTTCCGTAGAAAAAGTGTTTACAGGCAAATAATCATCGATATGGCACAGATAGCAATCAAGCAGATTAAAAGCCGCATCAACTGCCCTGCAGTTCAAAAGCGTACTCTCGATGCGCTCGGCCTTCGTAAGATGAACCATACTGTTGTCAAGGAAGACAACCCCGCAATCATGGGTATGGTAAAGGCCGTTCATCATCTTGTAGAAGTAACAAAACTCTAAATTGTAAAATTTCCAATGGAACTTCATAACCTCAAACCAGCACCCGGCAGCAACAAGGGTGATAAGAGAATCGGTCGCGGTCCCGGCTCCGGCTACGGTGGCACTTCCACCCGCGGCCATAAGGGCGCAAAGTCGCGCTCCGGCTACAAACGTAAAATTGGCTTCGAAGGTGGCCAGATGCCCCTCCAGCGCCGTGTGCCTAAGTTCGGTTTCCAGAACATCAACAGAGTCGAATACAAGGCTCTCAACATCGATGCTCTCGAGGCTCTCGCAACGGCTCAGAATCTCGAGAAGATTACAGTTGCCGATCTGCGCGCTGCAGGTCTCGTTCCCAAGAAGGTCCTCGTTAAGATCCTTGGCAACGGCACCCTCACACGCAAAATCGAGGTGGAGGCAGATGCCTTCTCCAAATCTGCTGAGGCCGCTATCACGGCTGCAGGTGGCTCTGTAATCAAAAAATAACTTTCTGTCAAAATGGGATTTACACAAACAATTAAAGATATCTGGAGTGTCGAGGATCTCCGCAAGCGCATCGGCATCACCCTGCTGCTTGTGATCATCTATCGCTTCGGATGCTATGTGGTCCTTCCGGGTATTAACCCCGACGACCTCATGGCCCTTAAGAATTTCACTTCCGGTGGCCTTATGCAGCTGCTCGATATGTTCTCGGGTGGTGCATTCTCCCAGGCTTCCATCTTCGCCCTCGGTATCATGCCCTACATCACTGCATCCATTGTGATCCAGCTGCTCGGTATGGTGCTCCCTTCCTTCCAGAAGATGCAGCGCGAGGGTGAATCCGGAAGAATGAAACTCAATCAGTACACACGCTATCTTACAGTGCTGATTCTGCTTCTTCAGGGTCCCGCCTATCTCGTAAACCTCAAGTATCAGGTTTCCGCAGCAGGCGGTATGGTCGAAATGTCCGGTTGGACCATGGCCTTCATGACTATCGTGCTTGCTGCCGGCTCCATGTTCATCATGTGGCTTGGCGAGCGTATCGATCAGAAGGGTGTGGGAAATGGTATTTCCTTCATCATCCTCATCGGTATCATCGCACGCCTTCCCGAGGCCTTCATACAGGAATTCACAGGTCGTCTGCTCAATTCCGCAGGCGGTGGACTCGTGCTTTTCCTCGTTGAGGTCGTGATTCTTCTCGCTGTCATCGCTGGTGCAGTGCTCCTCGTGCAGGGTGTGCGTAAGGTGCCTGTGCAGTATGCTAAGAAGATCGTCGGCAACAAGCAGTATGGTGGTGTCCGTCAGTATATCCCGCTCAAGGTGAATGCAGCCGGCGTTATGCCCATCATCTTCGCTCAGGCTATCATGTTCATTCCGATCACTCTCGCCGGATTCAGCAACAAGCAGACCGGCCTTTGGGGTGCCCTAACGGATATGTACGGATGGACATACAATATCATCTATTTCGTGCTGATTGTAGCATTCACCTATTTCTACACAGCTATCACAGTGCGTCCCGCGCAGATGGCGGAGGATATGAAGCGTAACAACGGTTTCATCCCGGGTATCAAACCGGGCAAGCCTACCGAAGAATATCTTGACTCCATCATGTCGCGCATCACGCTCCCGGGTTCTATTTTCCTCGGTATCGTGGCTATCATGCCTGCGATCGCTTATGTGTTCGGTATCAACCGCAGTTTCGCTTCGTTCTTCGGAGGCACATCGCTGCTGATCATGGTAGGTGTGATCCTTGATACTCTCCGTATCGTGGAAGGCCACCTCCTCATGCGTCACTACGACGGCCTCATGAAGGGTACAAGAATTCAGGGTCGCGCAGGTGGCCCCGGATATTGATTGCATTAATGTCTTCAATAGGAATCAAGAATGATCTATATTAAGACTGAAGAGGAAATCGAGCTCGTCCGCAAGGCATCTGTCCTTGTCAGCCGCACTCTCGGTGAGGTCGCCAAGTGGATCAAACCCGGAGTGACAACCCAGAAACTCGATACAATCGCCCGTGAATTTATCCTTGACAACGGCGGTAAACCCGCCTGTCTTGGATATCACGGTTTCCCCGGTACGCTTTGCATAGAGGTCAACGAGACCGTCGTACATGGTTTCCCCTCGCAATATACCCTGAGGGAGGGCGATATAATCGGCACTGACTGTGTAGTGGAACTCAACGGCTACAACGGCGACTCCTGCTACACTTTCGCTGTAGGCGAAATCGACGAAAAAGTCTATCGCTTTCTCGACATCACACGTCAGTCACTCTACAAAGGTATTGAGGCTGCTCGCGCTGGAAAGAGAATAGGAGACATCGGCAATGCTGTTCAATCCTTCTGTGAACACAACGGCTATTCCGTAGTTCGTGAGATGTGTGGCCACGGTATCGGAAAGAGCATGCACGAGGATCCCGAGGTGCCGAACTACGGTCGCCGAGGCATTGGCCCTCTGCTCAAACCGGGAATGTGTATCTGCATTGAGCCTATGATCAATATGGGATCTAAAAACATCGTCTTTGAGCGCGATGGCTGGCAGACCCGCACAAAAGACCGTAAACCCTCCGCGCATTACGAGCATACGATCCTCATTACTGACGACCGCCCCGAGATACTTACCACTTTCGAATATATCGAAGAGGCACTCGGAGGCAGAAAATTCTGATTATTCATTCCTTTGTATCAACATCTATGGCAAAACAAGCTGCAATCGAACAAGACGGTGTAATTCTTGAGGCCTTGAGCAATGCGATGTTCAAGGTAGAGCTTGAAAACGGGCATGAGATCACTGCCCATATCTCAGGCAAAATGAGGATGCACTATATCAAGATCCTGCCCGGCGACAAGGTAAAGGTCGAAATGTCGCCCTACGACCTGTCGAAAGGCAGAATCGCTTTCCGTTACAAATAAAATCGAAACCCAGATATGAAAGTTAGAGCATCAATCAAAAAGCGTACTCCCGACAGCAAGATCGTGCGTCGTAAAGGAAGATTGTACGTAATCAACAAAAAGAACCCTAAACTCAAACAGCGCCAGGGCTAATGCCCCTACGCACTAAAAACGTAATACACTCAATATGGCAGTACGTATAGTCGGCGTTGATTTGCCGCAAAACAAAAGAGGCTTCATCGCCCTCACATATATCTACGGCATTGGCCGTAGCGCAGCTAACACCATCCTTCAGAAGGCTGGCGTAGACGGTATGATCAAGGTTCAGGACTGGACCGACGATCAGGCAGCTGCTGTGCGTGAAGTGATCCAGACCCAGTATAAGGTAGAAGGTGACCTCCGCTCTGAAATCCAGCTCAACATCAAGCGCCTCATGGATATCGGTTGCTACCGTGGCATCCGTCACCGTCTCGGCCTCCCCGTTCGCGGCCAGAGCACCAAGAACAATGCCCGCACCCGTAAAGGTCGTAAGAAAACCG
>CAMWMK010000105.1 GCA_947175295.1 uncultured Porphyromonadaceae bacterium
CTTTGAGCATATTCTGGCTCTTTTCAAAGAGTTCCGGATTCTCCTCGAGATTAAGGAGGGGTTTGTCATATTCATCGACAAGGATTGCGACTTTCCTTCCGGTCTTGTCATGGATTCCTCTGATAAGTCTTTCGAAGCGGATCACTGGGTTTTTCGAAAGGTCGGAAGGCAGACCGAAATGTGTTTCATGACGGGTCAGGTCCTCTTCAAGTCTTTCCTCCAGTCCGTTCGGCTGGTCATATCTGCCGTTGTTGAAGTCGAAGTGGAGGACAGGCCTTGGAGTCCAGTCCACATCCATGGAGTCGATGGCGAGTCCCTTGAAGAGCTCGCGGCGTCCATCGAAATAGGCGTGGATGGTGGAGAGCAGTAAGCTTTTCCCAAACCGGCGCGGCCGGCTCAGGAATATGTACTGACCTTGCTTCACCAGCTGCGCCACAAAGCGGGTCTTATCTACATATGTAAATCCTCCCTCTATTATCTTCTGGAAGGACTGGATTCCTATGGGGTATATAGGCCCCTCGATATTCTGCTCTGCCATGTTTTTCGCTTTTATCTCGCAAATATAACGCTTTTCCGTCAATCATCCAAATAAAAAAGAATGGATTCTTATGTCGGCCACACTGTGTTGAGCACGCAGTGCGAAATATCCGGTTTTATCCTCCGAGATAACTTAAATGAAATATCCGTGCCATGTCTGGAAATATTTTTACATCGGCGTGAACAATTCTCCTCCTATGTTGTTTTAATGGCATAAGTAAGAAATTAGTTTCATGATGTTAGGTTAGTAAAATGTATTTGAAAGAATACAAAAGCGGCATTCGTTTGTGAAAATGGATGTCGCTTTCTTTTTCAACCTCCCCCTCGTATCCATGGAAAGGAGGCTTCCAGCTGCCTCCGTGCCGTCTTCCCCGATCCATATAGGATTACGTAGGTGCTCAACAACCTGCTCACCAATGCCGTGAAGTTCACCGAAAGGGGATATATCAAGGTCGGCTATACGCTTGAGGGCGAGATGCTGCGCTTCTATGTGAAGGACACCGGACTGGGAATTGCGGAAGGTGATATGAAGAAGCTCTTCACAAGATTCACCAAACTGAATTCGTTTGTGCAGGGCACCGGTCTCGGTCTGTCCATAAGCAAGGCCTTCCGGATGAGGAAAAGATGGGCGGATGAGGAGCTTTTCTACCGTGAGGCGCCTCTTGATGCGCCTTGAGGCGTGAGATTCCGGAATTTCGATTTGCATATTAGCCAATTATTTTGTACTTTTGCAAGTTGAAAGGGAACGATAGGGCCCGCCGGCCCTTCCCGAAGGCTTAAACAACGGATAACAATACCCTTATGGATATCTCATACAAGTGGCTTAAACGCTATATCAATTTCAACGAGTCGCCAAAGCAACTGGCGGCTGCGTTCACTTCCACCGGTCTGGAATGCGACCAGATTGAAGAGGTGGAGTCAATCCGCGGCGGTCTCCGCGGCCTTAAGATCGGAAAGGTGCTGACTTGCGAGCCGCATCCCGACAGCGACCATATGCACGTGACTACGGTCGACGTGGGTACCGACACTCCGCTCCAGATCGTCTGCGGCGCTCCGAATGTGGCGGCCGGACAGACCGTGGTGGTGGCTACCATCGGCACCGTGCTCTACGACGGCGACAAGGAATTCACCATTAAGAAGGGCAAGCTGCGCGGTGTGGAATCGCTCGGCATGATCTGCGCCGAAGACGAGATCGGTCTCGGCCATGACCACGCCGGAATCATGGTGCTCCCCGACGACGTGCCTGCCGGCACAGAAGCAGCAGAATATTTCAATGTCGAGAGCGACTACTGCCTGGAGGTGGAGCTGACCCCCAACCGCGTGGACGCCGCAAGCCACTACGGCTGCGCGCGCGACCTCAAGGCCTATCAGTGGGCCCGCATCCTTGAAGAAGGCAACCCGGCCGGAGTGGAGATGCCTGAAATCAGTGTGCCTGACGTGTCTGGCTTCTCAGTAGACCGCAACGACGGCGCTGTGACGGTTGAGGTAGAGGATGCGAAACTCTGCCCACGCTACTGCGGCGTGACGATCCGCGGCGTGAAGGTAGGGGAGTCGCCTGAATGGCTGAAAAACCTCCTCGTGGCTGCAGGCCAGCGACCGATCAACTCGATCGTGGACATCACCAATTTCGTGCTCCTCGGCATCGGCCAGCCCCTCCACTGCTTCGACCTCGCAAAGGTGGCAGGAGAGAAGATTGTGGTGCGCACATGCCAGGAAGGCACTAAGTTCACTACACTCGACGAAACCGAACGCACGCTCAGCGAGAAAGACCTCATGATCTGCGACGCAGAGAAACCGATGTGCATCGCCGGTGTCTTCGGCGGTCTTGACTCGGGAGTGACGGAGGCCACTACCGACGTGTTTATCGAAAGCGCCTACTTCAACCCGACATCGATACGCCGCACTGCCCGTCGCCACGGCCTGAGCACCGACGCTTCATTCCGCTACGAACGAGGCACCGACCCCAACATATGTGAATACGCCGCTAAACTGGCTGCCGTGCTCATCCGCGAGATAGCCGGAGGCGAGATCTGCGGCGACGTGGTCGACTTATATCCCGAACCGGTAAAGTCGGTGGAGATGGACTTCTCGCTGAAATATTGCCGTGGCCTGATCGGCAAGGATATCTCCCGCGATATAATCATAGGCATTCTCCGCGCCCTCGAATTCGAGGTGAGGGAGACAGCTGACGAAGACGTGCTGGCCATTAAGGTGCCCACTTACCGCGTAGACGTGACGCGTCCTTGCGACGTCGTGGAGGAGATCCTCCGTATCTACGGCTACAACAACGTGGAGTTCGGCACGGAGATGCACGCCAACCTCTCGAAGCGCACTGCCGTAGACGAAGCATACTCGCTGCAGCAGGTGATAAGCAACGACCTCTCGGGCCAAGGCTTCCGCGAGATAATGAACAACTCGCTCTCTGCCGTGAAATACTACGACGGCAACGCCGACTTCCCCCTCGAAAACAGCGTGAAGGTGATGAATCCCCTCAGCAACGACCTCGGAGTGATGCGTCAGACGCTCCTCTTCGGTGGCCTCGAGAGCATCGCCCACAACGTCAACCGCAAGGCGGCCGATCTGAAATTCTATGAGTTCGGCAATGTCTATGCCTTCGACCCCTCGAAGGAGAAGACGGAGGATAGACCGCTCGCTCAGTATTCCGAGCATATGGAACTCGCCATCTGGATGACCGGCGACCTCCAGGCCGCTGCCTGGAACCGTCAGGCGATGGAGACAACGGTTTTCGACCTCAAGGCTACTGTGCTCAATATCTTCGTCAAGGCCGGCGTGGCAGCTTCGGGCCTCAAGATGACTCAGGGAAGCGACGAGACTTTCAGCGCTAAGCTCGAAATCGCCCATCGCAGCGGCAAACCCCTCGCCACTCTCGGCATCCTGAGCCGCAAGACACTCAAGATGCTCGACATAGACCAGGAGGTATGCTACGCGCGCATCGACTGGAGCTACCTCTGCAAACTCGCGGCCAAGTTCCAGACCACTTACACTCCGCTGGAGAAGACCCAGCCCGTAAGACGCGACCTCGCGCTCCTGCTCGACGCCGCGACTGCGTTTGACGCGGTGGAGGCCTGCGCTCGCAAGGCCGGAGGAAAGCTGCTTCGCGACGTAAGGCTGTTCGACGTATACGAAGGAAAGAACCTTCCGGAGGGAAAGAAATCATATGCGGTGGCATTCACCATCCAGGATCCTGAAAACACGCTCAAAGACAAGCAGATCGACGGCGTGATGGACAAGATCATAAAGAGCCTCCAGTCCCAGCTCGGAGCATCGCTCCGCTAAGTAGCTGTTCAAATTAAACGCATATCAGCCGCTCTGACGATTCCGAGGCGATTTGGCCGCGGAGCGAATGAGCGATGCGGGCATCGTGAATGAGCTTCAAGGCCAAAGCGGCCGGAATCGGCAAGCGGATGATGTGCGAGATCCTATTCATGACATGAATTTTATTGTATCGTTTTAATTTGAACAGCTACTTAAAGATAATTATTGGATATTAAAGATTAGATCAAGGGCCTTAAAGACTTTAAAGCCATTAAGGCCCTTACAGAAACATACAACCAAACAACTCAACAACTCAGAATATGGGAAGAGCATTTGAATTCCGCAAGGCCCGCAAGCTCAAACGCTGGGGCAATATGTCAAGAACATTCACCCGCATCGGTAAGGAAATCACCATCGCCGTTAAGGCCGGAGGTCCTGACCCCGATATGAACCCACGCCTCCGCATGCTCATGCACAACGCGAAGGCCGCAAACATGCCTAAGGACACCATCGAACGCGCCATCAAGAAGGCCACCGATAAGGATGCATCCGACTATAAGGAGATTGTATATGAAGGATACGGCCCGTTCGGCATCGCCATCGTAGTGGAGACTGCTACCGACAACAACCAGAGGACGGTGGCTAACGTACGCAGCTACTTCACTAAGCACGGCGGCTCACTCGGCACTCAGGGCTCGCTCTCTTTCCTTTTCGACCACAAGAGCGTATTCCATGTGAAGCCGAATCCCGAGACAAGCCTCGAGGACTTCGAGCTCGAACTCATGGACCTCGACGCTGAACTTGAGGCGGAAGAGGAGGAATGGCTCGTATACGGCGCATTCGACCAGTTCAACAATATCCAGAAATTCCTGGAAGGCTCCGGAATGGAAATCGTCAGCGCTGAGTTCGAGAGAATACCGACCGACTACAAGGACGTAACTCCCGAACAGCGTGAAAGCATCGAGAAGCTCCTCGAACGTTTCGAGGACGACGACGACGTGCAGAACGTATTCCACAACATGAAGGAAGCTGAAGAATAATATATACCCGCTGATGAACTATCTTCTCAAAATATTCCTGATAGCGGTGGCCACGGTCACCGCTATCCCGTCTTTCGCCGTCACCGATAAGGAAATGGAGCAGGCGCGGGCCATCGCTGCCAAGCATTACCTCCGATATGCCAACAACGGGTCGGACTATCTCGACAAACTCTCTCCTTCGAGTGTGGGCGAACTTAGCAAGTCGCTGAAAGCAAAGGAGAAGGAAAACCTCAAAAGCTTCAATGCAGTAGCTGTCCCGAAGGACTATGCCTCATGGGACAAGCAGAAGCTCGTAGACTACTGGAGCAAGACATTCTTCAATTCTCCGGGACTGAAGGCCGACGGCAAGAAGTGTCTGGGCGTGTTAGCCAAACACCTCAACAAGATGAGCGTGGCGGCTCCTTCAGCTGCCAAACCCGCTGAGACTCCGGCCGCCAAGCCTGCCGATGCCGCTAAGCCGGCCGAGCCGGCCAAGGCTGCCGAGCCGGCGAAGAAGGCTGAAGCGAAGCCGGCGGCGCAGACTCCTGCCGCTCCTGCAGCGGCCCCCGCGGCTCAGCCCGCAGAGGATGCTGCGGCGGAAGACGCAGTGAAGGCTGCTATAGCTCAGGCGGAGGCCGACGCCGGACTCGCCGACGAACAGCCCAAGAAGTCGAGCAATACGGGATGGTATATTGCCATTCTCGTGGTGCTGGTGGGTGTGGTCATATGGCTTGTCATGTATGCCTCGAAGAGCATGAAGGAGACAGGCGCTACGCTTGCCGACCATCAGGCCGGCGAGAAGGAGATTCGCGAGGCGAAGCGTGCGGCTAAGGAAGAGCAGAACAAGATGCGCGAACAATATGCCACCAGCCTTACCTCTAAGAACGATGAGATCAAGCAGCTGAAGGCGCAGTACGCAACCATTGAGAGTGAACTCGAGGCTGCACGCCGCGAGGCTGATGCCACCCGACGCGAACTCGAGGCGGCGAAGCGTGAGGTGGAGGCCCTGCGTCAGCGCGCGCAGCAGAAGCCCCAGGAGCAGAAGCCCCAGGCTCAGCCGCAGCACAGGCCGGCGGAGCAACCCGCTGCAGCCGCAAAACCTCAGGCCGCTCCGAAGCAGGGTGGCGCCGCGCGCCCCGGAGGGCTTCCTCCGGTGGTGTTCCTTGGATACGTCAACCAGAAAGGTCTCTTCACCAAGGCTTCGCGATCGCTCAATGTGGAGTCGTCGGTCTACCGCATGGACGTGCCCGACGGTTTCCACGGAAAGTTCCGCGTGGTCAACGATGCCGAGATACTCGAACGCCTGCTTGAGAATCCCGAGCAGTGGCTCGGGGGCGGATGCTCCATCGAGAACCCCGAAGACGCAGATATCGCAGCTGAGATCGTAACCCTCGAACCCGGCGAAGCTCTCTTCGCCGACAATTCATGCAGGGTGACGAAGAAAGCCCGCATCAAATTCATCTAAGCGTAGCCGATGAAACTCTCCGTAATCTCCGACCAGTATGGAAAGACCATCTTCATGGTCTGCTCCACGATATCCGTGATAATTTTCCTGATTATATCTACCAATCTCGTGAAGCAGCTGTCCATACAGGAGCGCGAGAGGATGAACATCTGGGCGTCGGCCACTGAGAAAATGGCCCAGACCGAAGGCAACGCAGACTTCGAGTTCCTGCTCAACATCATAGCGCAGAACAATTCAATCCCGGTCATGGTGACCGACGCCGACAAGAACATACTTGAATACAGAAACTACGAGCTCCCCGACCGCGTGGCCGACGGGGAGCACGTAATGTTTTCAGACCTCTCGGAGCGAAACCAGCGGTTTCTTGAAAAGCGCCTTGCTAAGGCTACCGGCAGCAAAAGCCTCGACAGGATAGTCAAAGAAGACCCTCACTTCATCCCGGTGGAGGTATATCCCGGCGTCAACCAATACATCTACTACGAAGACTCGATCCTGCTGCGGCGCCTGAGCCTTTATCCCTACGTGGTGCTCGCCGTGATGATAGTGCTCGTGCTCATCATATACACGGCCGTGGTCTACACCAAGAAGGCGGAGCAGAACAGGGTCTGGGTGGGCCTCTCGAAGGAAACGGCCCATCAGCTCGGCACCCCCATCTCCTCGCTTATGGCATGGAGCCAGTATCTCGAAGCCATCGGGACCGACCATGAGGTGACGTCGGAGATCGACAAAGACGTAAAACGGCTGTCGAAGATTGCGGAGCGATTCTCAAAGATCGGCTCCCGGCCCGACCTGGAGCTGGAATATCTCAACCAGACCATCGAATCATCGCTTGAATACATGAGGGGCCGCATCTCGGGAAAAGTCTCGCTCAACTTCCATTTCGGCGAAGACGACTACGGAGTGATGGTATCCACAAGCCTATTCGAATGGGTGATGGAAAACCTTACTAAAAACGCCGTTGACGCCATGGCCGGAGTAGGGGAGATACACATCACTACGGGTACGGCCAAAGGCTGCGTATGGATAGAGGTGCGCGATACCGGCAAGGGCATACCGAGAAAGAACTTCGCAAAGGTATTCAGTCCGGGCTATACTACCAAGGAGCGTGGCTGGGGCCTGGGCCTGACCCTCGTGAAGCGCATCATTGAGGAATATCACGACGGCCGCATATTCGTAAAGGAATCCGAAATCGGACAGGGCACCACATTCCGCATCGAACTCCCCCTCGCCAATCCCTGACCCGATTTTCAATTCTAAATTCTCAATTCTCAATTCAAAACCGGATGACAATATTCATAATAGGCTATATGGCCTCTGGAAAGACCACCTTCGGACGGGCCCTCGCACGACGCACCGGCATGCAGCACATCGACCTTGACTTCTATATTGAGCAGAGGTTTCACTCTACCGTACGCGACATATTCGCGCAGAAGGGTGAGGCAGAGTTCCGTCGCCTCGAGGGCGCCATGCTCCGGGAAGTGGGGGAGATGGAAGGCGTGGTGATCTCCTGCGGAGGAGGCACTCCCTGCTTCGGCGACAATATGGACTTCATGAACTCACGCGGAACGACGGTATGCCTGCAGGCGGCCGACGACGTGATTGCCGACCGCATCATGCAGGCCGGTGGCAAGCGCCCGCTGATGGCTGGAAAGTCGCGCGACGAAATACTCGGCACTCTGCGGGAGCATATGAAGATAAGAAAACCATTTTACGACCGCGCGCAGATCATCATCTCGGGCGACAGGCTTGAAAACAAATCGCAGATAGCAGAGACCGTAGAGAGTTTCATCAAAAACCATCTCAACAATTTGGAGGAACGGGAATAATTTGTTAAATTTGCGTTGCCGATGTTGTCTTCGTTGTCATCGTTGCCGACGTGGTCATCGAAGTTGGTGCTCAATAAAAAACATTAAAGCCATGAATGAAGATATGATCCAGAAAGAAACTCCCACTATGGAGCTTGAACCCCTGCTGATGCATGCAAATATGCTGGCTGACGGCGAAGGAACCGACATAGCCATACTCGGAAACTATCCCGACAGCGATGAGACCCGGATGCTCCTCACTCCCGAGGCCTGCGGCCTGCTTACTTCTTCGGGCCTGAAGGTGGCCATGGAGGAGGGTGCGGGTGTCGACATCTCCTTCGGAGACGACGCGTATGCCGAATACGGAGTCAAGATAGTAAGCCGCCAGGAGGCGTTGGGAGCCAACACCGTGCTCTCGTTCTCGCCGCTGCGCCCCGCCGACATCAGGATGATGAAGCCCGGAAGCGCCCTGCTCTGCACTATGGCCTCCGGACTCATCGATAAGGAATCGATAAAGACCCTTCTGGATATGGACATCACGATGGGATGCCTCGACAATATGTATAGCCACAACGATACCCCCATCTTCGCCGACATCATCGACGAGATCGACGGAAGGGCCGCCATAATGTATGCTCAGGAAAACCTTTCCTATCTCGGTGGCGGCAAGGGGGTGCTCCTGGCGAGCGTAGCGGGAATCAATCCCTGCGAGGTGCTCATCATCGGCGACGGCACCGACGTATACTCAGCTGCAAAGGCTGCCCTCAGCATGGGCGCGCAGGTGACGGTGGTCAACAACGATGTCTCGATGCTCGCGGTGGCCCGTGATGTGTGTGGCCCGCAGATACAGACCATCATGATCCATCCGAGGGTGCTCTACAACAAAGTGAAGACCGCCGACGTAATCCTGCTCGGCACTACTACACGACCCTTTGAATTTCCGAAAAACCTCTCGGCCGTGATGAAAGACAGCGCCTACGTGCTCGACTTCAAGGAGTCTCATCCATCGGTGTCCGTACCGCGCACCGTAGCCATGGCGCTGAGCAACGTGATGGTAAACTTCTTTGAGGAAATGCGCCTCAACGAGAGCTTCGACAATATGATCTCTACCAATGAGGGAGTGCAGCAGGGCATCGTGACGTATCACGGCAAGCTTGTCGACAAACTCGTCGGCAGCTATACGGGACTTCCCTCAGCCGACCTCTCAGTGATGCTGGCCGCCCGCAACTGAGGCCTGAAGCCATTCACTCAAGCTGCTGAGGAAGGATGAGGATAATCCATGTGCTTTCATCAGTGATGTGGTCGGGGGTGGAACGTTATGCCCTCGACATATGCCGTCATTGCCGCGACCATGGCGATGACGTGGCGGTCATTACCCGCGACGCAAGGGCTGTCGACGACGTGTTCCGACGCCACGATATCCCCGTGCGGTTCGCGCAGCTCGGCGGTTTCCTGTCTTACCATGCGGTGAAGGGTATATGCGATGTGCTCGGCGAGAGCCGGGAGCCTACGGCCGTACACTGCCACTCCACCCGCGATGCCTTCGCCGCGCTGACGGCGCGGCGGCTGCTCGGGCGCCACGACATACGGGTAGTGCTGACGCGCCACTACGTGAGGCGTGCCGGGCGATCCCCCTTCCATCGGTTTGTCTACCGCAACGTAGACCATATGGTGTTCGTATCGAGGATCGCACGCGACAAGTTCTTCTCCGGCTGGCACTGGAAGGGACGCTATGCCGACGACGACATAAACGAATGCGTGATCCACAACAGCCTCAACATAGCGCTTGAGCCTGTAGCGGAAGAGCCGCATAAAGGGCCGGTCACAGCCATGTATCTCGGACGTCTCGCACCCGACAAGGGGCTTGAAGACCTGATAGACGCGCTCGCGATGCTGAAAGGCTCCAAGATAAGGCTGAGGATAGTGGGCACGGGACATCCCGACTACGTCGACCTGTTGCGCCGCAGGGCAGTCACTGCGGGAGTGATGCACATGATCGACTGGCCGAGGCATAAGGAGAATACAGAAGACTTCATCCGTATGTCGCATTTCGGTGTGCTCCCCTCGGTAGGGCCCGAGGCCTTCGGCATGTCAAACATCGAGTTCATGAAGGAAGGGCGCCCGATAATCTGCAGCGACAACGGAGCGCAGCCTGAATACATCACCCACTGTCGCGATGGAATCCTCGTAGCCCCTCACGATGTAGCCCGTCTGGCCGAGGAGATGCGTCGCCTCGCCTCCTCCGCCGAACTGAGGAAGGAAATAGGCTGCGCGGCCCGGAAGCGGTTTGAATCTCAGCTTAACTGGGATGGTTTCATCCGCCGGATGTATGAGTTATATTTAAATTGAAATTTTTTTGAAGATTCCAGAACGAAGTGCAAAAAAATAGGGCAATTTGTGATGATTCTCAGA
>CAMWMK010000106.1 GCA_947175295.1 uncultured Porphyromonadaceae bacterium
GGCCTCCAGCTTGAAATACTGCGAATAGTGAATGCCGAACACCTTGTATGGATCCTCATGGAAATTGCTTCTATGGGCGAAGATGCTTGAGATGGCGAAAAGCAGGTTGCCTGCTATCTCCGCGTTGACACGCACATTGTAGATGTCGCGCTGCATGGTCTTCTGCCATGGAGTAGCCTCGCGCTTGTTGGAGTGATACCACCGCCAACCCATGCGCATGATGAAGTGGTCTTCATAACTGTAGCGAAGCAGAGGATTGTCGGGGGCTATGAGATCGATGAAGTCGTTGGTCGAGGCAGGAAGATAGACGTAGTTGATGTCGATCGGAGTGAATGTATGGCGGTTGTTCTTACGCGCGTCGACCCACTTGTAGCTCCATCCGGCAGTGGAGATCACACGCGTATACTCCGGGCGCTCCTGATAGTTCATCGAGAAGTTCATCTCCGTCGACGCCTGTATGCGACGCCGTATTCTGCTGGATATCGGAGCCTTGAATTCGGGCATCTCAAGACCGAGGTCGACGGAATATTCCATATAGCGGTTGTTGAGCAGACCTTCGAGATTGCCGGAAAGCGACTCGTAGCTGCCACGCAGCTTTCCGGTGAAAGTCTCCGACCCCCGTCCGATATTGCGATGGGAATACGTCAGGCCCACAGCCACACCGAGATCACCCTCTGAGTTTGTACCTTCCAGCTCAACGCTCGCTGTCTGCGACTTGCCCGGCGTCAGCATCACATAGACGTCGAGCAGACCCTCGTCAGCGATATGACCTACCGGAACAAAGGAGATATTGATGAATTTCAGTATGCCGAGCCTCGAAAACGCGCGATAGGTGCGGTCTACGTTTCGCTGCGCGAAGACCTCTCCCGGAGCGAGGTAGCAGTTGTTGGCTATGACCGATGGCCGAAGATAGCGGGAATCGGCATAGAGGATCTCAATGCCGTGGTAGCTGACAGAATCCTTTCCTACCGCAGACACGGGATTCTCCGCATCCAAAGCCTCCGCGTCGGCGATCACAGTCACCTTGCGTATAAGAAACCTGGAATACATATCGGAGCGTTCCTTCGCCGGCCCGTGCGGCCGACTGACCTTCATCACAAGCTCTACGTCTGACGAACCTTCCGTAGTATCGGCTACGAAAGTGACGGATTCCTTGCCAAACTTGAAGTAGCCGTTGTTGCGCAACGCATCCGCCACCACAGTACGCTGATTCTCCAGAATGTCGCGGGCGAGCGGCTGCCCGGGATAGGTCAGGAACTTAGCGGAATCCGCCATCACTATCGCCTTTACCGCAGAGTCGGGAAACTCATACTCCATCTTTGTGATCACCTTACGCTGACCGGGAGTCAGATTGTAGGTCAGTTCCATCTTTTTCTTCCGGTCGTTTTTTACTGAATCCACAGTCACGTCGGCATTGAAATATCCCTTGCTCGCAAGATACTGAAGCAATTGCTCCGCACTTGCCTCCGACAGTTTCGGATCGTAGATGACAGGAGGCTCGCCGAGCTTGCGCATCCAGCGGTTCCACCAGTTGGTGGAGTCGTTGCCGCTCATGTTGTAGAAACCGAGCCGGAACTTTATGCTCCAGAGCATGCGGTGGTTTGGTGTCTGGCGAAGATATGCCTCCATCTCGGTAAGGTCGAGCTGTTCGCTTTTTCCTGTGGAGTCTATACGGATATTCACCTTGTCGAGAAGATAGCTTCCATCCGGCACATGGCGGCTCGACGAGCATCCCGCCAGGATGAAACAAGCCGCGGCCAGCATCCCGAGGAATACCGGCACGAAACCACGATATGTCAGCTTCATGAGTGGAAACATAATGCAAAATTAGGTAAAAAATCCGAATAAAGAATGTTCTGAAACTCAGAAAACTTATAATTCTTATAATTCCACTATGATTTTTATCCTTATTTCACGGATTTTGATTAAATTTGCAGTATGGAAGGAACTACACGCCAAGAAGGGCCGACGGCCTATACACTTTCTGCGTTCTCTCGTTTCGTGGCCCAGGCCATGAGCCGGGAGCCGGTACTCATGGGTGCATGGGTAGTGGCCGAGATAAGCGATATGGCGGAAAGAGGGGGACACTGCTATATGACTCTCATCGAAAAAGACGCCTCCGGCACCACTGTAGCCCGCATGAGAGCCAACATATGGGCCAACCGTTACCTGCATATAAAGAACAAGTTCCTCTATGCGACACAGCGGGAACTGACCAATGGAATGAAGGTGATGTTTTACGGCGGCGCCAACTATCATCCCAACTACGGCCTCTCATTCAACATCGGCGATATCGAACCGTCGTTCACCATGGGCGACCTCGAGCGCATACGCCGCGAGATACTGGCTGCGCTCCAGAGAGAAGGCATACTCAACCGCAACCGCTCCCTGACGTTTTCCGATCCTCCCCGCAAGATAGCCATCATCTCTTCGGCTACCGCAGCCGGATACGGCGACTTCATGAACCAGCTCCAGCACAATTCCGCCGGAGTAGAGTTCAACACCTTGCTATTCCCCGCCATCATGCAGGGCGACCGCACGGCCCAAAGCGTAATGGCGGCGCTTGACCTCGTAGAGCAGACAAGCTCCATCATGCCGTGGGACTGCGTGGTGATCATACGCGGCGGAGGCGCCACAACCGATATGAACGGTTTCGACGACCTGAATCTTGCGCGCCGGGTAGCGACCTTCCCAATTCCTGTAATAGTCGGGATAGGGCATGAGCGCGACCGCTGCGTTCTCGATGAGATAGCCTGCGTGCGCTGCAAGACCCCTACAGCAGTGGCCGCATGGCTTTCCGACACGGCGGGAATGGCGTGGCAACGGGTCTGCGACCTCACTTCCAGGATAGCATCGTTCGCTACGGAGCGCCTGAAGGGAGAGCATATACGCCTTCAAAGCATAGAGACGATGATTCCCTCGCTCGCCGACGCCCGGATACGGAACGCCCGCATCAGACTCCAAAGCCTATCCGCATTGATTCCCTCAGCCGCACGCGAGGCTACCTCAAAAGAGAAGATCAGGCTCGAAGGAATCACTACGACACTCCGCATGGCCTCAAGGATGCGCATACAGAAAGAATACCCTCTGCTTGAGTCTATGGCTGAGTCTGTCAGAACAGCGGCCATCTCAATGCTGGAAAAGGAGAAAACACGTATTGACTCGCTCTGCCGGCTTACGGAAGTGCTCAGTCCCACCTCGACCCTCAAACGAGGCTATTCAATCACTCGGGTCAACGGAAAAGCCGTCACGGATCCAAAAACCGTGAAGCCCGGCGACATCATAGAGACCCAGACCGCACAAGGAATGATAACCTCCAAAGCCGAAACTACCGACTGAACTCCACAACCCTCATCTCCAAAACTACACACAACACCACACTACCGAAAAATGAAAAAGCTCATCATATTCGACCTTGACGGAACACTCCTCGACACGATAGCCGACCTCGGAACCGCATGCAACCATGCCCTCGAGGCCAAGGGCTATGCCAAGCATCCCCTTGCCGCCTATCCATATATGGTAGGCAACGGCATACGCAAGCTTATGGAGCGTGCGCAGCCCGACGCCACCCAGGAGGAAATCGACGAACTGCTGACCATCTTCCGAGAATACTACGACGAGCACTGCACAGACCTCACAAAGCCATATCCGGGCATCCCCGAGATGCTCCAGCAGCTCACCGACAACCATATAGCCCTGGCCGTGGCCACGAACAAGTATGAATCCGCAGCGAAGAAGATAATCGAGCATTTCTTTCCCGACATACCGTTTGTCGCCATTATGGGGCAGACTGAAGACCGCCCTACCAAACCGGATCCGAGCATCGACTTCGCCGTGCTCCTCGCCCATCCCACTCCTAAAGCGGAGACGATGCATGTAGGAGACTCTGCAGTGGATATCGAGACCGCTCGCCGCGCCTGCATAGATTCAGTAGGCGTCACATGGGGATTCCGTCCCATCACGGAGCTCCGCAAGGCTTATGCCGACCACATAGTGTGCGCTCCCGCAGATATAGTTAAACTCGCATTTAAAAATGACTGAGACAAAAGAGATCAACGACGCTCCCGAACGCCTCACACTTAGGAAAAGCGCCAAGCTGCGCCACCGAACCCTCGTTCAGGAACTTTTCCAAAAAGGCAAATCCGTCTACTCCGGTCCGATCCGGGTGACATTCCGTGCCCTTTCGGATGAGGAACTCAAGGGCTCCTTCAAGGAGGCTGTGCCCGATCTGATGGGACCCGTGCAGTTCATGATCACAGTGCCAAAGAAAAAGCGTCGCCATGCGGTAGACCGCGTGCTGATGCGCCGGCGCATACGTGAGGCATTCCGGCTGCAATGGCATCCGCTCAGGCAACGCATCCAGGCTGATCCGGCCATACGCACGCTATCGCTGGCGATAGTGTATATGGACACGACGAATGCCGGAATGGAGACCATCTCGGCCGCTGTCGGGTCGGCACTTTCGAAAGTAAGAAAAAAACTTTATCCTCAACCCAAAGGGGATACCGATTGTTAAGAAGAGTGAATATGAATATCGCCCAGATTCTGCTTACTGCCGTGATACGCTTCTATCAGTATGCGATTTCTCCTCACACTCCGCCAAGCTGCCGGTTTACTCCGACATGCAGCCAGTATGGCATCGAAGCCATCAGGAAGCACGGAGCCATCAAAGGAGGATGGCTGACACTGAAGCGCATCGGCCGATGCCATCCATGGGGTGGCTCCGGCTATGATCCGGTGCCGTAGGCACGACGACAGGCCTTCACCACTGATCTCACTCTAACTTGAACTTAACGACCATGGATTTCACACCTATAGTCCGCCCTTTCTTCGCATCGCGCGCACGTCGCACCCGGCATTGGAGAGGCCACGTGGAGCAACTTCAGCGCCGACAGCTGATGTGGCTCCTTGAGCGCGCGGCCGACACGGAGATAGGTCGGAAATACGGATTCAAGGACATACTCAGGTCGCTCGACCCTGTAGCAGCCTACCGCAGGGCGGTCCCGACAGTATCTTACGACGACATACGCCCCTACGCCATGCGAATGGTTGAGGGAGAACGCGACGTGCTTTGGCCCGGCAGATGCACAAGGTTTGCCCAAAGCAGCGGCACGAGCGGAGGAAAGTCTAAATTCGTACCGATCACCAACGACTGCCTGCGCCGCAACCACTATCCGGGCACTTCAGATGTAGTGGCCCACTATCTGCAGATGAATCCTGAAAGCAGGATCTTCTCAGGCAAAAGCCTGATTCTCGGAGGCAGCTTCGCCAACGAGCTCAACCTGAAAAACGACGTGAAGGTCGGCGACCTCAGCGCCACCCTCATCGACCGCATGCCGAAACTGGCGGATATGGTGCGTGTGCCGGAGAAAAGAATCGCCCTTATGGAAGACTGGAGCGAGAAACTTCCGGCTCTTGCCGAGGCCGCCGCCAAATCCAACATCACCAATATATCGGGCGTCCCTTCATGGTTCCTTACAGTGCTGAAAGAGGTATGCCGCATCAAGGGGGTGGACAAGATATCCGACGTATGGCCGAATCTGGAGGTTTTCTTCCATGGCGGCATAGATTTCCGTCCATACCGTAAGGAATACGAAGCCCTTACCGATTCCTCTAAGATGCACTTCATGGAGACCTACAACGCCAGTGAGGGATTCTTCGCATTCCAGAATGATTTCGCCGACCATTCGATGCTCCTGATCCTCGATGGAGCCGTATTCTATGAGTTCGAGCCAATAGTAGGCGGCGAGTCCGTGCCGGCATGGGAAGTGGAAGAAGGAAAGACATATGAGCTCCTGATATCGAGCAGCAACGGACTATGGCGCTATCATCTCGGCGACACGGTGACGGTCACGGCCACAGATCCGGTAAAGATCAGGATAGCCGGACGCACCCGCAGCTTCATCAACGCTTTCGGAGAGGAAGTGATGGAAGACAACGCCAACCGAGCCATCGAGGCGGCATGCGCCGCAACCGGAGCGGGAATAGCCAACTATACTGCAGGCCCCTTCTATGCCCACAACAACCGACGCGGCCATCATCAGTGGCTTATAGAATGGAACGAGAAGCCTGATTCAATGGAGAAATTCCGCGATGTCCTCGACAGAACCCTCCAGGAGGTAAACTCCGACTATCAGGCCAAGCGCGCCCACACCATCTTCCTCGATCCGCCGGAGATCATCACGGCGCGTCCGGGCCTCTTCGACGACTGGCTGGCCAATGCAGGCAACCACAAGCTCGGCGGCCAGCGCAAGGTGCCCCGCCTCAGCAACAACCGCAACCTCCTTGACCAGCTTCTCGAGTTGAATGCATAATGCAAAATGCATAATTCATAATCAATCCGGACTATGAATTATGCATTTGATCTTTCAATTACCACACACTAATAATGCAGTATAAATTATGCTTTATGGATTGACCTCGGAGGCTGCGAACTCCATCAGGTAGGCTTTGATGAACTCGTCGATTTCGCCGTCCATCACGGAGTTGACGTCGGAAGTCTGATAGTTGGTGCGGTGGTCTTTCACGCGGCGGTCGTCGAAGACATAGCTGCGTATCTGCGAACCCCATTCTATCTTCTTCTTTCCGGCTTCTACCTTGGCCTGCTCCTCCAGGCGATGGTTCATCTCCTTTTCATAGAGTATGGAACGGAGATGGCGCAGGGCGTTCTCCTTATTCTTGGGCTGGTCGCGGGTCTCGGTGTTCTCTATGAGGATCTCTTCCTCCTCGCCAGTGTACGGATCTTTATACTGATAGCGCAGACGCACACCAGACTCCACCTTGTTGACGTTCTGACCACCGGCACCCCCGCTTCGGAACGTATCCCATGAGATGCGGGCCTGCTCCACGTTGATTTCAATCGTATCGTCGACAAGGGGAGTGACGAATACGGATGCGAACGAGGTCATGCGCTTGCCCTGCGCATTGTAGGGGCTTACGCGCACGAGGCGGTGCACTCCGTTCTCGCTCTTGAGATAGCCGTAGGCGTAGTCGCCTTCGATGTTGATGGTGACCGACTTTATGCCGGCGTCGTCGCCTTCGAGAAGCTGCGCGATCGATGTCTTATATCCGTGGCGTTCGGCATAGCGGAGATAGAGGCGCATGAGCATCTGGGCCCAGTCCTGACTCTCTGTGCCGCCTGCACCGGAATTGATCTTCAGCACCACTCCGAGTTTGTCTTCCTCACGGCGAAGCATATTGCGCAGCTCAAGGGCCTCGATATCCTTTGCCACGACGGCATACTGCTCGTCGACCTCTTCTTCCGTGACGAGGCCTTCCTTCACGAAGTCGAATGCAAGCCGGAGTTCCTCCACTTGCTTCTCAAGCGCCTCATAGGAATCGATCCAGAAATGAAGGTCTTTGATCTTCTTCATCTGGGCCTCAGCCTTCTCGCGGTCTTCCCAGAAGTCCGCAACGTGGGTGCGGAGTTCCTCTTCCTCCACCTCGATCTTCTTGGAATCGATGTCGAGGTATCGTTTGAGGGCGGCGGTGCGTTCCTCCGCCTCTTTCAATTGTTCCTGTGTTATCATCGTCTATTATTTCTTCTTCGTTCTTGCAGTCGGACGCTTCTTGGGAGCGGCATCCTGCTGCTCTATGAGTTTCATTACGTCGTCTAAGGTCAGCGACATCGGATCGGTACCCTTGGGTATCTTGTAGTTGATCTTCTTCTTCGCTCCTTCCGGAAGATATGTGAAGTAGGGGCCGTAACGCCCGTTGAGTATCTCTATCTCCGGACGCTCAGGGAAAGACTTTATGAATTTGTTTGCTTCCTCCTGGCGCTTCTTCTCTATGAGCTCTATGGCCTCCGCCTCGGTGATGGAAAGGGGCGACATATCCTTCGGAATTGAAACGAACAAGGAGTCATGGCGTATGTAGGGGCCGAAACGCCCTACGGCCGCCAGTATCTTCTTTCCTTCAAACGAGCCGACATCACGCGGCAGTTCGAAGAGCTTGAGGGCCTCCTCAAGCGTGATGGTCTGCACGCTCTGGTCGGGCTGCAGGGATGCGAAGAGGGGTTTGTCATCATCGGTGGCCTCCCCTATCTGCGCCACTGGGCCGAAACGGCCGATCTTCACGTAGACGGGGCGTCCTGTCTTGGGGTCGACGCCGAGTTCCCGCTCCCCTACCTTATGCTCCATCTTGAGGGTATTGATCTTCTCGATCTCCGGATGGAATCCTCCGTAAAACTCCGACATCTCATTCTGCCAGGGAAGCTTTCCCTCAGCGATATCGTCGAATTTCTCCTCGATCTTGGCGGTGAAGTTATAGTCGAGGATATCAGGGAAGTATTCAGTAAGGAAATCATTGACCACCATTCCGGTATCGGTAGGGACGAGCTTGCCTTTCTCGCTGCCGACGTTCAGGGTTTTGGTCTTCATATCGATCTTGCCCTTCTTGAGTGAGATCTCCCTAAAGTCGCGCGGAGTGCCCTCCTTCTCGCCGCGCTTTACGTATTCACGCTGCTGGATGGTGGAAATGGTAGGCGCGTAGGTCGACGGGCGACCTATGCCGAGCTCCTCCATCTTCTTCACGAGGGCAGCCTCCGAATATCTTGCCGGGGCCTGGGTGAAGTCTTCAGTGGCGGTGATTTCCTTCGGCTTGAGGTCCATCCCTACCGACAGCGGCGGAAGTGAGGTATCTTTTCCTGCTCCTGACTGATATACACTGAGGAATCCGGGGAAGACAACGACCTCCCCTTCGGCCTTGAACACTCCGTGCGAGGTGTCTTCCGACGCCACTTTGCTTTCGTCAGGAATGATGGCGATGTCTACAGTGGTCTTCTCCACTTCGGCATCGGCCATCTGGGAAGCTACCGCACGGCGCCATATGAGGTCGTAGAGCTTCTGCTCCTTTGCGTCGCCTTCAATGGTGCGGTTGCTGACGTAGGTAGGGCGTATGGCCTCATGGGCCTCCTGGGCTCCTTTGGAATGGGTATGATAATGGCGTACTTTCAGATACTCCTCGCCATAGCCGTTGCGGATCGCGTCTGAGATGTCGCGCAGCGCGAGTTCGGACAGGTTAGTGGAGTCGGTACGCATATAAGTTATCTTTCCGTCTTCGTAGAGCTTCTGGGCGATCACCATTGTCTGATTGACCGAGAAGCCGAGTCGTCGCGAAGCCTCCTGTTGGAGAGTGGAGGTGGTAAACGGAGGATACGGCTGCCGGCGACCGGGCCTGACGTTGACCTCGGATATCCTGAAAGCGGCGTCATGGCATTCGCTCAAGACATCCATAGCGTCTTTCTCGTCTCTGCATCGGCGTGAAAGGTCGGCCTTAAGTCCTGCCTTCGAACCCGGGATTTCAAACTGTCCGGAGACACGGAAATAAGATTCCGGAGTGAATGCTGCTATTTCCTTCTCCCGCTCGCATATGAGGCGCACTGCTACGCTCTGCACCCTTCCGGCCGAGAGCGACGGCTTTATCTTCTTCCAGAGCACAGGGCTGAGTTCGAAACCCACGATGCGGTCGAGTACGCGGCGTGCCTGCTGGGCGTTGACGCGGTCGATGTCGATGTCGCGTGGATTGGCAATTGCGTTGAGTATGGCCGGTTTGGTGATTTCATGGAATACGATTCGCTTCGTATTCGACGGGTTAAGTCCGAGCACTTCATAAAGGTGCCACGCGATGGCTTCTCCTTCGCGGTCTTCATCGGATGCGAGCCACACCATATCGGCGTTCTTAGCTGCCTCCTTGAGCTTGCGGACCGTATCTTTCTTATCTGCCGGAATCTCATATTCCGGCGCAAAATCATTATCGAAGTCTATAGCTATTCCTTTTTTCTTAAGGTCGCGTATATGTCCGTAGGAAGAGAGCACAGTGTACCCCTTACCAAGGAATTTTTCAATGGTTTTAGCTTTTGCAGGTGACTCTACTATTACGAGATTATTCATAATATATTCAAAATCAAACATTTCAATTCAAACAAGGCAACAATCGCCTTATCTGGATGAGGTTCGTGACGCAAAATTAATACTTTTATTTCAGAAACACAATATTAAGGTGTATTGTTTTACTGATTTTAAATTTGGCTCTCCCTTGTTTTTTTATTAACTTTGCCTTTGAAAGAAACAAGAAAAGGAGTATTCGATATGCAGACCAACG
>CAMWMK010000107.1 GCA_947175295.1 uncultured Porphyromonadaceae bacterium
GATTCACCTTTTGAGAAAGACTGGGCGCAAGCATATTCAAGAGCTCTTTCGCTCTCCTCCATTTTAGCGTAGGACTGACTATAGGCTACGAAATCCTCCTCCGCAAGGTTGTCAAGTTCGGCAGCCTCGAAGAAATCCTGGTATTCCTTGCTTCTATATGCTTCTGAGTTCTTATCCATCTTATGTATGTTTTTAATTAGGAACAAAATTTTATCGTAGCTTGTTTTACAGTCATTCCATGTTTTTTTAACGGAAGACATAGGGATAAACCTCATGTTAAGAAGATTTGTGAATTCCTCATGTGTTTCCCGGTCTATTACTCCGAAATTGTGAGGTATGCCTTTCTTTAGATGTTCGAAATCAAAATTAGTGAAAAAAATAGCATAGACTGGATTAAGGACATAGCTCTGACCCTTCTTCACCTGTTCGGAAAGTCCTTTTATGGTATAGAGTAGGGCACGGTTTTCGAAAAAAGGTTCATATACGTTTTGCATCTCCAGTATGAAGTATTCCTTCCTTTGATTGATGCAGTATATATCGTAGACCATCCTCTTGCCGTTTTTGTCAGGTGGAAGCACTTCCTTGTTTTTGAACTCAACATTTGTTATGGTTTTATCTCCCGTGAATATTGTGTTGAGAAAACGCATCAAGAGATTGGCGTGTTGGGGTGTTCCGAAAAGCAGCTTGAATGCTACGTCATTTCGGAGATTCATGAAGTATTCCTTTCGTTTCTTTGTCATGGCCGAGGTGTTTGATTTCGCAAAGATAATGATTTATATCGAAATTTCCCAATGATAATGCAAGAAATCTGATAAAAATGCACGGTCGTGATCCCGTGGGGTATTGAAATTAAGCCCTTTTGATTAAAACTTTTTATGCATGATAACGTTAAATAAAAAAATAGGTATAGACTCTCAAAAAAAACTGATATTATGAGATGGATATCGATGATTCTGATTTTCGCTGCTCCTGTCCTATGCTTCGGACAGGAAAACCATGATGACCTGAAAATACGGGTTTATGGGTTGCCAGACAGTGTTGCCGGGCAAGGAACATCCTTGAAGGAATCGGAAGTTTTGACATTAAACAAGGAAATAGAGACCGACCATCATTTTACTTTAAAGGATTCATTGGCGTGGGAGGGTATTCCGAAGGTTTATGATGGATCCATAAAGTCAACTTATTACAATGCGCCGGGAACCGCCTACATCCCGCTTTGGAGAAACGGGGGATTTCTGGCTATGGGAAATAGGACGGAGATGCCGGGCTTGATGCTTATCGATAGCGGAAGCATAGGATTAATGCAGAACGTAGGGCGCCTATCACTTTACTTTGGAGGCGTGGCGAACAAGTATGGATATTTCAATGATCTTCATACTCAATATGGAGTGAACGGTACGGTCCGGTACGATTTTTCATCGAGTTTCTCAGCCACTGGTTTCGGCACCTATTATTTCGGTCGCCCACCGATGATGGCGAACGGATCGCCGATGCCGCCGTCGATGATCGGATATTTCGGAGTATCGACTTTCGGGGGATATGTCAGTTATCAAATTAATGAAACGTTTGGAGTGGATGTCGGAGCGCAGGCCGTGCAGCGGTTCGGCACGGATAAATATAGGTTGGAGCCTATCGTCACGCCTACAGTGAAGATGGGTAAGGTCAGCTTTGGTCTTCCGGTCGGGCAGATCCTGAATGGCATCATCCAGACGCATATGGAAGGAAAGAGGGGTAGATAAATGCGGCCCCATTGGGCACATCACTCGACCAAAACACGAGTTTTCAGGTATACATCAGGATTCTTGGCCTCCGTCAAGAGAAGCTATGAAATGATGCAGTATATGGAAACGGGTGCGAGGGTAGAGGCGCAGTGCGTCCCGGAGGGTGTTGGCTACGCATACGTCTCCGGCGAGGCCGCAGATGTCTATTTCCTCTATACCGGCCACTTTTATGTAGCTATCCATCACTGCTGCCCCCTTGCTGCTTTGGAAGATGGAATACTCGTCTTTGTCAGGATTTTCTCCTTTGTAGAGGAAGCGTACGAGGTCTGGATGCTTTTCGAGGGCCTGCATGAGAGGAGGCCAGACGGCAGCTCCGACAGACGACTCCACGCAGTGCGACGGCCATTGCCCTCCGAAATCTGAGAAAGAAGAGTGGCGAAGGGGATGACGGTCGCATGTCACGCATATGAGGGCGTAATCCGACGCTTTCGATTCGACGTATGAAGCCAAATCGTTCATAGCTTGTTCAGCACCCGGAACGGGCAGCGAGCCGTTGATGAAATCTATCTGAGGGTCTACTATCAGGAGAAGTTTTTTCATGTCGATTTTTTATGCAAAGTTAATAAAAATAATTGATATTCCCATCCTCATACACGTAGAGACGGCTCTGGAGCAGTCACTCCCACGAAATTTTTAGGGGAAAGTTAGGATATATGGCAAATTTTCATTAACTTTGTGGAGTGTGCGCATTATACGTCCACTCTACAATTACAAAAGACTATAACTGACCTGATATATGACAGACAACAGAATACTCCTTTCGGCCGAATGGCCCGAAGATCCGAAGTTTGCCGACGGTATCCGCCGAGCTCCGGACCGTCACTACACACTCACACCAGAAAAGACCATAACGGCACTGAAGAACGCCCTCCGCTATCTGCCGGAGGAACTTCACGCCAAAGCCGCTCCGGAATTCCTTGAGGAACTGCGTACCCGCGGACGCATTTACGCCTACCGCTGGCGTCCTGAAGGAGACCTGAAGGCAAAACCGGTAGACGAATACAAGGGCAAATGCCTCGCCGGAAAGGCATTTCAGGTGATGATAGACAACAACCTCTGCTTCGACATCGCCCTATATCCCTACGAACTTGTCACTTACGGAGAGACCGGGCAGGTATGCCAGAACTGGCTCCAATACCGACTCATAAAGAAATATCTCGAAAACCTGACGGAAGACCAGACCCTCGTAGTGGAATCGGGCCACCCCCTCGGCCTTTTCCCCTCGCGTCCAGAGGCTCCGCGCGTCATCATCACCAACGCCATGATGGTAGGTATGTTTGACAACCTCCACGACTGGCACGAAGCAATGCAGATGGGCGTAGCCAACTACGGACAGATGACTGCCGGCGGCTGGATGTATATCGGTCCGCAGGGAATAGTACACGGCACATTCAACACCATCCTTAATGCCGGACGCATGAAGCTCGGAGTGCCGCAGGACGGCGACCTCCGTGGCCACCTCTTCGTAAGCTCCGGACTCGGTGGAATGAGCGGTGCCCAGCCAAAGGCCGCCGACATCGCAGGAGCCGTATCCATAGTCGCCGAAGTGGATGCCTCCCGTATAGATACCCGTAAGAATCAGGGATGGGTGCAGGTAGTCACCGACGACCTCGCCGAGGCATTCCGCCTTGCCGAAGAAGCCATGGCGGAGAAGAAGCCCCTCTCAATCGCATACCACGGCAACATCGTAGACCTTCTCGAGTATGCAGTGAACAACGACAAGAAGATCGAACTCCTCAGCGACCAGACATCCTGCCATGCCGTATACGAAGGTGGCTATTGCCCGGCAGGCCTTTCCTTCGAGGAGCGCACCAGACTGCTCCACGACAATCCGGAGGAATTCCGCCGCCTCGTAGACGCAACTCTCCACCGCCATTATGCGGCCATAAAGGCGCTCGTAGACCGTGGCACTTATTTCTTCGACTACGGCAACTCCTTCATGAAGGCAATGTATGACGCAGGAGTGAAGGAACTCTCAAAGAACGGAGTGGATGAGAAAGATGGTTTCATCTGGCCTTCCTATGTGGAAGACATCATGGGCCCGATGCTCTTCGACTACGGCTACGGACCTTTCCGCTGGGTGTGCCTGAGCGGAAAACACGAAGACCTCGTAAAGACCGACAAGGCTGCCATGGACTGCATTCCCAAGGAGCGCCGCGGTCAGGACATGGACAACTGGGTGTGGATCCGCGACGCGGAGAAGAACGCCCTTGTAGTGGGCACGCAGGCCCGCATCCTCTATCAGGACGCTATGGGACGCTTGAAGATAGCATTGAAATTCAACGATATGGTGCGCAAAGGAGAAGTGGGCCCGATCATGCTCGGACGTGACCACCATGATGTAAGCGGTACTGACTCTCCCTTCCGGGAAACCTCAAACATCAAGGACGGCTCCAACGTAATGGCCGATATGGCGGTACAGTGCTTTGCCGGCAACTGCGCTCGCGGCATGAGCCTCGTGGCGCTTCACAACGGCGGCGGAGTGGGTATCGGAAAGTCGATCAACGGCGGCTTCGGCATGATATGCGACGGCAGCGACCGCGTTGACGAAATCCTGACCAAGGCCATGCTCTGGGACGTGATGGGTGGAGTGGCCCGACGCAGCTGGGCACGCAACGAGAACGCCATGGCCACAGTGAAGGAATGGAACGACACGCAGGCCGAAAACGGCTTCATGATCACCGAGCCCTTCCTGGCCGACGAAGAAATGCTCCGCGCCATGCTCAATGCATAATTCATAATGCATAATTCACAATGCATAATGTAGAATTCATAATGTAGAATTTATAATGCACAATGCATAATGCATAATGCATAATTATCTTCCGTAGACTCAGGAATTTCTCAATTCTCAATTCTCCATTCTCAATTAGAAAAAAAAACTTCTCAATTCAAAGAAAAAGTGTCAAACCTATATATAAAACACGCCACCATCGTCACTCCCCTCGGCAATCAGGCCGTGAAGGGAGCCGACATGGGTCGCCTGAATGTGATTGAAGACGGAGCCATCCTCATCAAGGACGGCGTGATCCGCTATGTCGGCAATTCCAATCCTCTGCGACAGATATATTCACTCTTCGGCAATGGAGCCACTTTCAAGGAGATAGATGCCCACGGAAGGGTAGTGCTCCCGGGATTCGTGGATTCACACACACATATGGTGTTCGGCGGTTTCCGTGCCGATGAATTCCGCATGCGGCTGGAAGGAGCCTCCTACATGAACATCATGGAGAAGGGAGGGGGAATCCAGAGCACGGTCAACGCCACAAGGGAAGCAAGCGTGGCTCAGCTCGTGGAGAATGCCGAGTGGCTGATAGACCGCATGATCGCGATGGGAGTCACTACGGTGGAGGCCAAGAGCGGCTACGGCCTCGACTATAACTCGGAGGCCAGGATGCTCGCGGCCATAAGCCGCCTTGCATCGAAAAAGAAAATCGAGATAGTTCCCACTTTCTTGGGAGCCCATGCTGTTCCGGAGGAATACAAGGGGCGTACGGGTGAATACGTAGACCTCATCATATCCGATATGCTTCCCAAATTCAGGAAAGCTGCGAAATTCTGTGATGTATTCACGGAGAAGAACGTATTCGAACTCGAGGATTCGCGCCGACTTATGGAAGCCGCGAAGGCGATGGGATATAAGTTGAAGTTTCATGCCGACGAGATCGTACAGCTCGGAGGAGCCGAACTCGCCGCCGAACTCGGAGCCGTAAGCGCCGACCATCTGCTCCACGTAAGCGACCAGGGAATAAAGGATATGGCGGAGAAGAACGTAGTAGCCACCCTGCTTCCCCTCACGGCGTTCGCGCTCAAGGAGCCGTATGCTCCCGCACGCAGGATGATAGAAGCGGGCTGCGCCGTAGCCCTTGCCACCGATCTCAATCCAGGAAGCTGCTTCTCCGGATCCATTCCATTGATGATCGCCCTTGCATGCATACACATGGGCATGACCATCGAGGAAGTGATCACTGCCCTCACCATCAACGGTGCGGCCGCATGCGGACTCGCCGACCGGAAGGGATCGATAGAGCCGGGCAAAGACGGCGACCTGGCGATACTTGAATTCGACAACATCAACATGCTTCCCTACTATGTGGGCATGAACTGCGTGAAGACCACGATAGCGAAGGGAAAAGTAATACATTGAATATGGAAAAAATGAAAGAATATGCGATAGGAAGCTCTCTGCTTACCTACGACCTGATAGAACGCATCCTAAAGGATGGCGCCAAGCTCACCCTTTCGGATGAGGCGATAGAAAAGATACAGCATTGCCGTGACTTCCTCGATACAAAGACGGATGAGAACACGGTGCCCATATATGGAGTGACCACCGGTTTCGGCTCGCTCTGCAACCGCCATATAGCGCCGGAAGATCTCGTCACCCTTCAGGAAAACCTCATCAAGAGCCATTCCTGCTCGGTGGGAACGCCGGTAGACAGTATTGTGGTGAAACTGATGCTTCTGCTTAAGGCCCATGCCCTTTCTATGGGCTTCAGCGGCGTGCAGGTGGAGACGGTGAAGCGGATACTCGACTTCTACAACAACGATGTGCTTCCGGTGGTCTACGACCGCGGTTCGCTCGGCGCGTCGGGCGACCTCGCTCCGCTCGCCAACCTCTTCCTGCCTCTGATAGGAGAGGGGTATGTGATGGTAGACGGGAAGAAGACAAAGGGGCGCGACGCGCTCGACCGCTTCGGCTGGCGTCCGATCAAGCTCAAATCCAAAGAAGGTCTCGCACTGCTCAACGGCACACAGTTCATGAGCGCCAACGGCATCAAGGCCCTTATCGACGGCTGGCACCTCGTAAACTGCTTCGACCTCTTCGGCGCGATGAGCCTGGAGGCTTTCGATGGCCGTATAGAACCTTTCTGGGAGTGCATACAGCGTGTGCGTCCGCATAAGGGACAGATCGAGACCGGCGCTGTATTCCGCAGGATACTTGCCGGAAGCGAAATCATCAAAAGGGAGAAGGAGCATGTGCAGGATCCTTATTCTTTCCGTTGTATCCCGCAGGTGCACGGCGCTGTAAAGGACGCCATGCGCCACGTCACCGATGTGCTTCATACGGAGATTAACTCCGTGACAGACAATCCTACCGTATTCCCGGATGAAGACCTCGTGGTGTCGGGCGGCAACTTCCATGGCGAGCCTCTCGCGCTCGTATTCGACTACATGGGAGTGGCCCTTCACGAACTGGGCAACATCTCGGAGCGTCGCGTAGCTCAGCTGATATTCGGTCTTCGTGGCCTGCCGGAATTCCTCGTGGCCAAACCTGGCCTGAACAGCGGTTTCATGATTCCTCAGTATTCGGCGGCCTCCATGGTAAGCCAGAACAAGATGTATGCATGGCCGGCGAGCTGCGACTCCATCGTCAGCAGCAACGGACAGGAAGACCTCGTATCCATGGGCGCGAACGCCGCCACCAAACTGCATAAGATCATCTCCAACCTCCAGTATATAGCGGGCATAGAGCTTATGAACGCCGCTCAGGGCATCGATTTTCGCCGTCCGCTCAAGTCGTCGCCGATCATTGAGAAGATCATGACCGATTACCGCAAGGTCGTGCCTTTCGTGGAGGAAGACGTAGTGATGGAGGAATACATCGCCAAGACAATGGAGTGGCTTGAAAACTATGACATCGTAATAGAAGACCCTGAAGGATAATGGCAAGGAAACCAAAATTTCTACCGCTTCTTGAAAACGTTGAGATTACTGCGATGGCTGCCGAGGGAAAGGCTCTCGCCAGAGTGAAGCTGCGCCCGACCGATGAGTCGCCGATCGTGGTCTTCATCCCATATGGGGCACCGGGCGACATAGCCGACGTGAAGATAGACCGCAAGAAGCATTCGTTTGCCGAAGGACATATCGAGCGGCTCGTAGCGCCCTCGGCGATGAGGGTGGAGCCGAAGTGCCGGCACTTCGGAATCTGCGGCGGATGCAAATGGCAGCATATCCCTTATGAGGGGCAGCTTGACTGCAAGCGCCAGACAGTGGTAGACGCATTGACCCGTATCGGAAAGGTAGCTATTCCGGAAGTGGCTCCCGCTTTGGGCAGCAAGGAGGCCTGGCGCTACCGCAACAAGATGGAATATACGTTCTCCGATAAGAAATGGCGCACCTGGGAAGACGTTAAGAGCGGAAAGGTGTTCGACGATTCTCCTGACGCACTCGGCTTCCACATTCCCGGAGCCTTCGATAAGGTGCTCCATATAGAAGAGTGTTTCCTTCAGTCTGAACTCGGCGACCGCATCCGCAACGGTCTCTATGCCTTTGCTGAAGAGCACGGACTTTCCTTCTATAACATCAAGGAGAACCGTGGGCTGCTGCGTACACTGATGATTCGCATCGCCTCTACGGGGCAGTGCATGGTGTGCCTTCAGTTTGGCGAGGATGATCTGGAGAGGATCAAGCTCGTAATGGACTATCTCGCAGAGGCTTTCCCGGAGATCACTTCGCTCCTCTATGTGGTCAACCTGAAGCTCAACGACACCATATCCGATCAGGAGATAGTGGCCTGGAAAGGTCCCGACTATATCGAGGAGGAGATGGAAGGACTGAAGTTTCGGGTCAACGCCAAGTCGTTTTATCAGACCAACTCCCTGCAGGCCTACGAGCTTTACAAAGTGGCCCGGAAGTTTGCCGGAATCGCTCCGCGCGAGGAACTTACCGAAGAGGAGGCCGGGCGCTACGGATTCCGGCGCGAAGAGGGGAAACCACTCGTCTACGACCTTTACACCGGGACCGGAACGATCGCCAACTTCGTAGCGCGCGGCGCGCGGAAAGTGGTGGGCATCGAGTATGTGGAGGCTGCCATCGACGACGCGAAACTCAACGCGGAGGTCAACGGGCTTGAAAATACCCTTTTCTATGCAGGCGACATGAAAGACATCCTTACGGATGAGTTTGTAGCCAGGCATGGGGTGCCGGACATAATGATCATCGACCCTCCGAGGGCCGGAATGCATGAAGACGTAGTGAAGGTGATTCTCAACGCCGCGCCCGAGACAATAGTATATGTAAGCTGCAATCCTGCCACTCAGGCCCGCGACCTGGCATTGATGGACGCTCATTACGAAGTGACCGACGTGCAGCCCGTCGATATGTTTCCTCATACCCACCATGTCGAGAACGTGGTGCGCATGAAAAGACGCAGGTGAAAGCCCATCTACCGGAAAAAGAAAAGCACTTCCCCTCAGGGGGAGGTGCTTTTTGTTTCAGTTGGCCATCATTACATCAAAGTTCATATCCTTAATCGTGATGCAGGTCCGTGCGAACTGGCGGATCATTTCGATTGTCGCTCTTTGGGGTGATTTCATAGATTGCTGACTTGATGATGATGACAAAATAGTGGTAGAACCGTTTGTCATAGGCATGGTGTGTTAATAATTACATTTACATAACGCCATCCATGCCTTTCATATTGTAGAGCCGGGAAAATAAAAATATCAGAGTGCGCGGTCGATCATTTCCTCAAGCTGGCTTTCGGTCTTGGCCCCGCTTTCGCGCATGAGTTCTTGTCCTTCCTTGAAGAGGATATAGGTAGGATATTCTTCCAGTCTGTACTCCACCTTAAGCTGCCCGTGGGTGTCGTCGACGCGGGCGGTGTTGGCTTTGCCGGCGTATTTGTCTTCGATGGCTTTCACCATATACTTGATGTCTACGGCGTCCTGGCTTCCCGGATGCATGAAAACCACGAGAGTGGGTTTTGATTCCTTGATTGTTTCCTTTAGAGTCTTCATAATATTATTTGATAAATTAACTGTTTATATGCACTATAACGCTCAGGTCTTATATAAAGTTTGAGAAGGCGGCCGGGACACTGTCTTGTGGCTATTCCTACAGACGCGGGCGCCCCCACCGCACAGACGCGTGGGGACCGAAGGTGTTTTGAATAATGTGTTGGGTGTAAAAAAAAAAATTGAG
>CAMWMK010000108.1 GCA_947175295.1 uncultured Porphyromonadaceae bacterium
AGAAAATGCAAAGCCCGCCGCAATCGATTTTTCGCCGGGCGTTGCATTTTCTTTCTATAGGAAACTTAAGGCTTCCGCTCAAGTTCATTTCAATCCTTGATCAATACTTTCTTTCCATTGCGGATATAGATGCCCTTGCCGGGATTTGCCACACGGCGCCCCATAAGGTCGAAGTATACGCCATCGCCGCCGTCTTCCGCTGCCACTCCTTCCACTGCGTTCACATCCGAGTCAACGGCATTGAAGCTGATCACGCCATCCTCCGACTCGGTTATGTCTTCAAGATCGAAGGCAAGACGAGTCTTCGACCAGCTGATCAACTGAGGCTTGGTGTCGAAACCGAACGCGGTGACATTCTTCGTACCCGGAAAAGCATCGGAGGCCCTGGTAGCCGTCGACTTTACGTTGTCGGCCTCTATCAGGTCTACGCATTGATGGGTGGATGTGTTATTGACTATGTTCATAGTCCAATAACTCTTCTTATAGTCTACATGCCATACCAGCATACCGTGCCCGGGCAGGAACGCGTCATTGCCATGCTGCTGACGATTCTCGAAAAAGAAGAACTCATTATCGCTGTCGGTCGGAAGGGCAAAGGCTTCGTTGGTCGAGGAAAGATCATGTATCTCCATCCGGCCCTCCTCGAAAGGCTTGAAGTCGATCCAGCCCAGAGCTCCCTTCTCATATGAGGAATAATTGGGAGGTGTCAGGCGGTCGTTGTTGTAGGGCCCCTGGTCCATGACACTCCATTCGCCGGGTGTGAAGCCAGTGGTATAATTCGTTACATATAGATCGGGAAGACCCATCACGTGGCTGAACTCATGTATGAATGTGCCGATGCCGTCGGGGCGCTTGTAGCCGCTCGGGTACTCGCAGGTGCAGGCATAGTGGTTGAGCTGCACCCCGTCGAAGATGTATTTCTCGCCTGGAAGCCCGAGGGCAAGTTCCCATGAGTGGGGCCACACGGCGTTCTTTACGCCGCTGTCGTGCTCACCCTTTCCGGCGTAGAAGATGAAGACATTGTCGATGACTCCGTCGCCGTCGCGGTCGTACTGGGAGAAATCCACCTCATCGTCAAGTATCTGGCAGGCGTGGATGGCCATCTCATGTGGGCGTATGTCATTGCCAAAACTGTCGTTTCCTCCGTAATACTGTCGATTGTTAGGGAGTTTCACCGGTCCATAGACGTCAAAATCCGGAAGGAACTTGCCGTCTGAGTTCTCGACAAACCAATCACGGGCTGAGCCGAGCGAGCCGTAATCTGAAAATCCTTCCTCGTTGAGCATGCGGTGGAAATAGTCGTAGTCTCCATACGTGAATGCCACGTCGTCGTATTCCACGAGTATCACGAGCCCTTTCTGCTCTCCGAGCACAGGGAAAGTAGACTCGCATCTGCCGAAATTCAAGGGCACAAGGCGATCGGAATCACCGCCTTCTCCTTCGGCTGCTACGGCCGGCGCGCGCATGACCCTGACGGCCTGCTGCTTTTCAAGGCGCCCGATTCTGGCTGCCGCCAGTTTCTCCGCCCAACGGTCGATATTTGACTGCGACTGGAGATTAAGCTTCCTCGCATGTCCGTCTCCTCCGGCACTCGCCATGACCCCTGAAGCCACAGGCTCACCCTCGGAGTTGAACCTTGCGTATTCCAGCCTTCCCTCGGTCTCTACGAGCAGGAGGCCTTCTTCGGAATAGACTGCATGGGCATGCTCGTCTCCGACAATCTGAATGTTGACCACTGTGCCGTCTGGCTGGGTATAGGCGATGAGTCCCGGTTTGGCCGGAATCGCCATGGCTCCTGCGCAAAGCCCGGAAGCCAATATCGAAAGTAAAAGTCGTTTCATTCGCTTATTGTGAATATTGTTGATAACGTAAAACGGCCTCTCCCGCTCGTGCGGGGAAGGCCGTTATGATTGCTGTGGTTCATCTTGAAATCACACATACCCTACCATTGATAGGATACTGTGGCCCCTAATGAATTTAACGTACCGGAATTCGTATTATTGTACCACCAATAGTTGCAAGTCAATAATTGATATGTAAAGCCGAGGTTCATGGATCTTTTCCCGTTTCCTCCTACCGGCACGCGAAGACCGATCGAGGGCTTGAGCATGAAGTATTCCGACCCGTTGATATATCCGTTCTCAATGGCGAGATAGTTCTTTCCTATCAGAAACGACCCGCCCGCCTTGATGTCGATGAAGAAGGAAGGTCCCTGGTTGCCGCCTATGTTAAACCGGAAATCGGTGAAGATCGGCACCATGGCTCCGCTCGTACGCGTCTTGCGGTCGCCAAACCATCCGTTGTAGCTTGCATCCGTCTTGGAATACACCAGATCGACTCCCAGACCGGCACCCATGAAAAACCAGTCTGCGTATTGCACGCCCTGCACCGTGCTGATGCCCACGAAGTCGGCCTGAAGGTTGCCGAAACCGCCCGTATAGGAGGCTTCCACATATCCTCTATAGCGCATGCCCCCCATCAAGGCGGTCTGCATCATGTTGGTGGCCTGATTCACTATGCTGGTATATTGGGCTGTGGCTCTGAAAGGAACGACCGACATTAAAAGGGCTATGATGAGCACGATGTGTTTCTTCTTCATAATTCTTATTTTTGGTTAAAGTTTTCTAATTTGATTTATCTTAATAACCAAATACCGGAACTATGGTTCACATAAGTGCTTAATTCTCCGAGAATATATCCTCTATCTTCTTTACGGCGTGGTGATAGCTCGCCTTAAGCGCTCCGACGGAGGTGCCAAGTATTTCGGAGATGTCCTCATATTTCATTTCATCGAAATAACGCATGTTGAATACGAGTCGCTGCTTCTCCGGAAGCTTCGCTACAGCCTTGAGCAACTCGGCCTGCAGTTCATCTCCGTCGAAGTATTCATCGGCCTGGATGTTGTTGAGCAGGAAGGAGTCGTCGCCCTCTTCCGAGGATATCTGATTGCGGGTCTTCTCCTTATTGATGAAGTTGATCGATTCGTTAATCGCTATCTTGAAGAGCCATGTGGAAAGCTTCGCCTCTCCCCTGAAATGCTTGAGGTTGTTCCAGGCCTTCAGGAATACGTTCTGAAGAATGTCGTCGGCATCCTCATGGCGCACAACGAGCTTACGGATCTGCCAATAGACCGGTTCTCCATAGGCACGCATCAGACTGTCGAAGGCGGCGGATGCCGTCTTCGGGTCCTGAAGCTGCTCTATGAGCTTCTTCTCATCTATGGGAATTGCCGTTTTTGCCATTTCGACGCAAAATTAACACAAAAAATCCGTTTTCACAATAGCATTTTTTATTTTTTAACGTTAAACCTATAGGAGAGATTCTTGTCTGATATTCAGAAGCAAGGGCAAAATGCCCTGCCGACTTAATCAATAATCTAAAATTCACCCATTTATATCGACATATATTTACATGGAAACAAGACACGACATACTCGAAAAAGCAGGCCATCAGACGGGATACACCGTGCCGGAGGGCTATTTCGACAGTGTCAGGAGCAAAATAATGGCGAATCTGCCTGAATATCAGGAGGCACAGCCCGAAAAGATTTCAATGTGGAAGAAGGTGCAGCCCTACATCTATATGGCGGCTATGTTTGCCGGTATCTGGTGTATGATGAAGATGTTCCACATGATGACATCGGCCGATCTCAGCCTCGACAATCCCCCTGAATCGATAGCGCTCGCCATGGCCGACGCCGACCATTCGGAGTGGTATGCTCCCACAGACAATGCCGAAGTGTTTATGATTGAAGACGACATCTGCTCGCAGTATTCCTCTTTCGACGACTTCAAAGAGGATTTCGACAGCACAGACATCTGATATTGAGTGTTTCGTAAACTGTGACGAAACACCATGACCACGACGAAAAACATTTTAAATCATGAAAAAATACCTTTTATTCTTGCTGCTCGCAATCCTTTCACTGCCCTCCGTCTTCGCGCAAGCAAAAGACAAGGAAAAGATGAGGGAGGAGCTGCTGCAGTTTAAGATAGATTTCCTTGCTAAGGAAATGCAGCTCTCCGACAAGGAGAAATCCGAATTCGCTCCTTTATATAAGGAATACGACGAACAGCGTCGCAAAGCCGGGAGCGAGGCCTGGAAGTTTGAACGCCAGCTGAAGAAGAACAAAGACGCATCAGAAGCTGACTATCGTAAACTCGCCGAGCTTCAGCAGAAAGCCCGTGAGAAGGACAATGAAATCGTTAGGAAATTCGACTCCCGTCTGGAATCATTCCTCTCTGCCAAGCAGATCTACACGATGCACCAGGGCGAGGAGAAATTCTTCGAGAAGATGAAGGAGATGCGGAAGAAGAACCGTGACAGCCATCATTCACAAGGCAAACCCGACTCCCGACCCTCTGACAGGAAAAACAAAGACCGAAAAGACGCCCCCTCTCCATGCAGCGACTGCGCTGAGAGTCCTTCGGAATGCTGACACCCACACCCTATCACTTCATAGATTATCAAGACATGAGGAAAAATATTTTTTATCTGCGTACAGTTGCCTTAATGGCAACTGTTGTTCTTTTAGGAGGGTTTGCCATACCCGGCGCCTCAGCCAAAACCATTAAAAATACTAAAACCACCAAGACCTCTGCCATGAACGCTCCTGATTTCGCATATCCTAAGACAGTGGAGAAAAACGCTTCCGCTGCTTTGGAGAAAGCCACTGCTGTCGGCGACTGGCCGGCGACAGTTGAGGCATCGATTCAGATGTTGACGGCCGATAACATCGTAAGCCGAAAGAATGTAGTGAAAGGCATCGCGAAGATCGACAGCGTTGCCGGTATGGCTCCGGATTCCTGGCGCCCGGCGTTCGGTCTGATAAAGGCCGACGTATATGCTTCGGTCTATGGCTCTGTAAGGTGGCAGGCCGATTCGCGCAAACTCCCGGTTGATTCCATTCCTGAAAGCCCCTACGAATGGAGCAGAGATATATTCGCTGAGAAGGTTTTCGACATCTGCAGCGGCATTCTCAATGCCTCGTCTGAAGATTCGCGTCAGCTTAATGACTGGGGAAAGTTTATCGATAACACTTCAGATGCCTATATGTTCGGAATGACGGTGGAGGAGTTCGTCTGCAGCCGCTGCTTTTCGTTGCTCGGCAACTTTACAGATGCAACGCGCGACGTGATTCCTTTCTTTGCGGTCGCATCCAAGCCCACTACTCCTACTCAGAAATGTTCTGAGCTCCGCGACAAGGCCATCGACCGCCTCATAGAGTCGACCGCTGCCCGCGGTCAATCGCTCCTTCTGGCGCAGGCCCTCTCCGACAAGGCCAATACCCTCCCCTATTCCATGAGGCTGAAATTCCTTTCTGAGGCTTACGAAAGAGTCAAGGGCTCTGAGGGAGAGCAGCTGATTCTATCCGACTTGCGCGACTATAACAATGAGGATCCTCAGCCGGGAGTGGCGTCATCCTTCCCCTTCAGCAGTAAGGAGTATCTCGATTTGCTCCGCAAGTCAGTGGCAGACTTCCCGAAAGGGCGCTATGTCAACAGCCTTAAGAACATAATCAACGATCTCACACGCCCCTTCTCTGAAATAAGATACAAAGGCCAGTTCCTCACGTCGACCGATATTACGATGGACGTGAAACTCTCCAACTGCAATGAGTCATGGGTGCTCGTCTACGATTATGCACCCTTCGCATCAGCCACTTCGGATCATTCTCCCAAGAATAAGGAGATTGCATCCCGGTGCCGCCTTGTGAAGGCCGCCAAGGTCTCGGCCGACGGCTCCGTGCCTTTCTCCGACAAAGTGAAAGCCGAGATAGGAAAACTTCCGAAAGGCACCTACGTGGTGATTCCGAGCGCCACTTCCGACAGCAAAGGCATATACTCCACCATTCTTAACGACACGTGGCGTGAACCATTCACAGTGAGCGATATTAGCGTAATGACCCTTCAGGGACCCGACGCCACGACACGCGTATATGTTGTAGACGGAGCCACGGGAAAGCCTATTGAAGGAGCTCAGTTAAAAGTCTATACCCGTAAGAACTACTCATCTCCCCGCCTGCTCGCAAAGACACTGACCACTGACAAAGATGGATGCGCCATAGTAAAGGAGGAACGCTTCGACATCGAAGCTTCCTACAATGGTTCGAAATGGAGTGGAAACCAACGTTATTACAATTCCACGGTCCGTCGCGACACAACAGAAAGAAGGCACGCTCAGGTACTGGCGGACAAGGCCCTCTGCCATCCCGGCGACAGCGTGAAGGCTGTCGTGGTTGCCTACTCCAGCCGGGAGACGGATATGATGCTTAACGAAGGATTCTCGATCGATGTGGTTCTCCGCGACGCAAACGGCAAGGATGTTGAGACGAAGACTGTGGTCACCGACCGCTTCGGTCGCGCGGTCGTAGAGTTCTCAGTCCCTGAGCAAGGTCTGCTGGGAGCTTGGCAACTGACAGCATACGACTCCGATAGGAAATGGCTCGGAACCGCCTCCGTGCAGGTGGCCGACTATGTGGCGCCCACTTTCTTCATCAGCTCCGAGCATTCGGAAGAAGATGTGGACCCCGGAGATGTAGTAAACCTCAAAGGCCAGGTACTGACCTATTCAGGAATGCCCGTAAGCGGAGCTACGGTGCGCTACAGCGTTTCGTATACCCCTCCGATGCGCTGGTTCGCTTCCGGTTTCGCCACCTATGACTCTTCCGTTGTGGCTGATGCCGATGGAAAATATTTGATAGAGCTCCCTACAGTCAATCTCAAGGGCACTCAGTTTGAACGCGGGGTGTTCTCCGTGCAGCTCTCTGCCACCTCTCCTGCGGGAGAAACGCAGAACGGCCCTACGGAGCGTTTCGCAATAGGAAAGGAGTTCAGCATTTACCCGGCTGACGGCTCAAGGAAGATGGATGTTACCGACAGCGTGTCGGCCCTCACATTCTTTGTCAACGATATGCTTGGTCGCAAAGTGAAGAAGGAGCTCTCATTCGAGATAATAGACATATCTTCAAAAGAAACCATTGCGTCGGGAACCTTTATGTCGCCGGTACTCAACCTGCCGGAAAAGGACTATCCCTCGGCCGCATATACAGTTAAGGTGGCACTGAAAGAGGATCCGGAAGTAATGGCTGAAATGCAGCTCGTCCTCTGGCGGACTAACGACAAAACGGCTCCGAAGGGAAGCAACCTATGGGTACCTGTATCGAACGTCACTGCCTCGCCGGATGATGACTCCGTAAGCGTAACCGTGGGCAGCGGCGTGGCCGACCGTTGGATTCCAGCCGTGCTTTCCGCTGATAATGAAATTCTTTCGGTGGAATGGCTACATGTGGAGTCTGACAACATCACCATCCCCGTAAAGGCTCCGAAAGGTAACCTCAAATATCAGCTTAACCTCAATTGGCTTTCCGACCTTGAGGAGGAGAATGCAAACGTAAAAATCCATTCTGCCTCATCGGAAGAAATCCTCAAAGTCGCCACTGAATCATTCCGCGATAAGGTTTCGGCAGGAGATAAAGAGCGTTGGTCGTTCAGGTTCTTCCGTAAGTCTTCGTCTGCTTCCGAAATTCCGGCAATGGCAGTGATGACGGATGCCGCCCTGAATGCCATCACTCCGTTCAACTGGAGTTTCACCCCATCTTCCGGCAGAATCGCCAGATACTATACGATGCAGGCACCCTTCATTTCCGAAGGCTATATGAATGCAGTGCTCCGTAAGATCAACTATCTGTCTTTCTCAGCGCTTTCAATGCCATTCATCAATGATTACGGTCAGGACTGGGGACTCAACGGAGGAATGTACTACGATGGAGACGTAGCCGTATATTCCGGAGGCATCGTCAATGAAATGAAAGTGATGCGCAGCGCTCCACAGAAGATGATGAAGTCTGCCGCTCCTATGATGAACGCAATGGCTACAGCTGATTACGCGGCCGGTGCCGTTGAGGAAGTAGCCGTGGAAGCTGAGGATGGTGCCGTCATGGAGGAAAGCCAGGATAACGGAGCCGGCAATTCCGGAGCAACGGAAAGCCCGGATACACCTGAGTTGAGGGACACGGAATGCCCGGTGGCTTTCTTTATGCCCGACCTCCTGACCGATAAGGATGGAATGCTGAACATTGATTTCACCGTGCCCAATTTCAACACCACGTGGGCTTTCCAGCTGATCGGATACGACAGCGAACTTCAGACCGCAAAGACAGTCCTCGAAGCTGTGGCTTCGAAACCCGTTATGGTCACTACCAATGCTCCGCGTTTCGTACGTACCGGTGACGCCATCATGCTGACAGCTACCGTATTCAACAATTCCGATGCTGTATGCTCGCCGAAATGCAGGTTTGAGCTCGTTGATCTTGTTTCCGGCAAAACCATTGCTGCTAAGGATTTCACTCCTGAAGCGATCGACGTCTCGGCCAACCGTCTGCTCTCGATGCATTGGGATGTGCCGTCGGATGTCTCTGCAGTGGGTTTCCGCGCTTATGCGGAGACGGGCAGTCACAGCGACGGCGAGCAGGCTCTTGTTCCTGTTCTCCCCGCTTCCTCTCCCGTCGTGGAGTCGACTCCGTTCTGGATTGCTCCGGGTGATGGAAAAATCGAGGTGAAGCTGCCTAAGTTCAAGGCTACCGACCAAGTGACACTGCAGTATTGCGACAATCCGGCATGGTACTGCATATCGGCGCTTCCCGATATCGTCAAGCCCGACTCCAAGAGCGTTACTGCGAAGATGAAGGCCCTTTTCGGCAACTCCATAGCCTACCACCTCATATCGACCCGTCCAGACCTGAAGACAGGTCTGGAATCACTTCTCAGCGATAAGGATTCGGAGTTTGCCGCCCTGAAAAGCAATCTTGAGAAAGACGGCAACCTTAAGATCACGCAGCTATCAAACACCCCGTGGATCAACAGCGCGGAGTCTGAGACACTGCGTATGAGCCGGCTCGGATCGCTGCTCGACGACGCTTCAGCCCGGAAGGCCATCAATGAGATTCTCGACGATATACGCGCCCTCCAGATGACTGACGGAGGATGGAGCTGGTGTCCGGAGATGGAGTCTTCTCCATGGATCACCCGCGATGTGCTCCGCCATTTCTCGATGATGGTCAAGGCCGGTGCCGATGGCTGCATGGATGATTCAAAGCAGTTGATCAGCAAGGGCATAAAGTATGTTGATTCCGAGACAGTCAAGGACTACAGGAAAAATCACAAGAAAGGTGAATCCCTGAGCTATCTGCTCGACTGGCTCTACGTCCGCAGCAGTTTCCCCGCCACGTATTTGCCTTCGGGCTCTTCCGCGCGTGAGATGTCGTCGCTGGCCGAAAAGGCCCATAAGGATATCGAGGCGGAATGGAAGGATATGGGTATCGGTCAGAAGGCGAAGGCGGCTGTTGTACTGTGGCGTGCCGGCGACCACCGAACGGCCAACGCCATTCTTGAATCGCTGCGCCAGTTTGCGAGCGAGAGCCCGGAGAAGGGAATGTGGTTTGACAACCTCAATTCCGGATTCGGCGGCATGTCAGTTCTGCAGACCACTACCCTTGTGCTTGAGGCGTTTGCTGAGATCCAGCCTGCCAATAAGATTATCGACAGTCTTCGACAGTGGCTCGTGCTTGGCCGTCAGTATCAAGACTGGGGCAGAAGCACATACACCGTTGAGACAGTCAACGCAATCCTAACTTCCGGCACCAATTGGACAGACGCTTCCTCATCCTCCGATCCCGAGTTCACCCTTAAGGGAAAGAG
>CAMWMK010000109.1 GCA_947175295.1 uncultured Porphyromonadaceae bacterium
CCGTATGCGTCAAGTCTAAGCCCGGCGTGAAGAACGCCCTCTCCATGACGATGCCCAAGGGCGACGGCATGCACCGCCGCATGGTATACGTGGAACTCGAAGACGGCGCCCGTCTCGAAGACGTAGCCAAGGCAGTGAAGGAAGATCCATATTTCGCATCCGACGAAACCCACGTTATGGCCGTAGAGAGCGTAGACGCTGTCAAGGACATGGGTCACGGCGTGCATATGGTGCGCAAGGGCGTATCAGGCAAGACCCAGAACCAGCGATTCGAATTCAACATGTCGATCAACAACCCGGCCCTCACGGCCCAGCTGCTGGTAGGCGTAGCCCGCGCCGCAATGCGTCTCGCCCCCGGCGCCTACACAATGGTGGAGATTCCCGTCATCGACCTTCTCCCCGGCGACCGCGAGTCGCTCATCGCCCACCTCGTCTGATCGTAGGATATACGACAAAAATAATGGCCGGACACTTCCCTTGAAGTGCCCGGCCATTTCCATTATTTAATCTTTAATCTTTAATAATTAATCTTTTATCCTTAATCACCATCTGTCCCTTACGCGGCGACGCCACCCGGAAGCCGTTAAGGTCGTAATATCTTCCGGCCTCTTCCGGATTGATGGCCTCGACGCCTGATCCCTCGGTCACGTCAATATAGTTGGAATATTCGGCCCGGATCACGTATTCTTCATCATCCTCGCCAAACTCCTCGTCGAAATAGCGCTCGCTGATGGTGTAGGTGAGGGGCTTACCCTCCTGGTCGTATTCCACATCTCCCGTTACCACGTCGCCGTAGGTCATGCCTTCCTCGGTCTCCGACGTATATGAGAGGGTCATCAGTCCCCAGTCGTCGTAGCGGTATTCCTCGCGGTTGCTGTAGAGGGCCTGACCCATGAAGTATGTGGTGCCCACTGCGATATACCCGTCGTTTTCGAGCGGAGTGTATTCCGCGGTGGCTGTAACGGACATTCCGTCCATCGTCATTGTCATGTGGGCCGTATAAGCCTCGCTGTCTTCGGCGTATTCCACCGTCACGTTCATGTCGATTCCGTCGGGATCCTCGTAGCGGGCCGAACCGATGCGGTTGTTGCCGAAGAAAAGGTCTTCCGTAGTGTAGATCTGTCCGTCGGTCCTTTCCCATACGATTTCGCTGATTCTCGTGCTCTGTTCCCAGTAGTATTCCCTGCCGTCATATCCAAGGATCTCCTCGGTGATTGTGTCGGCCTTGCCGTCTTCGCCGTAGGTCACTGTCAGGCGCTGGGTCGGGTCATATTCGCCCAAGAAAAGCACTGCGATCACCACGTGTGTGATATTGCCGTTCTCATCGCGGGTGATGATGCGCTTGTAGTTGTTGGTCTCCGGCCTCCATTCTCCGTTGAGGAAGACAGACTCCGTACGCTGGGTAATCACGTTGGTCAGGATAGGGTCGTATTCGAACGTCGACTTCTTGTATCCGCTGAAGTTTACGCCGTCGTTGGAGGTCATCACGTCGCGCAGGGTCACCATTCCATTCTCGTTGTATTCGCTCACGGTCCTTGAGTAGTCTCCCTCCGCATCCAATACATCTTCCAGCGTGACATTTCCGGAAGTGTCGTATGTATAGGTATACACGTCTTCCGGCATCCAGCTGCCGCGGTCCCATGCGAATGTTTTGGTAGTGCCGGGCTTCATCCTTTTGGCCATCTCCGACATCCTCATCAGCGCGGCGCCCTTCTGTCCGTTGACCTTCGACTGCTGTCTGCGGGCTGCTTGCCCGTTATTGTCCTTTACGCCGGACTCCTTGGTGAAGACATGCGCCTTCGCATCCGCCATCATCTTAAGCGGCGACATCGTCTCCGCAGTCGCAGGAATGGTCATGGCCAACGCTATTCCCGTCATCAGAAAAGTAGAATTCCTCATAAATAAATCAATTTAATGTTTTCTTCGCAAAATTAATAAAATTTTTCTTATAAGACGCGTAAATATCCGAAAAGTCCCATTCACCCCGCAAAAAAAATTCGATACCGCGCAGCGCCGATACTCAATACTTATAACACGTTTTGCCAAGATAAGGTGTTGAGGGGCGAAGATGGCAGTAATTTTGCAGACGTAAACGTTGCGGGTCGCCTTAAGCAAAGTGTGCTGAGTGGCAAGTCCGCAAAGAAAAGTAAAAACCAATAAAAAGAATTATCATGGAAGAAAACATCAGTGAAGACGTAATCTACGACCTTGCGGACGTAGTGACAGAATCCCCGGAGGAAACCCCCGATGACAGCCTCAACGGTCTCCCCGAAAACGATGACCACACAGACGATCAAGAAAACACCGAAAACGATGAAAACGACACAAATGCTGAAAATCCTGAAAACGCTGAAAGAGCTGAAAATCCTGATCCAGCTACTGCTGAGATTAATCGAATGCTGGAGGAACTTGGAGCCGAGACGCTCCTCGAAATCATCCGCGACAACCGAAACGCCGCCATCCGGCAGATCATCAGTGAAGTAGAGGCCTCACGCGATGAGGCCCTCCCCTCCGGGGATTCCAGCCGCCTTTCCTGCTCCTCGATCTTCGACTTGGCAGCGCTCGCCTAAACTTAATGCATAATTCATAATGCATAATGCATAATTAGCTACGCAGTACTTCAGTTTAATGCATAATTCATAATGCATCTATACTAAATTCTAATGTCACTGAAATAAGCCATGATGTGAAATTGCCCGGAGGGCAATCATCCTGTTAACCCCCGATGAAATCGGGGGAATATGCAATCCCCTGTATCATCAGCCCCGGAGGGGCTGCATTTAGCGGATGCTTATTTTAGTGACATTATACATAATTCATAATGCATAATTGGCTACGCATTACGAGTTTATATGAATGATTCGACATACGGCATTCAAAATTCTCAATTCTCAATTCACCATTCTCAATTCACCATTCTCAATTCACCATTCTCAATTCACCATTCTCAATTAATTCTCAATTATGAACACTTCAATCGTCCCCGGCCAGGGCGCGACAGTAGACGCTCTCGCCAATGCCACCGGCGGCATCAATGCCGGAAACTTCGTGGAGGTCGATATCGACCAGCAGCTTTTCAGCTTCAACAGCGACGATACCCCGCTGATGAACCTCATGCTCCGCGCCAAACGCGTGAAGGTGAATAGTCCGGAAGTAGACCACTATATGATCGACGAGCCTAAGTCGACGCTCACCACTACAGCCAACGTGGCCGGCAACCAGCCGCAGGTGATGCTCCCTGTGCAGCCGGGCGAGGAAAACCTTCCCCGCGAGTTCACCACCATGCTCGTGAAGGGCGTTGACGGCTACGACCGCTCCGGCCAGACACAGACTCCCGGTAAGTCGCTCATGGTCTTCGTAGTGGGTCATGACACCGCTACCGGCAATCCCATCGTGCGCCCCGTCAACGGCCGCAAGAATTCCCCCGATGAGGAGGTGTCGCTCATGCCTCCGGTGCCCAAGGGCACGAAACTCGTGCTCCTTGCCAACTCCCTCTATGAGACCCAGAAAGAGGTGGATCCCGACCTCATAGTGCCCCAGCCTACGCGCGTCTATCTTCAGAAGCGCGGCATGAACCAGGTGGTGAGCGACTACTTCGAGAGCCAGCGCAAGCGCACTCCCTTCTCGAAGGCGGTAGTCGCCGAGCAGGCCATCGCCAACTTCAAGGTGCGCGGCAACCGCACCCTCTGGGCCGGAAGGGCCGGAAAGTTCCAGATCAACGTGCCGAAGCTCGGCATGCAGACCGTCTACAGCACCGAGGGTCTCCGCTGGCAGTTCAAGCGCGAGCTGCAGCATACAGGCCGCTGGACGGTGGAGAAGATCATCGCGCTCGCCAAGATGTTCTTCACCGGAGAGGATGTCCCCAAGACAGCGCTCCTTCTCGCCGGAAAGGACCTTCTGGAGCAGATACAGTGTGTCGACTTCTCCCGCCATCCCGAGATCCAGATCACTACGAAGACCAACTCCATCGGATGGAGCGTCACCAACTTCCATACCGTCTTCGGCGACATCGAGATCAAGCGCGAGCCTACCCTCGACCGCCTCGGCTGGAGCCGTAGCGGCGCCCTTATCGGGGAAGACCGTCTGGTGCACTATGTCTACAGCGCGGAACACAGTTTCCAGGACCGCATGGAGGGTCATGAGGCATCGCGCAGCGGTATCCTGATCTGGGACGCGCTCGCCCTGAAGGGAAGCTGCCACATCTGGATCGACGGCGAAGGGGAAATAGGCGGCGAAGACGCCGAGTGCCTGCAGATGTGGGACCGCGCCGACCAGGCTCCCGCTTCCGTGGAAGGCATCGTCTATTATCTTGTCAGCGACTGCCCCGCCATCTCTGACGTGGCTAAGTCAGGCAGCATGTGGACCTTCGACGGCTCCGCCTGGAAGGAATATACCGGCGAGATACGTATCTAAGGCACCCTTACCGAAAAACAAAAGACATAAAAGATGAAAAGGAGATATGAAGTAAGTGGGATGATGGAATGGCATCCCGTCTTCCGGGTAGGGAGGGGCAGGTTGGCTGTCAGCTTCACCGGCGGTCACCTCTGCGGCGGGGGCTGCACCCCCGCGTCGTTCGAGACCTCCGACCCCGTAGTGCAGAAAGTGATAGAAAGCTCCGACGCCTTTAGGCGCGGACTCATCAGGGGCGACGGTCGTGCCGACCGTCCGCCTGTAGCGCGGGAGAAAGCGCATGCAGCCGTTGCTGAAGCGGCTGAGTCTCGGGAGGAGGGTGCCGGGCAGTGTCAGGCTATGGAGTTTCCGTCGCTCGAAAAGGCGCAGGATTTCCTGCAGAGTTATAAGGGAGTGAGGATCGACGACATGCTGGAGCTTGAGTCGTGCGTGGCGACGGGGCGCCGGCTCGGAATCGACCTTATCATCGGAAAGGGAGTGGCGTCATGAAGTATGCTGTCGAAGATCTGATCCGCGACGTAATGGCGCGGCTGGGGGAAATCCCCCGGCCGCAGTCGTCGTTGGCTTGCGATGTCCCGTGGCCTGAAGACATATTGGCGCTTAAGGTCCGCTCCCTGCTTGGCGATGTAGGGAGCCGTCTGATTCGTGAGGCTCGGGCGGATTCGCTGGCCGGCGATGATGGAGCCGTGGCCGCCTCCCTTGAGGTCGGGATGCGGCTTATGCCGTGCGGCCTGTATGCGGCCGAGGTGGAGCTGCCGGAAGGATTCCTGCGGTTGGTTTCTGCGAAGATGGGGGAGTGGACCCGCGGAGTGTCCGCATTGTCAGGCCCGGACGATGCCGGTTGGGAGCGTCAATGGTCTGCTGAGCCCGGGATCGCCGGGTGTCCCGGGCGTCCGCGCGCCTATCTCGACCTTACGGCCCGCACCCCGGTGGTCCGCCTGCTCGGCAGCCGGTCGCCTGATGATGCGCTCGAATGGTTTTCGGCATGGTGCATACCGGAAACGGACGCCACCGACCGCTTCCACTTCCCCAAGGGGTTGTATGGCGCTCTGGTGTCGTCCGTCGTGGCATGTATCGCCGATGGCTCGGCGTGAGGATTCACTGTTCGAGCTCCCTGAGCTCGCCGGTGTAGGAGTCCATGACGAATCCGCGTACGCTGACTCCGCTCGGCGGCATCAGCGGATGGCGTGCGATGAGGTCTACGGTCTCCTTCACCGCGTCGTCGGTGTCTTCAAATCCGTGTAGCCAGCTGTTGAGGTCGATTCCGCAGTGCTTCATCAGCGTGATGTGTTCCTCGCTCACTCCCCGTTCCTTCATTATGTGGAGCATCTCTTCGGCGTCCATTCCCTGTACGCCGCAGCCGGTGTGGCCTATCACCATGATCTCGTTGACTCCGAGCTCGTATACTGCTATCAGTATCGAGCGCATCGTGGAGTCGAAGGGGTTGGTTATGGTCGCGCCGGCGTTTTTTATCACCTTAACGTCGCCGTTTCTCAGGCCGAGGGCGGCCGGAAGGAGTTCCACGAGGCGCGTGTCCATGCAGGTGACGATGGCTATCTTCTTGTCGGGATATTTGCTTGTGGCAAACCTTTCGTAGCCTTTCTCAGCTACAAACCTGCGGTTGAATTCTTTAAGTTCAGTGATCATTGGTTGTTAGGTTGTTGGGGTTGTTGGGTTGTTTGGTTGTTTGGTTGTTGGGTTGTTGGGGGTTGGGTTTTTGGGGGGCTTTGGGAGGTGTCAGGGCGCCGACGCCGCGTACGAGGGCGAAAGATACTATGGCGCAGACGCCTATGGGGAGGATGTATTCGGTGGCGCCGGTCATCTCCGAGATAAGGAAGATCGACATTACGGGTGCTTTCACTATTCCGGCGAAGGCGCCTCCCATCGCTATCATGGCGCAGAGCGAGGCTGGAAGTTCCACTCCGAGCCAATGGTGAGCAAGCAGGGCGAAGAGGGTGCCTGCCACGGCTCCTGCGAAGAGCGTCGGGGCGAAGGAGCCCGCGACTCCTCCGGCGCTGTTGCTGCATACCGTGGCCAGTGCCTTAAGCACCAGCAGCAGGGCCAGCACCCAGAGGAAACGTGCCGTATCGCTCAGCGGCACCGCCAGCAGTCCGCCGTTGAGTATGTCGCCTTGGTTGCCGTTGATGAGTTTCGTCATCTCCGGATATCCTTCGCCATACATCGACGGGAATAGGAAGAGGATGCCTCCCGCTATCAGGCCGCCGCTGACCCACGCCACCCACTGCCGCTTCCTTCCCTTGAAGAAACGCTGCATCGAGGCGGTGATCCAATTGTAGAGGAGGCTGTAGATGCCGCAGAAGATGCCGAGCAGCACTACCCAGTGCATCCCTAATGACTCCGTCTCTCCTAAGTTGTAGGGAAGGTAGAGGTGGGTTCCGGTAAAGGCGTAGCATGTCACCGATGCGCATACCGAGGCCAGGATGAGGGCAGTGACGGGGATCGCCGCCATATTCATGCGTAGCACCTCCAGGGTGAAGAGCACTCCCGCTATGGGCGACTTGAAGATTCCGGCTATGCCGGCTCCCGCCCCGATGCCTATCATCACGCGGAGCATATTGGTGTCGAATCCGAATACTCGTCCTAATTTGCTCCCTACCGCCGCTCCGGCGTAGGCTATCGGACCCTCTGCTCCGGCCGAACCTCCGAATCCCAGCGTGATGCCGCAAGCCGCGATGGGGTCAATCGTCATGCGGGTAGGGATGTCGTAGTTCTTCTGCGCGAGGTAGGCCTTGATGTGCTCGGTGGAATGCACCATATTGGCCTTCGAGATCCATTTCTGGTAGGCTACGGCGAGAAGGATGCCTGCAAGCGGCAGCACGAGCAGCCACCATTCGGCATGGTCCCACGTCATCGGGGCCTTATGCATCATCCAGTGGGCGAATACCGCTACGTAGTGGATGGCGCGTTTCAGAAGAAACGCGCCGAATCCCGCGCAGCATCCCACTACGCATGCCATGCCGAGGATGAAGGGATTGATGTTTTCCTTCCTCGCCCCCCACTCCTTAAGCCTTTCTGAAAGATCCTTTATCCAATTCATAATTCATAATGCATAATTCATAATGCACAATCCTTGTTCAATGCATAATTCATAATGCATAATTCATAATCTTTCCTTTGATGTATAATTCATGGTCTTCCTTTCGATTGATCGGGACAGCGTAGCCAATTATGCATTGTGCATTATGCATTGTGCGTTAGGCGAAGCGAAGCCTCCTTGATGCGGCGCATCGCTTCGCGGATCTTGTCGTCGGAAGTGGCGTAGGAAAGGCGCATGTAGCCCGGCGCGCCGAAAGCGGCACCATCTACGCAGGCCACGTGGGCCTCTTCGAGCAGATACATCGTATAGTCGCCGCTGTCGGCTATCTTCTTTCCCGCCGGGGTGGTGGTGCCGATGTAGGCGCTCACCTCCGGGAAGAGGTAGAAGGCTCCCTCGGGCTTGTTGACTATCCATCCCGGTATCTCCTTGGCGAGCTCCACAATAAGGTCGCGGCGGCGCTCGAAGGCCTCGCGCATATCGTAGCGGAACTCCTGCGGACCGTCGAGCGCGGCTTCGGCCGCCTTCTGTGCGATCGACGACGGGCCCGACGTATACTGGCCCTGCAGCTTAGAGACTGCCTTCGCCACTTCGAGGGGAGCGGCCAGATAACCGATGCGCCAGCCTGTCATCGCATAGGCCTTCGACACTCCGTTGATGACCACCGTCTGCTCGAACACCTCCGGACACTCCGCGATGCTGTGTACTTTACCGGGGAGGAAATTGATGTGCTCATAGATGTCGTCGGCGATGATGGCGATGTCGGGATGCTTGGCGAGCACTGCCGCCAGCCCCTTCAGTTCCTCCTCGCTGTAGACGCTGCCCGTCGGGTTGGAGGGATTGTTGAGGATTATCATGCGGCTCTTCGGCGTAATGGCTGCTTCAAGCTGCTCGGGAGTGATCTTGAAGTTCTGCTCCACACCGGCCCAGACCTCCACTACCTTGCCCTCGGCGAGGCGTACCATCTCCACGTAGCTCACCCATGCCGGCATGGGGATGATCACCTCGTCGCCCGGGTTGATGAGCGCCAGCACAGCGTTGCAGAGTTCCTGCTTCGCGCCGTTGCCCACTACGATCTGTGCCGGAGTGTACTTGAGGCCGTTCTCCTTCTCCAGCTTGCGGCAGATAGCCTCGCGTGTCGAGAGGTAGCCGGGAGCGGGTGAATATTTGGAATAGTTCTCGTCGATGGCCTTCTTCGCCGCCTCCTTTACGAAGTCAGGAGTGTTGAAGTCGGGTTCTCCCACGCTCATCGTAATCACGTCAATACCCTGCGCGCGGAGTTCGGCGCTTTTCTGTGTCATCGCCATAGTAGCGCTCTGCGCCATGGCCTTGATTCGGTTTGATATCTGTATCATAGTCTTTAAAAATTCACTAAGTGGTAATTCATAATTCACAATGCATACTGCATAATTGATTGTCGCTGAATTTCAGTCAAAAATATTTTTTGTGATGCTATGCATTTAATTCGAACTCATTAATAATCCAACCCTTAACCCTTAACTCTTAACAACCTAATAACCTAATAACTTAACAACCTAACAACCTAACAACTTAAACTCTACGCCAATTCAGCGTCCAGTTTGCGGAGGAGGTCGCCGAGAGCCGGGTTCTTCTCAATCGACTCCTTCAGGAATTCATGCGGCGCGAGCTGCTTGCTTACGGCCCTCTCCGGGTCTATCTCCACGCGGAGCGTCAGGAAGTCGTTCTGGAGATCGCGGCGCAGGAAGTCCATCAGCTGCGGCATTGCCAGTTCGAAGGCCTGCACTTCTGCCGGATGCCCTACCATCGTCAGGAATTCCTCGGGCCCCGTCTGCTGCGGCTGGCTGCTCCGCATCGCGCTCGTCAGGATGTGCTGCTGTGGATTGGCCTGCTGGTAGGCTACCCACGCCTGCATGAACCGCTGGAGGTCTACCGCTTCGCGGTGTTCCCTGCGCTGCTCCTCGTATTGCGCCTTCTTCTGCTCCACTGCGTTGTCGTTGAGGCGGAAGCCGGGAGCCGAGATGCGGCGCTTTTTGGGTTGTTGGGGTTGTTGGGTTGTTGGGTTTTTAGGTTGTTGGGTAGATATGAAGCTTAAAAAGATTAGAGATGTTGAGATATTGCTTGAATAGTTATCAGTAAAATAAAAAATAGTCAGGGTG
>CAMWMK010000110.1 GCA_947175295.1 uncultured Porphyromonadaceae bacterium
ATCTCTCCCCATGCGTTCCCCCCCCCTCTGCGCCCTTTGCGTGAGCCCCAAAAAGTCCAACGCCCAACTCACTTTGCCAAGATAAGGTGTTTCCCCGAAAAAAACATATTACCTTTGCACTCGGAAACGAAATCCAATCGATTGCCGTCTCTCCCGGCGTCCGGACCGACTTTCCTCGCGGTGGCCAGAGGCAAACCAAATATAGGCCCACACCGCGCCGCATCCGGAGTAAGACGTACTCGCTATACGCGCTTCCCCCAAGAGATCCGGAAAGAGAACAACCACATACTGCCACAACCCCGCCTGCCAGGTCACCTTCGGACCGGAGGACAGCCACCTCCGCCCCTGCTTGGAATCGAGGCTTCCAGCCTCCTCCCCGCATAGTCCTAAGCAAACCATGGCCAGTTCATCCATTCAAAGGACTGCCCGACAGCCGCGTCATAAATTGATCATCGACATAGAGTACCGACCTTTGGGCCGACGGCATAAACTCATCCGTCGCCTTGTACTCTCCCCGCTACAGGTGGCGGGGTACAACCCACAGGCCTGCGCCGGAGCATACCACAATCCGCTCCCCGCAGGCCTCTTCTGTCTTCATACTTCGCCCAACGTCAAACGTCCAACGTAAAACTTTCCCCCAATTTATTATGGTTTTCTCGGATTTTATCGTTAACTTTGCCTGTCGATAGGGGTGGTTTATCCCTTTTTTATCTATTCAACTTTCCAAGCTTAAGTTGAAGGTTAAAAAGGTTATAAGGTTAAGAGGTTAATCCGGACGATAATCATTCTTATACATCCCTCGTTCTTTATCAGTATCATTTAACCCTTAACCCTTTAACCCTTAACCCTTAAGTGAGCTTGCGAAACTTAAATCTAAATATCATGAAAAAAGGCATTCTTCTTTTTCCGCTTTTTGCGTCGGCGTTCGTGCTGACGGAGGCGAAGGTGATTCCGGGGTCGATGATCACGGACAATATGGTTCTGCAACAGAACGGTAAGGCGCGTCTCTACGGGACGGCCGATCCGAATAAGACGGTGACGGTGACTCCTTCATGGAGCAATACCCCTTACACGACGAGGTCGGACTCCAACGGCCGGTGGAGCCTCAGGATTGACACTCCGGCCGGGGGCTATACTCCCTATTCCATCACTATCTCCGACGGCGATGCCGTGACGCTTGACAATGTGCTGATAGGAGAGGTGTGGCTGGCTTCGGGACAGTCCAATATGGAGATGCCGCTGAAGGGTTTCGCCGGTGCCTGCGTGGAGGGAGGATATGATGAGGTGGCTTCGGCGCGCGAACGGGCCGGGAAGATACGTTTCTATACAGTCCCGCTGAAGCAAAGCTACGAACCGCTGGAGACTATCGACGCGGCGTGGACCGTACCGGGTCCCGATACCGCCGTCGAATACAGTGCGGTGGGCTGGCACTTCGCGAAACGGCTCAATGATGTGCTCGACGTTCCGGTGGGCATCGTGAGGTGCGCCTACGGCGGGGCGAAGGTGGAGAGCTGGACGCCGAGAGAGATTCTGGAGACCTATGCGGATATCTCACTCGATCCGGCGGAGGTCGAGAAGACCGTGCACTACCATCGGCCGCTGCTGATGTATAACGCTATGTTCAATCCGGCGAAGGACTATACCTACCAGGGCATCATATGGTATCAGGGATGTTCCAACGTAGGAGGGCATGGCGACTATCCCACACGGCTGGCGAATATGGTGGAGCATTGGCGCAAGGAGATAGGAGAGGGTGAGATACCTTTCTATCAGGTGGAGATAGCACCGTATGAATATGGTTCGGAAGACGGCAAAGAGTGGGCGCCGCTGCTGCGTGAGGCGCAGTGGAAGGCATCGGAGATTATACCTAATTCGGGCATCGTCTGCACCAACGACCTCGTGGAGCCTTATGAGCGCTACAACATCCATCCGGCGGACAAGGCTACAGTAGGAAAACGTCTTGCCGAGCTTGCGCTCAACAAGACGTATGACAATAAGGTATTTCCGGTGGTGTGTCCCCGATATAAGGGCTACCGCATCGAAGACGGAGCGGTAAGGGTGGCGATCGACTCGCCGAGCGACGGCATCTGCCGCAACTACGCCATCGAGGGTTTCGAGGTGGCCGGCGCCGACAAGGTGTTCCATCCGGCTGATTCGGTATGGTTAGACTGGCGTACAAATGAGTTCATAGTGTCGAGCAAGGAGGTTGCGAAACCTGTGGCGGCTCGCTACGGCTGGAGGGATTTCCTGCCGGGCAACGTCCATACGGGCAACTATCTGCCGCTGGTGCCGTTCAGGACGGACGATTAGTTGGTGCGGGCCCAGGAGACTCTTCGGGCGGTGTCGGAGCCTGCGCCGCGGCTACCGCTCTCGATATAGCGGGCGGTCTTCTCGTTGTCGGGGTTGCGCCAGTTGTCCCATCCGGCGGGGGTGATGTGGCCGTCCATCTCGCAGTCGATGAAGGCTGTGTAGGCGTAAGGGCGCCACGGACGCCCGAGATATACCTTCTTCACGTTCGGGTCCGCCGTAAGGCGGCAGTTCCTGAATACGAAGCCGATCTCCACATCCTGCGGTGTGGATGCCGCCGTGATGTAGGAGTCGGCTTTGCTATGGATCTCGCAATCGCTGAAGAAGGCGGTAGCCGGACCGAAGATGAAGTCGGTGGTGCCTTCCACGTAGCAGTCGTCGAATTTCAGTTCGGAGTCGTGCCCGGCGAGGAAGAGGGTGTCCTGGTCGCCGAGGAAGCGGCAGTTCTCAAACGTCAGGCCGGTGCCTTCGGTATGCAGGGCTACGGCCTGGCCCACGCGTCCGGCATTGTTGCGGATCGTGAGGTTTTTGAATGTCATGTCGCAGCCGTCCACGCGCATGGTGTAGGTGCGGAATGTGCCCATGTTGTCGAGTTTTGCGTAGTCGTTGTAGGTGATGATGGTATTTTCCGGATCCTCGCCGATGAAATCGACGTTTTCGAGCCAGGAGGGGATGATGAGCTTCTCGTGGTATTCGCCGTTCTTTATGTTTACCGTCACGCGGTAGTCCATATAGGCACGGATGGCCTCGAGAGCCTCGGTGATGGTCTTGAAGTCGCCGCTACCGTCGGCGGCGACGGTGATTTCGCGCATGTATTCAGCGCTGTGCATGGAGGGAATTGCGGCGAGCAGGAGGAGCGCCGCCAGAAGTATTTTTTTCATGTTCATGATGTTTTGCGTTTTTAACTCTTAACTCTTAACTCTTAACTCTTAACTCTTAACTCTTAACCCTTTAACCATATAGCCGGCCCTGATCCAGACCGCGTCGGGGATGGCTTTCCAGGCGGCGCACAGGGCTCCCCAGCGGGAGTCGATGTAGGCTACGCGCGGATGCTTCACGATGGCGCGGATGATCTGCGGCACTACATAGTCGAGCGTCATCTCCATCGGATATTTCCTGTCAGAGTCGAGAAGGGGAGTACGGATCCATCCGGGACGGATGTCGGTGAAGACAATGTCGGCTTTCTCACTCCTCGCCAGTTGCTCAAGGGCTACGAGATAGGTCTGGGCGCATTTCTTGGATGCGGAGTAGGCGGCCATCTCGCCGATGCCGTTGGTTCCGGCCACGCTCGTCAGGGCTACTATCTGTCCCTTGCGGCCGTTGTCGCGGTAGTAGCCGTAGGCCGCGCTCACCATGCGTGCGAAACCGGCGGCGTTGGTAGCGACCACCTCCGCTTCGCGGTGAGGATCGAGCGTGGGGTTGGCGTAGCCTATTCCGGCCACGTGGAAGTAGATGTCCATGCCGCCGAGACGGGCTATCAGCTCCTCGAGCTTCTTAGGGGCGTCGGCATGGTTGACGTCGATCGATTCATACTCCACGCAGTCGGGATATTTCTCCTTCAGGGCGTGGAGCTCCTTTGTATGCCGGGCTGCGAGTCCGGTCTTGACTCCGCGGGAGGCAAGGGCTTCGGCCACGGCCAGTCCGATGCCGGAGGATGCTCCCATAATAACTATTCTTTTCATAATTCCAATTTATGTTTCACAAGTTTACTGTCGGTATCTGATGTCGAGCGGGGCGTCGGCGGCAGCGGCAGCCTCGGGGTTGAGCATGCGGAGGAAGTCGATGTAGCTGATGTAGCGTCCGCCCATCGACTTCAGATGCTCGGTCTCGATCTGAAGATCGATCACCTTTCCGCCCGTCTGCTTCATCCATTCGCACAGCCCAACCATCGCCACCTTGCTTGCAGACGGGACATAGGAAAACATGCTCTCGCCCATGAAGCAACCGTTGAGCAGTTCTCCGTAAAGTCCGCCGACGAGACGACCGCTCCCTATCTCCCATACCTCCACCGACTTGGCGTAGCCTTGCCGCCAGAGTTCGGTATATGCCTTTATGATGTCTTCGCCGAGCCATGCGCCCTGCGGATCGTCGTAGCGGCCATCGACAGTGCGGCATGCCTCGATTACTTCCGGAAAAGCTTCATTGATCGAAACGCAATACTTCTTCTTATTGAGCAGCGTGCGCATGGAGTGGGAGATGTGGATCTCATCGGGAAACAGCACGAACCTCGAGAGAGGCGCCCACCACCAGGGAGACTCGTCGGTGATGTCAAACCAGGGGAAGATGCCGAAGGAGTAGGCGAGAAGCAGACGGCGCGGGTCAAGGTCGCCGCCGGTGCAGAACGGCATGTGGAGGCTCTCGTCGACGTCGTCGGCATATTCCTTCAGCTTGAGCTGCATGGCGTAGCCGTCGATCTCAAATCCTTCGGGGGCCTTCATTATGCTTTCGACGACGCTCCGCGCACGGATGCGGGGATCGGGAAACCATAGGGCGGAATCGATGGGTTCGTTGTCGATGTCGTAGGCCGCTACGAAGCCATCCTCCATATTATAGATGGCGCATAGCGGCATGTATTCTTCGGGTGGGTACGGCATTATTTTGCGTTTTACGTTGGACGTTGGGCGTTTTACGAGGGGCGTTTTACGGTGAGGAGGCGGATGGCGCCTGATTCGTCGGTGTCGGCTGTGGCCGAGCCTCCTTCGGTGAGGGCGCCGAAGAGTATCTCGCGGCTCAGGGGCTTGGTGAGGCGGCGCTCGATTACGCGGTGGAGTTCACGGGCGCCGTATTCGCGCGTCATACCTTCCCTGAGGAGGACTTCGCGGGCGGAGGCGGTGAGGGTCAGCGATACGCCTTTCGCCTCCAGTTTAGACAGGAGGCCACGGAGCGCCTTGTCGAGAATCATGTCGGCCATGTGTGAGTCCATGTCGTTGAAGACCTCGATTGCGGTAAGGCGGTTGATGAATTCCGGCTTGAATGTCTTCTTCACTTCCTTGAGCATGGCCTGCCCGGCGCTGACGTCGCTGCCGAAACCGACGCTTGCGCGCGAGGCAAACCGGGCTCCGGCGTTGGATGTCATTATGAGCACCACATGCGAGAAGTCGGCCTCGCGGCCGCGGTTGTCGGTGAGGCGTCCGTTGTCCATCACCTGCAGCAGGATGTCGTAGATGTCGGCGTGGGCCTTCTCTATCTCGTCGAGCAGCAGCACGCAGTTTGGCTGCTTGATGATGGCGTCGGTAAGCAGGCCTCCGTCTTCATATCCCACATATCCGGCCGGCGAGCCGATAAGTTTGGCCACGGCGTGCTTCTCGGCATATTCGCTCATGTCGAAGCGCACGAGGCCGATGCCCATCTCGCGGGCCAGCACCTTCGCCAGCTCCGTCTTGCCCACACCCGTAGGGCCTACGAAGAGGAAGCTTCCCATGGGGCGGTTCTCGTCGGTCAGTCCGGCACGTGCCATCAATACGGATTCGGCCACGTCGACTACCGCGCCGTCCTGGCCGTAGACGCTCTTCAGGATCCGGTCTGCGAGCGAGCGGGTATTCTCCGCCTTCTCCTCCGTCATGGCGAGGGCATCGACGCGCGCTATCTTCGAAAGCACCTCTGCCACGAGGGCCTCGTCGACCACACGGCTCCCATCCACGGCCGGATGGAGCTCGCGCCAGGCTCCGGCCTCGTCGATGAGGTCGAGTGCCTTGTCGGGGAGGAAGCGGCCATGGATATGGCGCGCGCTCATGCGGGCGGCAAACTCCATCACTCCGGGAGCATACTCCACTCCGTGGAAATCCTCATATCCGGGCTGGAGCTGGGAGAGGATACGGACCGTCTCCTCCACGCTCGGCTCACAGATCTCTATCTCCTGGAAGCGGCGGCTTACGGCGCGGTTGCGCCCCATGGAGCGCTTATGGTCTTCAAAGGTAGTGGCGCCTATGAAGCGCACGTCGCTCTCCTCGAGGTAGCGTTTCAGGATGTTGGAGGCGTCGAGGCTGCTCTCGCTCGAGGCTCCCGCGCCCATCATGGTGTGGATCTCGTCGATGTAAAGGATAGCCTTATCCTCTTTGGCTGCGCCTTCGAGGATGCCTTTCAGTTTCTCCTCGAAGTCACCGCGGTAGCGGGTTCCGGCCACGAGGTCCCCCATCTCCATGCGGTAGACCTTCGCCCCCTTGAGGCGCTCCGGCACGTTGCCTTCCTTGATAAGGCGCGTGAGGCCGTAGACGATTGCGGTCTTGCCCACTCCCGGCTCCCCGATATGCAGGGGATTGTTCTTCTCCTTGCGGCAGAGCACCTGAACGGTGCGCTCAAGTTCCTTTTCGCGTCCTACGAGGGGTTTGCGCTGATCCACGATGTCGTTGAGGCATACCACCTCCTCGTGCCAGTCGCGCTTGGAGTCGAAGCCGTCGTCGGCCCATCCATGGGCGTCGAAATCGCCAGACGGGCCGAAGTCAAGCGGTGAGCGATCGGCCACCTGACGGTCTTTCTCCAGACTCTCATCCATCTTCGCAACGAGATCCTCCACCGACGGGAGGCCACGCTCGGACATGATACGGCTTTCATGGGTGAAGGCGCCGATGAAGCCTCCACGGTCGGTGATCACGGTGTTGAGCGCATAGGCAGCCATTGACCCTTCAAGATAAAACAGGGCGTGCATCCCATGCTCGAGGTCGGCCTGCTCGCGCTGGGAAAACTCGCACTGCGTTGCGATGCGGCTGAAGAACTGCTGCATCATCTCCGACACGGGGAGCCCGGGATAGTCCTGCTCATCCTTTATCTCCCCCCAGATGTCTTCGGGAATCTGCTCCATGCCGTTGACGTAGCTGTAGATCTCATATTCGATAAAGGCCTTGCTGTCGATGGGGAGATGGGCCGCGCATTTCTCCCAGGCGCTAAGATGCATCAGGGCGAGGAGGAAATGTTCGGGGGTGAGGAACTGATGGCGCATGCGGTCGGCCAGGGTGCATGCGGCCTGGATGCATAAAGAGAAGTTTTCGCTGTATTCCATCTGTCAGAAAGGTAATGATTTTTCTTCGATTGTCACATTGAGGGGAAATCCTTCGGCGCGCGCCATGCGCATGGCGGCCTGGGCTTTGGAGCGGGCGATGTCGAAGGGGTAGGTGCCTACGACGGCGCTTCCGGAATTATGCACCGTCAGCATAATGTCGACGGCGTCTTCGGCAGGGATGAAGAATACGTGGCGGAGCACCTTCACCACGAATTCCATGGTGGTGAAGTCGTCGTTGTGGAAAACGACGTCGTAGTCGGAGGGGGAGGAAAACCTTTTGCGGGTCAGTGTGCTGCGCTGTTGGTTTGGCATAGGATGGTTAAGGGTTAAGGGTTAAGGGTTGAGGGTTGAGGGTTGAGGGTTAAGGGTTGAGGGTTAAGGGTTGAGGGTGTCAGTTGGCAGCGGTAGGCGTGGGGGGCGGAGGGGACGACGAGGTCGTGGCGGCTGCGTTTGAGCCCTGACACCCAGATGATCTCGCCGTCGGAGCGGCGGACGAGGACCCGGATTCCGGCCTTGCGACGGCTGTCGAGGCGGGCGTCGCTGATGATGTCGCTGACGAGGCGGCTGCCTTTCATGCCGAGGGGTGCCATGCGGTCGCCAGGTGCGGGGAGCCGCAGCTCGTAGGCCGATTCGTCATGGGGGAGATAGATGATGTCGTGGCTGCGGTTTCGCTTTATCTCGTCCATCAGGCTGGGCGACATCCGGAGTTTCTCCCAGTTGACTTCCGGGGAGGGGAGTGCCGCTCCATGGTCAGAAATGATGAGCCGGTCGCGCTCGAGCACGGCGGTATGGCTGGCAGAGAGTCGCCAATGTCTGGCTCCATGCTGAAGGGAGCGGCTTTTCAGTATCTCCTCGGCTATGGCCGGGTTGCCGCCGAAGGGTTCGAGAAACCGAAGGATGGTTCCGGTAGAGACTTCCGGCGCATATACGAGGAGAGTGGCTGAGTCGGGAGAGAGGAGAGCGAGCTGACGGCGATAGTGGGCGTCGGCAATAGCAGCCTCCTCCTTCATTATGGAGAGGGTCCTGGAGAGCGATTTCCTCGCGCCGGGCCAGCGGCTTTCGAGGAGTGGGAGCACGTCGCGGCGGATGAAGTTGCGGCGGAAGTCGCTGGAGAGGTTGCTGGAGTCGGTGATGAAGTCCTGGCCGATAGCCTGCAGATAGCTTTCGATCTCGGAGCGGGTGACACCAAGCAGCGGGCGTATCACGCGGCCGTTGTCGGCATCCATGCCGCGCAGTCCGCGGGTGCCGCTTCCGCGGAGGAGTGCGAGCATGAGGGTCTCGACATCGTCGTCGGCGTTATGGGCTACGGCTACACGGTCGAGCGCTTCCTCCCGGCATATGCGGAAGAAGTCGGCATAGCGAAGTTCCCGGCATGCCATCTCCACGCTGAGGCCTGGATGCCGCTCCATATGCAAGGCTACGTCATAGTCGAGGCAATGGAGCGGGATGCCGAGCCTGCGGCAGAGGGCAGCGGTGAATGCGGAGTCGCGGTCGCTTTCCTCGGCGCGGAGATGGAAGTTGCAGTTGACGGCCTGCAGGCGCAAGCCGAGGATCGGGGCCAGGCGGGCGGAGGAGCGTAGGAGCGCGACGCTGTCGGCGCCACCGCTGACGGCTACGAGCAGGCTCTTCGCCTGCGCCGCCTCCAGGGCTTCGGCTACCGCTTTTTCGAATTTCCTGACGGAGTCTCTTGAATTATGCATAAAGCGAGAGTTGTGCATTAACGACAAAGCCACACCATCGTCATGGTGCGGCTTTGATTCTGATGTGGATTCCTTCCGCTTCTTACTTCTTAGTGCGGTTGCCGTAGCGGCTGCGGAATTTGTCGACGCGGCCTGCGGTGTCGACGAGCTTCTGCTTGCCGGTGAAGAAGGGGTGCGAGGAGCTGGTGATTTCGAGCTTTACGAGGGGGTATTCCTTGCCGTCGATCTCGATTGTCTCGCGTGAAGCGACAGTGGAGCGAGTGATGAAGACTTCGTCGTTAGACATGTCTTTGAACGCCACTTCGCGGTAGTTGGAAGGATGGATGTCTTTTTTCATTTTAATTTTCTGCAGTTAATTATTTATTCGTTTTTTCTCGACAGGTCGCGATCCCGTCGAATCGGCGGTGCAAAATTACAAAAAATTTCCGACCTGACAAAATATTTTGGATTAAAACTACGAA
>CAMWMK010000111.1 GCA_947175295.1 uncultured Porphyromonadaceae bacterium
AAGACAACGAGAGAGACAACCAGGTCGCACCCTACGTGGGTGCGTGAATTGAAACGCCGCTATAACAAAGACAACGAGAGAGACAACCAGGTCGCACCCTACGTGGGTGCGTGAATTGAAACTTTGTCTGGCCGGATCCTCCCCAAATACCTTTAAGTCGCACCCTACGTGGGTGCGTGAATTGAAACTGTCGAATAAAGAACGACATCAGAGCTGTGCCCAGTCGCACCCTACGTGGGTGCGTGAATTGAAACTCCGGCCCTGGGCGATAAGCTATGGCCCTACTTCGTCGCACCCTACGTGGGTGCGTGAATTGAAACGCGGCGTTCGCGGATTTTGCAAAGGGCGAGAGAGAGTCGCACCCTACGTGGGTGCGTGAATTGAAACAAGTATCATGGCTCCAGCCGATGGTTAAGGATTAGTCGCACCCTACGTGGGTGCGTGAATTGAAACGACCCTCAGGACCCGCTGAGGCACGGAGCCTCCGGTCGCACCCTACGTGGGTGCGTGAATTGAAACAGATCCTCTCCTCCGAGCCTGCCGACCGGACAAGTCGCACCCCACGAGGGTGCGTGAATTGAAACGAACGCGAGACTATTTGCGTGCCGTGTGGCCGCGTCGCACCCCACGAGGGTGCGTGAATTGAAACTGTTGGCGTCAACGATCTTATAAGGCTTGCCCCTCGTCGCACCCCACGAGGGTGCGTGAATTGAAACCGGCATACACCCACTTGGCTACGGAGGCCGCTCCGTAGCACCCCATGAGGGTGCGTGAATTGAAACTTGAACATCGAGCCGGCAATAGGCACCTGCGGGATGTCGCACCCCACGAGTGTGCGTGAATTGAAACGACCATACCACCTACCAACTGCCACGCCTGTTTTACGTCGCACCCCACGTGGGTGCGTGAATTGAAACTGACGCGACGACTTCACCCGAAGACAGACCTGCTGTCGCACCCCTCGTGGGAGGGTAAATTGAAATACTCTTCACCCGTAGACAAACATACTTGCGGATACAGGGCGAAGCCGGTGTGGGAGGGTGAATGAAATGCTCTTAACCCGTAGACAAAACTCCTTGCGGATACAGGGAGCAATCCATGTGGGTGCGTGAATTGAAACGGATTATTCCCGGGACTACCGGCCGCCGATCCGAGTCGCACCCTACGTGGGTGCGTGAATTGAAACTGCCTGAAAACGACCTTTTACACTGCAAAACCGCTGTCGCACCCCTCGTGGGCGCGTGAATTGAAACTTTCTAATGCTGGTAAGCGCATCGAAAACAAGTTTGTCGCACCCTACGTGGGTGCGTGAATTGAAACGATAATAACGCCACTGCGCTCTACGATCCGCTCAGTCGCACCCCACGTGGGTGCGTGAATTGAAACTGGCTGTGAGCTGACCGATAGTCAGCGTAGCCGGATGTCGCACCCCACGTGGGTGCGTGAATTGAAACTGTGTGATTGCGGCGGTGTTTGCCTCGGTTGCCGCGTCGCACCCCACGTGGGTGCGTGAATTGAAACTGACGCGACGACTTCACCCGAAGACAGACCTGCTGTCGCACCCCTCGTGGGTGCATGAATTGAAACCCTCTTCACCCGTAGACAAACCTCCTTGCGGATACAGGGCGCAGCCGGGGTGGGAGGGTAAACTCTCACGCGCGGGGGAGGCTGGAAGCCTCCTTTCCATGGGCTACGCGCGACAAATTCCTGATTATATTTTTAGAAGGATACTGATGGGGCGTGGGAGCCACGCTCTGTTACGAAATTAGATTCTGAAAATGTGCGATTCCACACCGAATATGTGCGGGAACGCACATAACAGTTCTTATACTTATTACACAAATTATTGGTTTTAAATAAAATAATTTATTGGCACGACGTTTGATTATTATAGGGAAGAAAACCACAATATCTATAAGAGATCTATATTTTCATGATACAGTTAACCGACATCAAAAAAGTATTCCGTACGGATGAAGTCGAGACATGGGCTATCAACAATGTGTCCCTGAAGGTAAACAAGGGGGAATTCGTGGCTATCATGGGTCCTTCCGGATGTGGAAAATCCACACTACTGAATATCCTCGGACTTCTTGATACTCCGACCGACGGCACTTACATCCTTGACGGCAGGGACGTCAGCAGGATGAAGGAGCCTGAGCGTATCAATATCCGCAAAGGAATAATCGGCTTTGTCTTCCAAAGCTTCAACCTCATAGATGAACTTACAGTTGAGGAAAACATCGAGCTCCCTCTCCTTTATATGGGTATACCCAAAAAGGAACGGAAAAAGCGTGTGCGTGAGGTAATGGACAGAATGAATATCTCCCATCGCAACAAGCATTTCCCGGCACAGCTTTCCGGCGGACAACAGCAACGTGTGGCTATCGCAAGGGCCGTGATCGCCAATCCCAAGATAATTCTGGCGGACGAACCTACCGGCAACCTCGACTCCAAAAACGGCGAGGAAGTGATGCAGCTCCTATCGGAGTTTCATAAGGAAGGCACTACAATAGTGATGGTGACCCATTCGCAGCATGACGCAGCATATGCAAACCGCACCGTAAATCTTTTTGACGGTCATATCGTCTATCAAGTAAGAATGTAATTGTCGGCATTGCCCTCAAAAACATAAACTCAAACTTAAATCAACCATATTTTATGTTTATCCGCAGACTGATCTCCTTAGTGTTGTTTTCCACTATATTACTCGCCTCTTCGGCTGGCGCTGAAGAAAAAAAAGACTTATATCTATATGGACGTATCAAGGAGTCGGTAGGAAAGACCGACCTCCTCAAGGCCATGGTGCTTCTACCCGACTCTACGGGCGAAAAGTTTGATACCATACGTGTTTCAGGAAAGGTATATCGCAACGGCGAGATGGAAGACACCTCCGATTTCGGATTCCCTGTCTTTCGTAAGGATTCGACCTACGTCTTCGACGTGATCTGTGAAGGTTACCAGCCATACACTGTAGTGTACGATGTCAGCAAGGTAGGCAAACGGGAAAGATACCGTCAGATTCCCGTAGTCTACATGACAAGAGCTCCCAGGCGTCTGGACGAAGTTACGGTCACCGCCTCGAAGATCAAGTTCTACAACAAGGGCGATACAGTGGTCTTCAACGCAGATGCATTCCAGCTTGCCGAGGGGTCGATGCTCGACGCCCTCATCGGCCAGCTACCCGGAGTGGAGCTGAACGAAAACGGACAGATCAAGGTGAACGGGGAATTCGTGGAGTCGCTCCTACTGAACGGGAAGCAGTTTCTCGACGGAGACAACCAGCTCATGCTCGAGAACATCGCGGCCTACACGGTGAAGAACGTGGAGGTATACCAAGGGCAGACAAAAGGCCAGAAATGGGACAATGACCAGAAGAAACAGCTCACTATGGACGTGAAGCTGAAAAGGGAATACAATCATGGATGGCTGATCAACGCCCAGGGTGGATACGGCACCAAAGACCGATACACCGGACGGCTGTTCGCCTCATGGTTCAGCCCGACAACCAACATCTCGCTGATCGGAAACGTCAACAACCTCAACGACAACCGCGAGCCTGGAAAGAACGACACATGGACCCCCGACATGATGCCCTCCGGAACCAAGGAGTACCGGATGGGGAGCCTCAACTACGACTACGAAAGCCCGGAGAGCGACCGTGCGGCATATGGAAGCTTCGCCTTCAAGCAGACCGTAAACCGAAACAACACCGCGACAGCCCGTACAAACTTCCTCAGCGGAGGAAACACCTACGACAACTCCTTCCAGCAGGAGTTCCTTCGCGATACACGTTACGACACACGCCACGACCTATCCATCTACAAGGAGAAATACAGGATGGGACTCTTCATGACGGGAAGATACCGCGACCGGAAAACCAACGCGTCGACAGCAGCCGCTACCTTCGACACCGAGCAGCAGGAGATGACGATGAAGGCGATCGAGGCGATGTATTCGGACGGAAGTCCCATCAACCTGAATTCCGTGGTCAACAGGTCGATCACAAAGACAGACGGATCTCATAAAGAGCTTTCAGGACACTTCGAGCCTATGGTAGGCTGGAAGATACCGAACACCTCCGACGTGATAACCTTCCGGCCAAGCATAGCATACAAAAGCGAGAAGGAGGAGAGATGGAACGACTATACGGTGAACTACGGCGCCGATCCCAATCCAGCCGACCGGAGAAGACAGTATTTCGACAACACCCCCAACCATACACTGACCCATGAGGACGATATATATTACCGCACCAGTATAAGGGAGGTCTACCTTATGGTCAGGTATCTGTATCAGTTCAAAGACCAGGTGAAAGACTCATACATGTATGCCCTCGACAGACTTGAAGACATGGGGATCTTCGGTACGCTTCCCGCCGGCTACATCGACACATTCGATCCGCAGAACAGCTACACTTCAAGGCATATTGAGAACACACACAACATATCGGCACAGATCGCCTACGACGGAGTGACAAAAGACCTCAACCTCCGCTACGGCTTTTTCCTTTTGCCGTCGCTTGCCATCAGGCATTCACATTTCGACTACATGCGCGCCGGGCGCAGCCAGACAGTGAAGCGGACCGACCTCCTCTTTACCCTCAACAGCTGGGCCTGCCGCTGGATGCTGAATTTCGGCAAGATAGGGGAAGGACGGAACATGAGATACCGGCACAACTTCACCTATCGGCTGGAAGTGACGCCCTCCGCACCCGACCCGATGGACATGGTGGACGCAGTCAACGATTCCGATCCCCTCAACATCCATACGGGTAATCCCGACCTCAAGCCGGAACACAGGATCAGCAATATCCTGACCTATGAATTCAAGCCATCGTCGCCTAAACTGGAAAACAGCGTGACCTTCAACTACTCCACGACCAGAAACGCTCTGACCAACGGCTACGTATACGACACCGAGACCGGAGTAAGACGGACAAGGACCTACAACACCGACGGAAACTCACAATGCGGCATTTCAAACTCACTGAGATACCAATTCGGCTCCATCGGTCAGTTCACGCTTTCCTCCGAAACAGCCCTTGACCATTACTCATACGGCGACATGATAGGAGTCAACCTCTCCGAGCCTACGCTATCCAAAGTAGGGAGCACCAACTTCAACGAGAAGCTTACCCTCTCCTGGCAGATCGGCAGGCAGCAGCTCCAGCTCAGGGGAGGCTACATCAACCGCCACACCACATCCGACCGCGCGGACTTCACAGCGATTGACGCCGACCACTTCACAGCGGGTGTGACCGGACAGTTCAGGCTGCCCGCAGGGTTCGGCATCAGCACCGACTTCACCCTCTATACCCGCAGGGGATACGGAGTCAAAGAGCTGGACACGAGCGACGCCATCTGGAACATGCGCCTCACCTGGAGCCCTACCGGAAACAAGCGCTGGGTGTTCATGCTCGACGGATTCGACATGCTACATCAGCTCTCCAACGTAAGCTATGCGGTATCCGCTACGGGAAGGACCGTCAGCTACAGCAACGCACTGCCGCGCTACATGCTTCTCTCGGTGCAGTACAGACTCAACATCCAACCCAAGAAACACTAAAGAGCATGATATCCCACTACATAAGGATTTCCCTACGCAACCTTCGGAAATACAAGACACAGACAGCCGTCAGCATATGCGCTATGGCGGTCAGCCTGACATTGCTGGCCATAGTAGCCTCAATCCTGCTCTCGCTGAAGCCTATGCCCCTATTGGATCGCCCTTATGCGGAAAGGACCGTAAAGTTCCAACGGAAAGGGCACGGCATACGGGCCTATGTAGCAAGTTCGGAGGATATGTCTTTGATACAGGGACATCCCCTGAAAACCATTGACCAGATCCACTATATCGAAACGGGATATGGATATCCGGTAAGGATCACAGCCGAATCGGACCATAACGACGAGATCTCACTTCTCAATACTATCTATATAGGCGACAATGGTTTCCTGAATTTTCACGGCATCAGATCCGTTGTTTCCGGAGATGAGGCAGGAATTTTAAAAGAAGGCGAAACCATAATCACGGAACGTCTGGCAAAAAAACTTTACGGTAAGGAAAACCCTGTCGGGAAAAGAATTTCCGTACATTTCTTCAACCTTGACGGCAATCAGACCGATAAGACCTATACCGTAAGGGATGTGATTGAAAACCCCTCACCTGCCCAAGACATATTAAGGATGCCGGAAAGCCTGTTTGTCTCGGAAGACCATGTCGCCGACGGGAGGGATGTGGAGTGCTTCCTCGTCATGAGGGAAGGGGCTTCCTATGAATCCATGACTGATGAGCTTAACGAACTCTTAGGCGATCCCACCGTCATGCCTCAAAAAGTAACGCGACTCTATTCCATGGATTTCGCCTTTCGGCTACGCGATGCCGTAATAGTGTTTCTTTTCCTTTTTGTCTTGGTGGCGTTTTCCAACTATCTCAGGCAGCAGATCCAATTGTTCCGGCTCAGGGAGCGTGAGGTGGCCCTACGCACATGCGTAGGGTGCCCACCCTACTCTATAGCAGCGCTATTCTCTACCGAAGTGCTGATTGTCCTCGCTGCTACTTTTGCCTTGACTCTTTCCCTCATTATCGTGGCTTCCGACTTTCTATCGTACCGGTATGCCAGATTTTTTGAAAATTACAACTATAGTCTTGCTGATTCCACTCCGGTAGCCTTGGCGGCATTTGCGGTGCTGACTGCGGCAAGCCTTATCGCCGTGGCCTTTACCGTAAGGAGCATACGTCGCGACCAGACGGGACTTGCCCTAAGAATGAAGCCTCTACCCAGGCACCGCCTGCGCAACATCGGGCTTACGCTGCAGATGACGGTTTCAATTCTTTTCGCCAGCATTGCCGTCATGCTGTCAATGTCGGGCAAAAACATAAAGGAGAGCTACGGCATTCCTGAGGATCTGGACAGATATAAGAAATATATATGTGTCCGTCCCAACGGCGTGGATCAGGAAGATGCCGAAGAGCTCTACCGAAAAGTGGAATCACTGCCATCCGCGGAAAGGGTCTATAGGTTCATTGATGCCAGAAGGATGTTCTACTTTGATGAGGAGCAGAAGGATTGGATCGGAATCGACATGATTTTTCAGAATGAAACGGATGCCGAGGATTTCTATGGATTGAACGTCGGCGATATGAAAGCCGATGTGAATCCCGAACGGTTTGTATATGTAAGCGAGGCATTCCGGAAAATACTAATCGAGAAGAAACGCTGGAACGGCAAGACCCTGGAACTTCCTCAATTCGGAGAATATGACATCAAGGGGACGATAGACAAGGTGCCTTTTGAAGAGGCTGACAAGGAATATGCCGTGGTGGTCCACGACCCATCCCAACCCATGGCTACATATTACGACCGGGTCATCATGCCTAAACCCGGAATGGAAAAAAAGGCTTTCCGGGAAATCGAAGATGCAATCAGGAAAGCAATTCCAAGCCGCATCGACATAAAGCCGCAACGGTTCTACGCCTCCATGGCAGCTCAATATGACATCATAATCGCGATGATGACGGTGATCTACATCCTGTCGGCCGTCAGCGTAGTGACCACTATGGCAGCCGTATATGCAGGAGTGTCGCTCGACACGCGTCGCCGAAGAAAGGAGATGGCGCTGAGGAAGCTCAGCGGAGCGGGGCCCAAAGTGATCGCCATAATCTTCCTGCGCACATATATCGTAATAGTGGCAGTCGCCGCCCTTATAGCACTCCCTCTTTATTATATCCTGTCTGAATCGGTTTTCATGAGGGTTTCCGGCGGTATCATCGGGGGATATCCTTTACAGGCCTATGTTCTGGGACTGCTATTCATCATTAGCGTCACCGCACTTACGATAGCCTGGAAGATCCGCGACATAATGCGTGCCGACCCCATCGAATACCTCAAGGAATGATTTGTCAGCTACTTACTAATTGAATGGAACATATTCAGTGAATTCTTTGTTTTTATTATATCAAGTAATTTCAATATTATCTATGACTCAACTTTTATTGACTATAAACGACCCCGCCGAGGCATCGCTCTTAAAGAAGCTCTTGGCGAAGTTCGACAGTGTAACTGTTTCGAAACCTACCCGTAAACGCAAGACCGGCCTCGACGAGGCTCTTGAAGATGTCAAAGCCGGACGAGTATCGCATTATGATTCAGTTGAAGACTTTTTTAAGGAAATGGGAGTATGAACAAGTACTCACTTGAAGTAACCAATAAATTTAAAAAAGACTTCAAACTTTGTATTAAACGTGGTCTGCCAATAATTAAGATTCAAGAAGCTATGCGTCTTCTTCAGGAGACTGGTGAATTACCGGAAGAATATCGACCGCATAAACTGACCGGTAATTATTCAGGCAAATGGGAATGTCATATCAACGGCCGCAATAGTGACTGGCTGTTAGTTTGGGAGCAGAATGACACTACCTTAACACTTCTCATGCTTCGTACCGGGTCTCATTCAGATCTTTTTTAGGAAGCGTAAAAGCAAAGGATATCATATGGGTGAGAAAAAAGGTAAGGTTCTGGTAGTAGACGACAATGAAGACGTATTGTTGTCGCTCAACATGCTGCTCCGCCGGCATGTTGAGGCTGTACGTGTCATTACCGATCCGGAAGACATCGGAAGACTTATGGAATCATTCGACCCCGATGTCATTCTCCTCGACATGAATTTCCGCCGCAACGCCAGCAGCGGCGAGGAAGGCTACCGTTGGCTCGATTTCATCCTTAAGAAGAACCCTAAAGCCGTGGTGCTCCTCATCACGGCTTATGTCGACACAGAGAAGGCCGTCCGGGCCATCAAGGCCGGCGCCATAGACTTCATTCCTAAACCATGGGACAACGCCAAGCTACTCGGGATAGTGGAGAGTGCGATTGACCTCAGCCTGACACGCAGAAACGCTTCCTTCGGGAAAGAAAGGATTGGTCATGCCCATGCAGATGCAGAAGATGCTCCGGTGCTTATCGGGGAATCTCCACGGATGCAACTTCTCAACAGACAGATAGCGAAAATCGCGGCTACAGACGCCAACGTACTCATCACGGGCGAAAACGGTTCGGGCAAAGACGTAGCAGCCCGTCTACTCCACTTTCATTCCCTCCGTAAAGACAAGCCGTTTGTCTCCATCGACCTCGGCACGATTCCGGAACATCTGTTTGAAAGCGAGCTCTTCGGCTATGAGAAAGGAGC
>CAMWMK010000112.1 GCA_947175295.1 uncultured Porphyromonadaceae bacterium
CCGGAGAGTATGAAAAATACTATGACGAGATGTATAAAGACCGATGACGGACAGAGCTTAAGCACGTAAAAAAACAATGCCGGAGCGATAATGTATCGCTCCGGCATTGTTTTTTTACAGCGCTTTTGTAATATAGATGAACTGCTCTACCGAGAGACGCTCCGGACGCTCCTTCAGTATCGGGTCATCCAGCAGAGGACTCCCGGCCGGTATCATTCCTCCGAGGGAATTGCGCAGCGTCTTACGGCGCTGTCCGAAGGCTGTCTTCACCACTGTCTTGAACTTCTTCTCGTCCACACCAAGGTCGGTGCGCGAATTGCGCGTCAGGCGCAAGACTCCGCTCTTCACCTTAGGTGGCGGAGAGAACACTCCCGGCTCTACGGTAAAGAGATATTCGCAGTCATACCACGCCTGAAGCAAGACAGAAAGTATGCCGTAGACCTTCGACCCCGGTCCTGAACAGATACGCTCGGCCACTTCCTTCTGAAGCATTCCGGCTATTACGGGTATCTTCTCCCTATATTCAAGCGCGCGGAAAAATATCTGCGAGGAGATATTATAGGGATAATTTCCTATAAGGGCTATCTCTCCGGCTGCTATGTCATTGAGGTCAAGGCGGAGGAAATCACCCTCCACCACCTTGATGTCTTTCTTATACTTTCCCAGATACTCCACGCTCTCATGGTCAATCTCGATGGCCGTCACATCACGCCCCTGCGCCACGAGGAAATCGGTCAGAACGCCCATACCCGGACCGATCTCCACTACCTGGAGTGCGCCCCATTCCGAGCCTTTCTCCTGCCCGCAGGCCAGCGTAAGCTCACGGGAGGATATCGTATCAGCTATCCTCTCAGCCGTAGGCAGGTCCGTCAGGAAATGCTGTCCCAGCGCTTTCTTAGCTTTTACTTCCATGTCGTTTTTTGTTTTGCGTTGTACGTTTTACGTTTTACGCGTAGACGCATTGCCGTTCGCCCTACATCGTACAACGTAAAACGTACAACGTACAACGCCTATCAAATACCTACCTTCTTAGCGATGTCCTTAGGAACTCCGTTCTTGTTGACCATGATGTTGAGTGTCTTCTCAAGGAAGTAAGGCTCTGACACATATAGATAGCCGTCGTAGAGCTGGTTGGTATCCCAGGAATTCTTCACCTTATAGTAGCGGTTGCCTTCCTGGTCGGTAGCGTAGCCTACGATCACCATACCGTGGTCGTCAGTCGTTTCGCGGTTTTCGAATGTGCGCTGACGGTCTTCCTGGCTGATGGTGCGTTCCTTTACCGGACCCTTGATGTCATACTGCATGGCGTCGCGGTCGGAATCACTGAGCTGCGTCCAACGTGCCACTTCGGCATTGTCCATATCCTCCTTCGCCTTTTTCTCCGGAAGCACCGCGTAGCCTTTGCGCCATTTGAAACCCTTCTCGCTTACGTCGGCGGCCCAGCCTACGGTGAATCCGGCATCAAGGGCTTCGTCTACGATACGCTTCATCTCTTCCATCGGAATGTTCATGCTTTCCGACCATAGCCAGTTGTCGGCGATCTCAAGGGCGAAAGGCTTGTAGAAGGGATGATGGGTATAGCTCGTGAAGGAGATGTATTCCTCCGGGACTATCTTCATCTCCTTGGCAAACGACTGCGGAGTATAGGTCTTTCCATTGTAGGTGAAAGTCTCCACCGCCGGGCCCAGGTAGGCGTCAAGGATGGCCACGAAGCCCGGCAGCCACGCAGTGGAAAGCTTCTTGTTCGGATTCTTGTTGATGGCGTTCAGATATGCCTCCAGGGCCTCAGCCATCTCATAGTGGGAGTGTTTGTCCTCTCCGTAGTTGAGGCCGGCATACACCTCCTCAGGGACAGCGCCGTAGTTGTCCATAGCGTAGACTACGTCGGCAAACGAACCGCCCTGGGCGAAATTGATCTTTCCTCCTGTGCTGATGTATTTCTTCGCCTTGTCGATATAGCAGTTGCGCACGGTCCACATCTCCGAGAGGTCGAGTTCCGGCATTCCCTTGCGCATGAGGTCGTCCTCCACCATGGAGGTACCGGAGAAGGCCCAGCACGTACCCGACTTGTTCTGGTCCTTTACCGAACCTGTCTTGTTGACTTTCACGTCGGTAAACTTAAAGCCTGTCGAGTCAGGCACCTCTATCTTGGGATCAGCCTGGTTGGCCTGATACTTGTCCATATACGATGCATTGCAGTTCAGGGCGAATGCTGCAAGAGCCGCTGCTGTAAGAAAAATTTTCATATTCTTTTAGTTTTAATGGTCTGCTTAATTGTTGGGTTTAAGTTTAATCTTCCCTTGAGGGGTCGGAGGCCATTCTCCTGACCGACGGGCCCGCTATGGCGCACGCGGCAAAAGTAGTGAGGCAGCACGCCATCACAAACCAGAAGTACGCCTCAAACGGATTGCCCCCGCTGAAGCCGGAAATGCCGTAGTCCGCTATTCGCTCGAATATCCAGCCCGCCGCCATACCGGGAAGCATGATGCCGGCCATCGAAAATGCGATGCAGAAGGCATAGTGTGATGTCTCAGCCTCGCCGCGCGCAAAATAGATCATATACATCATAAGCGCCGTAAGTCCGAATCCATAGCCGAACTGCTCGAATCCGACGGCTACGCATATCAGGGAGAAGTCGGTCGCAGGCCGGATGGCGAGCAGGCAGTAGACCACACACGGCAGCGCCAGCGACATAGCCATTGGCCAGAGCCATCTCCGGAGTCCGCCGCGCCCGATCGCCACACCGCCCAGCACGCCTCCTGCAAGCAGCGCTATGACGCCCACGGTGCCGTTGGCGAATCCGATTTCCGTTAGCGACAGCCCAAGCCCTCCTTCGTCGAGGGAAGTCTTCATGAAGATGGCCACCATCTTGCCGCACATGGCTTCGGGAAGCCTGTAGAGCAGCAGGAAGGCTATGGCCGCTGCGATATGGGGCTTTCTGAAGAAAGTGACAAACGTCATGCCGAAATTCCTCACGATGTCTGATGCCGAAGTGCCTCCTACCGGATGGTCGTCGGCAAGCTTCGGAAGCGTCTGCGTATGCCAGAGCCATATCGCGAAGAAGATGGCCGTAAGGCAGTAGAAGACTACGGCCCAGGCTCCTGCCGGCTGCATGCCCCTCATCTCGAGCCATCCTGCCAGCAGCGTCAGGCCTCCCTGCCCCACCACGGTGGCCACCTTGTAGAAGGTAGACCGTATGCCGACGAAATCTGCCTGCTGCTTTTCTGAAAGGGCAAGCATGTAAAAGCCATCGGCGGCTATATCGTGGGTAGCCGAGAAGAACGCCATGCAGGCGAAGACGCTAAGGGTGGATGCGAAGAAAAACGATGCGGGCAGGCACACCGCCACTGCAAGCATGCAGAGGGTCATGAGCATCTGCATCGTCAGCGTCCAGCGCCGCTTCGTAGAGAAGATGTCTACGAAAGGGCTCCAGAAGGGTCTGATCATCCATGGCAGCGACAGAAGGCCGGTCCATGCGGTGATCTCCGCTATGGAGATGCCCATCTCGCAGTAGAAGAGCACAGGAAGGGTATTGACAGCACAATAAGGGATTCCCTCGGCTATATAGAGCGAGGGAATCCACTTCCATGGTGATAAGCGTATGGTCTTATTCATTTTCTTATATCATCATCTCAAGCCTCAAGACCTGAGACTCAAGACTTAAGGCTCAGGACTCAGCAACCCATCGGGCAGCGGGGCTTGATCTGTTTGAAGAAGTCGTTGCCCTTGTTGTCTACGAGGATGAACGCGGGGAAGTTCTCCACCTCGATCTTCCAGATGGCCTCCATGCCGAGCTCGGGATATTCGAGGAGCTCTACGTTCTTGATGGAGTTCTTGGCCAGGATAGCGGCCGGGCCACCGATGGAGCCGAGATAGAAACCGCCGTGCTTCTTGCATGCGTCGGTCACCTGCTGCGAGCGGTTGCCCTTGGCGATCATGATCATCGAGCCTCCGGCAGCCTGAAACTGGTCTACGTAAGAGTCCATACGTCCGGCTGTTGTCGGGCCGAACGAGCCTGAGGGAAGGCCTTCGGGCTTCTTGGCGGGTCCTGCGTAGTAAATCGGATGTTCCTTCAGGTAGTCGGGCATGGGCTCGCCTGCGTCAAGGCGTTCCTTGATCTGGGCGTGTGCGATGTCGCGGCCCACGATTATGGTGCCCTTCAGCGAGAGGCGTGTAGACACCGGATACTTGTCGAGGTCGGCGAGCACCTCCTCCATCGGGCGGTTGAGATCGATTTCGATCACTTCGCCTTCGCCTGCCTGGCGAAGTTCTACCGGGATGAGTTCGCCGGGGTTCTCGTCGAGTTTCTCGATCCAGAGGCCGTCCTTGTTGATCTTGGCCTTCACGTTGCGGTCGGCAGAGCAGCTAACGCCCATGCCTACGGGGCAGGATGCACCGTGGCGGGGCAGACGGATCACTCGGATGTCGTGGGCGAAATACTTGCCGCCGAACTGTGCGCCGAGGCCGATGTTGTGGGCGGCTTCGAGAAGTTCCTTCTCAAGCTCCACGTCGCGGAAGGCGCGGCCGTATTCATTGCCTGTGGTCGGAAGGTTGTCGAAATATTTCACGGAAGCCTTCTTCACTACCTCGAGGTTCTTCTCGGCGCTTGTGCCGCCGATTACGAATGCGATGTGATAGGGCGGACACGCTGCCGTGCCGAGGGTCTTCATCTTCTCAATGAGGAAAGGCACGAGGGTCTTCTTGTTGAGGATCGCCTTGGTCTCCTGATAGAGATAGGTCTTGTTGGCGGAGCCGCCACCCTTCGCTACGAAGAGGAACTTGTATTCCGCGCCTTCTGTGGCGTGGATGTCGATCTGCGCGGGAAGGTTGCAGCCGGTGTTCACCTCGTCATACATTGTGAGGGGTGCGTTCTGCGAGTAGCGGAGGTTATTTTCGGTATATGTCTTGTAGACGCCGAGCGAGATCTTCTCTTCGTCATCGCATCCGGTCCATACCTGCTGGCCCTTGTAGGCGGCGCAGATGGAAGTGCCGGTATCCTGGCAGAAGGGAAGCACTCCCTTTGCGGCGATCTCCGCGTTGCGGAGCATCGTGAGCGCTACGAACTTGTCGTTTTCCGATGCCTCGGGATCGTGGAGTATCTTCGCCACCATCTCGTTGTGCTCCCTGCGCAGCATGAAGGAGCAGTCGTGCGAAGCCACGTTGGCGATGATTGTCAGAGCCTCCGGATCGACTACGAGCATCTCGTGGCCGTTCCAGTCTTCTGTCTTTACGTAGTCTTTGGTGATGAGCTTGTATTCCGTTGTGTCGGGGCCGAGCTCGAAAGGCTTTTGATAATGGAAGGGTTTTGTTGCCATTTTATTTTGGGATTTGTTTGAGTGATTTCAGTGTTTGATGTTTCCGTGAGGGTCTTTCGTCATTTTGAGCCTATGGATCCTACTTCCTTAAGCGCGCCGGTCACCGGATCGAAGATGGCAAACGATGGCTCCTTCTTGTCGGTGAAGAGCGCCGGATCGAGTCCGAACGTCATGCCGAGCTGCGCCATCTGTATCTCCTTCTCGAAGAGTGTCTTGCCAAGCGTGGAGATGCTCACCTGCGCGCTGCCGGGGATATTGTAGATCACCGCGTTTTTCGGCAGTTTCTTGGGTTCTCCCTTCGCGTCGAGAGGCATGGAGGCCTGATTGATGGTCTCTGTCTGGAAGTAGACGGGGTCGCCCGAGAGGTCGTCGGAGTCTACGAAACCGGCGAATTCCGACATGCGGAAAAGCACCTGGCGTCCATCCCCGTCAGGGACTACGGTATATCTGCGTGTTACGTATTCCGAGGTCACGGTGCCGGTGAAGGCGGCGGTAAGGGCGGCTTCCTGCTGCCCAAGCGATGCGAGCATGAGCTCCATCTGTTTGCCGTCAGCGGGCATGGCGTCGGCCGTTCCGCGTGTCAGCGCGAGCTTCGACTCCCTGACCTCCATCAGCGACTCGGCGAGGAGCTGCGCCTGCTTGGCGGAGCTCTTCGATGCTACGAAGTCTTCATCGACAAACTCAAGGTATTCCTGGCCGGTAGGCCACTTCACGGCCTGGGCAGGAGCATCGGAGGCAGCCCGCACGGGAGCCGCCACCTCCTTGTTGATGGCGAGCAGCATTCCATCGGCATCTACCGTTATTGAGGTCAACGCGCCCGGCTTAAGCTGCATCAGATACTGCGTGCCGGAGTCAGCCACGCCGTAGGGGCGCACCTTCACGTCTGTGATCCGCCACTTCTCATAGTCTTCGCTTACCCCTTTTTCGGCAGCTATGGATTTCTTGGCATACAGATAGTATGGGCCTTTTTTCCCTACCTCATGGTAAGCGGTCACCTCCACCTCAAGCGCTGTCGTGGGCAGGGAGTAGAGGAGTCCGTACTCGTTGCTCTTTTCAGCGGTAAGCACCTTCGTGGCCTGCCCCCATCCGGCAGATACTGCCATCAGGAAGGCCAGGGCGGTTATGGTCTTTTTCATATCGTCTTGTTTCTATGTTTTTATACCGTGCGGTCGATCACTGCCTTGATGGCGCGTCCGAGCCTGTCGGCTATGTCGGAGGCCACTACGCCGTATTCCCCTATCTCCTGCGAGGCGATGTCGCCGGCCAGGCCATGGATGAAGACGGCGAGGGTGGCGGCGTTTTCCGGCTGAAGCCCCTGCGCGAGGAAGCCGGCTATCACTCCCGTCAGCACGTCGCCGGCGCCGGCCGTCGCCATACCCGGATTGCCGGAGGAGTTGAAATATACCTTTCCGGTGGGACGCACTATCATGGTGTAGTGGCTCTTCAGCACTATGACTATGTTGTAGTGCTGGGCCACTTCGATCGCCTTCTTCAACCGCTGTTCCGATGAGGTGTGCTCGCCGAAGAGGCGGTCGAATTCTCCGATATGCGGGGTGATCACGGTGAGCGGAGGCAGCATGCTCAGCAGTGCCGGACGCTTCACTATGCAGTTGAGCGCGTCGGCGTCGAGCACGAGGGGCGACTGGCACACCTTGAGCAGCTGCTCGAGGGCGTTGACTGTAAGGTCGTTGGTGCCTATGCCGGGCCCTATCGCTACGGCCTGGTGGGTATGGTGGAGGCTCATGTCGCTGATCACCCTCTCGTTGCGGTCGGGCTCGAACATGGCTTCCGGCACGGCCGTCTGGAGTATCGTCAGTCCGGTGCGCGGTGCATGCACGGTAGCGAGTCCGGCGCCGCACTTAAGCGACGACTTAGCGCAGAGCACCGCCGCCCCCATCATCCCGAGGCTGCCGGCGAAGAGCATCACGGAGCCATAATCGCGTTTACCGGTGAAGGGGTTGCGCGGACGCAGCAGCGACCTGATGGTCCGGCTTTCGATCAGGAGCCATCCCGTAGGAAGCTTCTTCATCGCCGCGCGGTCTATTCCGATGTCGAGCACCTTCCTCTCCCCCAGGATGTGGGCGTGCTCCGGGAAGAAGAACGACAGTTTGGGAAACTGGAAGGTCAGCGTAAGGTTGGCGTGCACCATATCGTGGAAACGCGAATTCGCATTCCACTCTCCGGCCAGGCCCGATGGTATGTCGATGCTTATGATGTAAGCGCCCGAGTCGTTGATCAGGCGCGCTACGGCTGCGAAGCCTCCCGAGAGGGGATCGCGGAGGCCTACTCCGAAGAGGCCGTCGATGATGACGTCGTCTTGCGAGAGCACAGGGGGGATGAACGTGGTGGTCACTTCCGTAAACTTCACCTTCTCCACCGCTTCGAAGAGCTTGGCTTTCTGCGCCTCACAGTCGTCCGAAAGCTGGCCACGGACATTGAAGAGATACACCTCCACATTGCTGTAGCCTATCTCTGCGAGGATTCTGGCTACGGCTAAGGCGTCGCCGCCGTTATTGCCCGGACCGGCCACCACCACGATACGTCGGCTCGGAAGGAAACGGGCGCTCACCTCCTTCGCCACAGCGTTTGCCGCCCTCTCCATCAGCGTGAGGGCGTCGATGCCTTGAGCTTCACAAGTGGCTGCGTCAAGGTCTTTTATGTCTTTGGAACTGAAAATCTTCATAACTATTCTTCAGGCCATTAAATTTCCATAATGATAAACTGAAGCCCTCCCGACGCGTTATATCACTGGGTCGAAAATGCTTCATTGGCTTTTCCGACTACAAATTTAACCAAAAAAGCCGATTTTTCCAAAAAGGATAGTGCAAGATACAAAAATTTTAATTAAATTTGCATACTCTTATTAGATAACCTTGCTTCAGACGGGCCTGCAACCCCGGCTGACGCTATTAAATGTTTTAGGTAAAATGGTAGATTATAAGAAACTTGGTCTTGTCAACACTCGCGAGATGTTTGCCAAGGCCGTACACGGAGGCTATGCAATCCCGGCCTTCAACTTCAACAACATGGAGCAGCTCCAGGCAATCATCAAGGCTGCTGCCGACACTAAGTCGCCCGTAATCCTTCAGGTTTCAAAAGGTGCACGCAACTATGCCAATCCTATCCTTCTCCGCTACATGGCACAGGGTGCTGTGGAATACGCTAAGAGCCTCGGTTGGGAAAAGCCTGAGATCGTGCTCCACCTCGACCACGGTGATTCTTTTGAGCTCTGCAAGGACTGCATCGACAACGGCTTCTCTTCCGTTATGATCGACGGTTCCCACCTCCCCTACGAGGAGAACGTAGCCCTCACTAAGAAAGTCGTTGACTACGCTCATCAGTACGACGTGACTGTAGAGGGTGAGCTCGGCGTGCTCGCCGGCGTTGAAGACGAAGTTAGCTCCGACCATCACACATATACCGATCCCGAGGAAGTGATCGACTTCGTGACCCGCACTGGTTGCGACAGCCTCGCTATCTCCATCGGTACTTCCCACGGTGCATACAAGTTCACTCCCGAACAGTGCACACGCGACCCGAAGACAGGCCTTCTCGTTCCCCCTCCATTGGCATTCAACGTGCTTGAGGCTGTTGAGGAGAAGCTCCCCGACTTCCCCATCGTGCTCCACGGCTCTTCTTCAGTGCCCCAGGAATACGTGAAGATCATCAACGAGAACGGCGGCAAGCTCCCCGACGCTATCGGTATCCCCGAAGAGCAGCTCCGCAAGGCTGCCAAGATGGATGTCT
>CAMWMK010000113.1 GCA_947175295.1 uncultured Porphyromonadaceae bacterium
CTATGGCAAAGAGAATAGTGACAAAGATCGGTGATATCTTCTGCGTGGAGGTCGACAATGCCTACAAGAAGTATTTCCAGTATTTCTGCAATGACTTGACACAGCTAAACAGCGACGTCATCCGAGTATTCAAGAAAAGATATCCGATGGATTACAAACCGAAATCGGAAGATATCGTTAAAGATGATGTAGATTTCTATGCGCATACCATACTGCGCAATGGAATTGAAGATGGATTGTGGTATAAAGTGGGTAAGTCAAAGGGTGAGTTTGAGGAAGAAAAGAAAATACCCTTATTCGGAACATGTAATGATAGAGAGTATACAACCGAAGGAATTATTCATGTTGATCCTAATTCGAACTGGTATGTCTGGAGAATCAACTGTCCTTTTAAATCAATAGGTATTCTACCTGAAGAGTACCGAGACGTTGTAGATTGGGGATCTGTAAAACCTGATGTTGAGATTTTCGATCGGATCAAGTATGGATATTATAGATGGAACTCGCCTGGGTATAATATCCTACGGAGGCGACCTTACCCTTATGCCGACAGCTACATACGGAAGGAGATTAGCGATAAGACCATCTACCTGCACTTTAAAGGTGAATACGTAATCCAGAAAATAGAGATAGATAAAGACGGGGCCTCTACCGTTGAAGAAGGGGATCCGCTTCCTCTGCCTTTATTCTGGGAGACAAACTGGAATGTAGATGAATTCATCACCGAAAAAGAATTCATGGATGCATGGTCTAAGGCGACGCAACATTGACATTCTCTATTATATGGCAAAAAGAATAGTAACTAAGATCGGTGATGTCTTCTGCGTGGAGGTCGATAATGCCTACAAGAGGTATTTCCAGTACTTCTGCAATGACCTTACGCAGCTCAACAGCAGTGTTATCCGAGTATTCAAGAAGAGATATCCGATGGATTACAAGCCAAAACCGGAAGACATCGTCAAGGATGAAGTGGATTTCTATGCGCATACTATACTTAGAGATGGTATAGAAGACGGTTTTTGGTATAAAGTGGGAAAGGTGAAAGGCGAGTATGAAGAAGAGATGAAACTACCGTTATTCGGAACATGTCGTGAAACTATATATACAAACGAAGGAATCATTGATGTTGATCCTAATTCAAACTGGTATATCTGGCGAATCAATGGTCCTTTTAAACCGGTAGGTATTCTACCAGAGAGGTTTCGTGATATTATTGAGGAAGGTTCAGTAAATCCCTATGAAGAAATCATCAATCGTATCAAGTATGGATATTACAGGTGGAACTCACAAATGTATAATCTCATGCGGAGGCGACCTTACCCTTATGCCGACAGCTACATACGGAAGGAGATTAGCGATAAGACCATCTACCTGCACTTTAAAGGTGAATACGTAATCCAGAAAATAGAGATAGATAAAGACGGGGCCTCTACCGTTGAAGAAGGGGATCCGCTTCCTCTGCCTTTATTCTGGGAGACAAACTGGAATGTAGATGAATTCATCACCGAAAAAGAATTCATGGATGCATGGTCTAAGGCGACGCAATATTAACATTCTCTATAATATAGCTAAAAGAATAGTGACAAAGATCAGTGATATCTCAGCTAAACAACAGCGTCATCAGTAAGGGATGAGGGAGAAGCGGTTGCCGGGGAGGCGTTCGAGGATGCCGTCGAATTCCATTTCTCCGAGATTTGCCATGAGATCGTGGATGGGAATGCCTGTGCGGTCGCGGAGGGCATCGACTGGCATAGGCTCCTGCGCCTGACGCAGTGCATCATATATGAGCTTCTGCTGTCCGGCAAGTTCAGGAAACAGGTCGCGCTGCTTAGGAGCCACAACTACGGCTTTCGGCTGCCAACCGAGCATCGACATCATGTCGGCCGCACTCCCCGCCATAAGGGCCTTCTGGGAGCGTATAAGGCGGTTGCATCCCGCACTCATCTCATCCCCTATCCTGCCCGGAAGAGCCAGCAGTTCGCGGCCATAGGAAGAAGCCACGGCAGCCGTAGACATAGCTCCTCCCTTATCGGCCGACTCAGCCACCAACACAGCGTCGGTCATAGTAGCTACTATACGGTTTCGCTCAAGAAACCGGCTCCTGTAAGGAGTCACACCCGACGGATACTCCGATACGATCGCACCCCCTGACGCGATGATACGCTTCGCGAGGTCGCGGTTCTGAGCCGGATAGATCGTATTCAGGCCATGCGCCACCACAGCCACGGTAGGCAATCCGGCCTTAAGTGCCGCCTCATGCGCCGCCGAATCAATCCCAAGCGCAAGGCCGCTTACTATCAACATATCCGGGAAATAGGGCGCAAGGTCTTCCACCAGTTTCGCCACATAACGCGTGCCGTAGGCCGTAGCGTGGCGCGTACCTACAATGCTCAGTATCTTATCCGCCTCCAGATCGGCAGCCCCAAGCTTAAAGAGCGTGACAGGCGCCTTGTCGATATCCGCCATCCTCGAAGGATAGTCCTCATCGGTCAGCGACAGCGACACTATACCGTGACGCTCCATAAACTCCGACTCCTTCCTGGCCTTGAAAAGAGCCTCATCACGCACCATGCGGTCGAGCAACGGACCGACCGGAACATTGAGACGCGCCGAAAGCTCCTGCTGTCCCGACGAGAAATACTCCTCCACCCCTACCCCGGCCTCATCCATATGGCGCACGAAAGAAGCGTTCATGCCGGGCACGAACGACAAGGCCATACCGAAAAGACGATGCTGATCCATAGACTGAGTATTGTAGGGGAATCGGTGGGAAGCGGGGCTTAATTGATGTATTTTGCGAATATCTTGGCGAGTTCGTCGCCACGTGATAACTTGCCGTTTTTCAGCACAACCACATTGACAAGTCCCTGGCAGACCATATCTCCGCCCGGGCGCATGATGTCCTGATGGAAGATGAAGCGCGGCCCCTTCCTTTCAAGACGTATACACGACAGGAAGGTCTCGTCGCCGCGAAGAGAGGAGATATATTCTATCTCCACTTTCCTCACCACGGCGTCAATGCCCTGATTGTGCATCTCCACGAAGGAAAGTCCGGCATCGTGGCAGAACTTATGGCGCGTATGCTCCATATAGTGGAGGTAGTTGGCATTATTGACGATCTGCTCGCAGTCGAGCTCATAGTCGCGCACCTCCATCTCCATGATGAAGCAATATTTGCGGTTGGTATTCTTTAATATTCTCATTTCTTAAAATCTTGGCACGTAAAGAATTTTCATTGGGGAATCCTTGAAATACAACACCTCATATCCGAAGGTGGTTTTCCGCCCCGTTATTTTTTCATCCGACAGTGAGATCATTCCTGTCCGCATCCATCCCCCAGGTGCTTCCTCCGGAGTGTCGCCGGTCGGCTCATCTTCGTCCCGACGCCTCCACAGACACAGACGGAAACCGCCCTCAACCCTTTCAAGGGTATGCGGAAGAAGGTTGGCCACCATCTCCGGATCAAGCGTATGGCTGAAATACACGAAAGCCACCAACCCGGGAGTCACAGCCACGCATATCATCAATCCAAGCATTACAAAGCGTGCATCGACTGCCATACCCGCAGCGGTCACGATCAGCCCTACAGCAAGCGTAGCCCATACGGGCCAACCGCTCGAAGGAGAGAGAAGCAGGGCCTTGAATACCTCACCGCGGTCTACGCTGAAAGGGCGGATCTCATCCATCTCATAAAAGGCTGATGCAGTCAACGTCTCCGGTGCTGATCGCGAAACTTACGGTATACCTCCAGGTTCTGCGCAGGTATCACCTGCAGATAGCCCGTACCTTCCGGATTGCGGAGGCGTGAGAGACGGATATACTTATCGCCATTGCCGTAATGCTTCGGAAACACCTCATCCCGACGCTTCTTCGATAGGTCGGACGCCTTGGAATGTCCATCCGGTCCCGTCCCCCTTAGGTCGGGATGAATACCGTCGGCGCCGAAAGTCACGGGATAGATGTCAGCACAGGGGGGATACCCGAGACCAGTCCACATCACATACCCTTCGCCGGCTCCCTTACCCACAGCGCCGTCTGAAGGAGCGATTCCTTCGATGACTATGGTGGCGCACGACTTGAAACGCGGGATGAAATCCTGGTCGATCACCCATCCTTCCTCCAGCCCTTCAGCCATGTCGCGCCCCATAAGGTCGTGATAGAACGTTCTCGAAAGGGTCTCCGTAAGGTATTCGGGAGTTATCTCCTTCTTCTCCGCAGCCGGGCCGAGGAGGTGGAGTGCGTTTGCCTCGCGCACGAAGCCAAAGCCTTCGCCGGGACGTCCCGTGTGGCTGTAGTTGGTGCGCACAAGCATATGCTCGGGAGAATCCTCAAGGTTGATTCTTTTATAGGAATGGTTGTTGGTCTCGAAATATGCTCCTGCCCCGGTAGCGTCGATCACTCCGAAGTTGGCCTCCACACCCATCGGACGCGGAAGGGTATCGAGCAGACGGGCGAAATCGTCTACTGTAGTGCAGCTACGCAGAGCCTTGGTCATGAGGTATCCCTCCTTGTCCATATCCTTCTCAGCTACATTATCGTCCTTTAGATTGTAGGAGGCGGTGTTCATGATAGCGAATCCCTCGCTGTTGAATCCCGTCCAGCACTCCTTCAGCCCCTTGTCGGAAGCGTTGAAGAGTCCGGTATAGGCATAGCCTTCCGGGCCGGCGGCGATATGCTCCACTTTGTTGTCGATAGCAGACGTATCACGATGTTTCCACAGCAGCGGGCGACCGTAGGGATTGAGTTCTGCCCCTATTATCGCGCTCGTGCAGGCGATGGCCTCAGCAAACACGCCGGCCATCAAACAAATCAATATGCAAATGCGTTGTTTCATTGATGCGAAGATAATAAAAAAAAATCAATCTGCAAAATAGTTGAACAGTTTAAACCACATAAACCCCTTAAACCAATATGGACATTCTACCCAAAGACCCTGTAATGCTGATGAGCTTCGTCAACATGAAGCTTCGCGATGAATACCGCACACTTGAAGACTTCTGCGCCGTCTACGGCCTTAAGGAAGCCGATCTGAAGGCACGGTTGGAAGCAGCCGGTTTCGACTGGATGCCCGACATACGACAGTTTCGTTAAAAACATACCTCTAATGTTAAAAAGTCAACGTTAAGCCAACCATTTGGCATACTAACGTGTTTGGTTTATACAAAAAGCAATATGGCGAAGCATTCCGGTTTCGTGAGAAAGTGAGAATGCGGTTTTAAGTTTAGTTAGATATAGTTTATAGTGGAATCGTGAGGGAGAGTCGCTGTGTTAGCGGCTCTCCTTTTGTATCAATACTTTACAGATATGAATCAACAAGATAATTTCAGTTCCGTTCCGTCGCGATGTCGTTCCGTGTCGCATTTTGTCGCTTCGCCCTGCGGATTACCGACGCGATTCATAACCTGTGATGAAATTTCATTAAAATATTGTCCTTAAAATTTGTAGATATAACAAATTTGTCATATCTTTGCATTGTGAAAATCATTAACGTTCTCTGACTTTATGAAATGGAACGAAATGAAGCGACTTGCCGTCGCAAACGGTTTCCGATTCGTAGCTTCACGAGGGAAACACGACGAGTACTTCAATGAGGAATCCGGAATAACGATACTTCTCGAGCGACATGGCTCCCAGGAAGTGAGGACCGGCCTCATGAACCGCCTGCTTAAGCAGATCAAACGATAATGAAAGGGAGATTTCTCCCTTTCATTATTGACAAAAGATAATAAGAATTAACTGTTGGAAATATGGAAGTAAGAATTGAAAAACAAACAGACGGAACATACATCGCCTATAATACAACCGGCGACCATGTGACTCTTATTGGCACCGGCAACTCCGTGGCTGAGGCAAAGGAGGATTTCAAGGCATCATACGACGGAGTCAGGGAAAGCTACAGGTCAAGAGGTTCCTTCATGCCTGTCGAGCTGACCGAAGATATCTCCTTCCACTTCGACCTGTCTTCACTTTTCGAATACTACAACATGTTTAATGTCTCAGCACTTGGGCGATATCTCGGTATCAATCCGGGACTCATGCGCCAATACAAAAAGGGAGATACATATATCTCTGACACGCAACTTGAAAAGATAGAGGCCGGAATCCACCGCCTCGGCACAGAACTCGCCGCTCTCAGTCTCGTTTGATTTTCACACCATTTCATAACAAGAGCGGCACGGTCTCCGTCGGAAAGACGGAGACTTTTTTGTTTTCTCGACATAATCGGATCATAGAGATACGTGGATGCAAAAAAAATTCCTGATTCATTTCAGAATCAGGAATCCTATAAGCATCAATGCGAGGCATACCACATAGAGGATGATCGGAAGCGCTTTCGGGTAATGCGGATTTTCAGGATCAGGGAAATTCTCCTTAGTGAGCTTTATTCCCGATCTGCGTACGAGGTCGCGGGCCATCGGGGGCAGTTGCTGCAGCAGACGCTCCTGCTCCTCTTCTTCCGCAGCCTTGATGCGCTCCTGATTCTGCATGTTCCGATAGTCCCGGAAAGGAAGGGTGCCTGAGAGCCGCTGTCTGAAATAGCGGCATATGTCGGGCACTTCGTCAGCCGGCATCCAGTCGTCCATCCCCTTACACCATACGTAAGTGTCAGGACGCACTCCTTCCTTCGGCATATCGTCGAGCTCCATGGGGCCGTATTGCCGCCCTCCTATCATTGCGAAATACTTCATTTCCGTCAGATCAGGCTTAATCCCAACGAAGAGAACTTGGTGATATAGAAGATATTTCCTATGATTCCCAAACCTATCAGGACAAAGGAAACGATACAGAGGGTCTTGCACGTAGACCATGCGCTACGTGCCGTAAAATCATCGCCATAGCGGGCGGCGTTCTCTGCCTTGTTGGCCTGGACGATCGCGAATATGCCTACTATGCCGCCGATACAAGAGAAGAGGAAACCGCATACGGTAGCCACAATGGCCAGGGTCTTCCAGTTGGTCTGCGGATTGGAGTAGCCAGCAGGCTGCTGCGGACCGTTGCCATAAGCCCCGTATTGCTGAGGCTGCTGATAGGGCTGCTTCAGCGGCTCTTCCGGACGCGCGTAGCCCCCGAATGCCGACTCCTGCTCGTCGATGCGGGTGCGTTCGGCAAGCAGATGCGAGAGTTCAGGCACGCGGTCGGCCCTTGTCCAGTCTGCCATTCCGGCGGTCCAGACCAATGTGGAGGGATCAAGGCCCCTCTCCGATAGCTGATGAATGGAAAGGGGACCCACACGGGTGTCCCCTTCCACTATGTAATATTCCTTTTCCATTTACTCCAGGTTCTTGCCGTGGCAGTTCTTATATTTCTTACCGCTGCCGCATGGACAGGGATCGTTGCGTCCGATTTTCGGATCAGCCTTTGCCGGCTGTTGCTGCTGCTCGGGCTGCCGGTTGACGTTCTGAGCGGCCTGACGCTGTGCGTTCTCACCCTCATAGGTCTCATGCGTAGTGGAGTAGTTGGCGTAGGGGTTGGAGCCGATCGGAGTGCCGTATTCCTGCTGTATCTCGCGGGTACGGGAATATGTAGCCTGGCGCTGTGCCTGCTGGCGGGCTGCCGCCTCCATCTGAGCCTGCGCACGTGCCTCGGCCTGTGCCTGCTGGGCCGCGAGCTGAGCCTCGCGCATAGCCTTGGCCTCCTCATAGTCGGGAGCGGCGAGCTTGCCGCGCATGAGGGTGGCCACTGCCTTGGAGTTCATATCCTCGAGCATTGTCTTCCAGAGTCCGTAGGCCTCCAGCTTATAGATCACGAGTGGATCCTTCTGCTCGTAGCTTGCGTTCTGCACCGACTTGCGGAGCTCGTCCATGTCGCGCAGATGCTCCTGCCAAGCCGAGTCGATGGCCTGGAGAAGGACTGCCTTCTCCCATCCCTTCACGATGGAACGGCACTCGTTGTCGTAGGCCTCCTTCAGGTCGCAGCGGATGTTGAAGAAGCGGCGTCCGTCTGTGACAGGCACGCCTACCACACCCTGCACTCCGCGCTCCTCTACAAACTCCTTGATGTAGGGCATCGCTGCGGCCGCGATCTTATCGCGGTTGCGGTAGTATGTTGCGAGGGCCTCGTCGGCGAGCCTGTTGGCTATCTCGTTGCGGTCGGCCTTGCGGTATTCCTCCTCTGAGAAGGGGGAATCGATGGCAAGGGTCTTGCGCACCTCCATGGCGAAGGCATCGTAGTCATATCCCATCTCGGCGATGCTCTGCGCTACGTCGTAGATCATATTGGAGATGTCAGTGCCGATGCGCTCTCCCTTGAGGGCGTTCTGGCGCTTGCCGTAGATTGCAGTACGCTGGGCGTTCATCACGTCGTCATATTCCACAAGGCGCTTACGAATGCCGAAGTTATTTTCCTCCACTCGCTTCTGAGCCTTCTCAATGGCGTTGGTGAGCATTTTCGACTCAAGCATCTCGCCTTCCTCGAAGCCCATCTTGTCGAGCATCTTGAATACCCTTTCTCCAGCGAAAAGACGCATGAGGTTGTCTTCAAACGACACGAAGAACACTGAGCTTCCCGGGTCGCCCTGACGGCCGGCACGGCCTCGGAGCTGACGGTCTACGCGGCGCGACTCATGGCGTTCGGTGCCGATGATGGCCAGACCGCCGGCTTCCTTCACCTCTGCGGGAAGCTTGATGTCGGTACCGCGGCCCGCCATGTTGGTGGCGATGGTCACCGTACCCGGCTTGCCGGCCTGGGCCACGATGTCGGCCTCCTTCTGATGGAGCTTGGCGTTGAGCACCTGATGAGGTATCTTGCGGAGCTGGAGCATACGGC
>CAMWMK010000114.1 GCA_947175295.1 uncultured Porphyromonadaceae bacterium
AGTTCATTACATAAATATAGGGGGGGGGGGACTTCACCAAACACTTTTAGAGGAAAGATAATAAAATATTTATTATATTATATATTGAGCGATAAAAAACATCATCATTCATTATGGCGAAGCTCGGAGGATAAGGCTAGATATTTCGCACTCCGTGCTCAACACAGTGTTGCCGATATGAGGGAGGGAGCGCCATCGGCATGTATTCTCGAGGATGACGCAGAAAAAATGGAGGAATCAGGTCTACTGATTCCTCCGGAAATCCACGTACCTGTATCAGGTACGACTCTGTCACTAACAGATCACTATTATGTTTCAATTCACGATTCATAAAAAAATATCCAAGCATGTGTATACATTTAATGAATCGCCGGTATATAAATATAACAATCATTTTGATTGAAACCGTATATTAGGAGGTGAGAAAATTAATACACCCCATACAACCCCGGCTCAGTTACCAATTTCATCGAAGTATGTTTTATAACATATCACAATTATGAAGAAAAATTTGGAGAGTATGAGGATTTGTATTAATTTTGCACCCGAAAGGCACGAAGACTTGCTGACTGCCGATAGAATTCAATCATTAATCCCAATAATACCCCTAATAAAACATGAAAAAAGACCCTCAGATCATATCTCATCTATATAATGATGGAGAATGGCATATTCAGACAAACGAGGAGCATTGCAAGGGCGTCGCTGAGCTCGCGGCGTCGTTCGCTAAGGAATTCGGATACGAGCAGTGGGGCTATCTGCTTGGGCTGCTTCATGACAGAGGAAAGGAACGCCGAGGCTTCCAACAATACATAAGGCAGAATTCCGGTTATGACGACATGGCAAGAAGCGTGGATTCCCATTTTCATAGCGCGATTGGAGCCATCGTCGGACATAGCCTTAAAGGTTATGATACTGTGTATTGGATTTCAAATCCTATAGCGGGACATCACAGGGGTCTTTATGACACGGACGAATTGGAAGCTAAGGTGCTCAGCGAAACGATTCCGTCTGACGTAGACGGATCAATTCCTGATATGAAGTTGCCAATGCCTTCCATAATCCCTCGTCCTGATGAGTTCTCTCAAATAGAACGAATGCTGTTTTCATGCCTGGTGGATGCAGATAGGCTTGATACGGAAAGATTCATGAAGCGCGAGAATTATGAAAAACGTGGTGGCGGCGCGGATTTGCAATCCCTTAGAGAATGTCTCAACGCATTTTTGGAGAAGTTGGGATCAAAGGAGTCCTCCCCTATCAATATAATAAGGCGGCAGATACAGGATCTTTGCAGGAATGCGGCAGGTCTTACTCCCGGCTTCTTTGAATTGACCGTGCCTACCGGCGGAGGGAAGACCATCGCATCCGTATTGTGGGCTATTGAGCATGCCATCGCACATGGAAAGAAGAGAATCGTAATCGCTATCCCCTTCACGAGCATCATAGTGCAGACGGCAGCCATCCTAAGGAGCATATTCGGAAGCGAGAATGTACTTGAACATCACAGCGCGGTGTCAGAATCCGAAAACGACAGGACAACGGACGATCTGGAATCCAACATGGGAAAGGCATACGACATACAGCTTGCCGCTGAGAACTGGGATGCACCGATAGTGGTGACAACCAACGTACAGCTGTTTGAGTCGATGTTTTCCAATAAACCAGGTGCCTGCCGGAAACTGCATTCCCTGTGCAATAGCGTCGTGGTGCTGGATGAAGTGCAGTGTCTGCCGATGTCTTTGCTGCAACCGATAGTGGACGCCATGAAGAGCTATGTCAAACTGTTCGGGACATCATTTCTGTTCTGCACTGCAAGCCAACCCGTATTGGATGGAAATTGGAGAGGCAACAGTCAAGCCTGTTTCAAGGGGATTGACCGAAAGGAAATCAGGGAAATAATCCCGAAGGAAATGGCTCTTCATGACAGGATGAGGAGGGTGCGGCTGGAATTTGATCTGAAAGATGAGGACTACTCCGCCATTGCGGAAAGAATTTCCAGAATCGGCAAGGTGCTCTGCATAGTCAATACGAGGAAGACCGCTTATGAGATTTACTCGCGACTTCCAGAGGGTCTCAAAGAAAAATATCATCTGTCAAGGCAGATGTGTCAAGCGCATATACTTGATACCCTCAATGAGATCAAAGAGAGACTCAGCGAGGGAGATGACGTAGCCGTAGTATCCACACAATTGATTGAAGCCGGTGTGGATATAGATTTTCCTGTGGTGTTCAGGGAACTGGCTGGTCTTGATTCTATACTTCAGGCTGCCGGAAGATGCAACCGGGAAGGAAAGTCAGCATCAGGCACCGCCCATGTGTTTTCACTCGCGGAAGCCGGGATGGCGACGAGCCTCAAAGAGGCGTGCTATGTGATGAGAGACCTTATAGATGTCATGCCAGGGGCAGATTGGTTTTCCGCTGACGTCATGAGGAAATATTACGAGCATCTCTATGCGCGTGTATCTTCGTATGACAAACCGGGAATCGCTGAGAAACTGAGTAAACTTAAGAACTGCGAATATGAGGCAGCGTCCAAAGCCTTTAAAATGATTGATGACAACGGCATGGATGTCATCGTCAACTACGGAGCGGCACCATCTCTGATAGAAGAATTGAAGAACATCGGATTTTCGAAAGCCATTTCAAGGAAGTTGGGACGATATAGCGTAACAATCAACAAGCCAACCTTTGACGAATTCCGAAAAGTCGGTTTGATAGAAGAGGTGGCTCCGGAGGTTTACTACATTCAGTTGAAGGATCAGTATGATAAGGAAACAGGACTGAAGACAGACAATCAATATCTGGAGCAACCTTTGGTGGTATAATTTTAACACAACTATATATGGAATCAAAAGAATATTTTGATAAGGAATATGGTTTGGAGATATGGGGCGACTATGCGTGTTTCACGCGTCCCGAACTGAAGGTGGAGCGTATGAGCTATGACGTCATCACTCCATCGGCAGCCAGAAATATCTTACAGGCGATATTCTGGAAACCGGCCATAGAGTGGGAGATCACACGGATAGAGGTAGTGAATCCCATCAGCTGGATTTCGGTGAGAAGAAATGAAGTGGGAGCCGTAGGCAGCGGAAAGGCAGATGCCAAACCCATCATAGCTACCGAAAAGCGTCAGCAGAAGAATACGCTGATGCTTCGCGATGTCCGCTACCGGGTCTATGCAAGGATGAAGTATATTCCTCCATCGAAGCGAAAGAATGAGGGGGCCCGGAAACCGGGTCCGGACGAGAATCCGAAGAAGTATCAGGAGATATTTGAGAGAAGGGCTTCCAACGGTCAGTATTTCACTTCTCCTTACTTAGGAACCCGTGAGTGTGCGGCTTATTTCCGTCTGCTCGGCGACGACGCTAAAGGAGGAAATGATCTACTTAAGGAATCGCGCGACTTCGGCCTTATGCTGTACGACATGGACTACAGCAATCCGAAAAACATAATGCCGATGTTCTACCGGGCCAGGATGGAGGATGGAGTGATCGAGGTTCCTGATAAAGAAAGTGAGGAGGTGTTGAGATGATACTGAAAAGTCTATATGATTATGCCCAGATAGCGAAAGACACCCTTCCTAAAGAAGGTATGGAATGGAAGGAGATCGAGTTTGTCATCGTTATCGACAGGGAAGGCAAATTCGTGCGTTTTGAATCAAGGAGGATCGACAAAAAGAAATGCGCTTCCTTCCTTGTGGCAAAGGCTGTGGCACGTACGAGTGCCCCGAATCCCAACATCCTATGGGATAACGGGAGATATGTATTCGGGTTAGGAGAAAAGGACCAAAAGCACCATGCGATGTTTCTGGATGTAATTGAAGGAATACGGAAAAAACATCCGGATGACCCCGCCATATCCGCCCTCTCGAAATTCTATGGAAGAACGAAAGAGCAACGCCAAGCAGACTTTGAGAAAGACCCTTTGTTTGCAACTGTAATGGAGGGACTTAAGAGTAATTTTTCGTTCAGGCTTCAGGAAGATACTCGTCTGATTGCAGAAAAGGACGAGCTTTTCGACGATATGCTGGAGCAGTGGGATGATGAACTGCCGATGGGGCGGTGTCTGGTGACAGGTGAATACGGTCCGATAGTGAGGACTACAACTCCCACTCCCCTTCCGGACAACTCTCCGATGGCGGCATTGGTGGCTTTTCAGGTGAAATCAGGATATGATTCATATGGAAAGAGCCAGGCATTCAATTCTCCGATATCCGTAAAGGCTGAAAGCGCGATATCCGCGGTATTGAAGAAATTCCTTGGTAAGGAGTCGAAGAATAAATCAAGAGTCGGAAACAGAATGTATCTGTATTGGGGAAGCAAAAACTCAAAGACAGACCATGAAGTGGAAGAAGGATTACAGCTGTTCATGAATCTGCCCGACAAGAATGAGGAGGGTCCAGATAGGAATGTGAATCAGGTGGTAAAGGTCTTGAAAGGTATCTACAGCGGAGAGATAGCCACTACCTTGAGCGATCGCTTTCATATACTCGGACTGGCTCCCAATACAGGACGTATAGCTGTAGTATTCTGGCAAGACAGCACACTAAAGGATTTTGCGGGAAAACTACTTCTACATTTCGACGACATGGAGATTGCCGACTACCGCAAACCGGATAAGCGTAAGCCATATTTCGGTGTGTATTCGATGATATCGGCAGTAACACTTGGAGGAAAACCGTCAGATGCCCTGCCCAACCTGATTGATGAGACTGTAAAGTCGATCATGTATGGGAGTCAATATCCGGTGCAGCTGCTTACCGGATGCATCCAGAGAATCAGGGCGGAACTAACTGATATGCCGGTCAACATACAGCGGGCCGCTATCCTGAAGGCCTGCATCAACAGAAGAACAAGAAACAATAATCAACATAAACAATTAGAAATCATGCTTGACAAAACAAATGACAATGCCGGCTATCTATGTGGCCGACTGACGGCAGTGCTGGAAAAGATCCAGGAAGACGTACATTCCGGCGATTCCATCCGTACCCGCTATATGGGAGCTGCATCTGCAACTCCGGCTACAGTCTTCCCGGCGATGCTGAATCTCTCACTGCATCATGCTGAAAAACTGGATCCAAAAGAAGAAGGAGGTCTGCGCAGATGGTATGAAGGTCTGAAGCAGGAGATTATCAACAAGTTGCCAAACGGCGAGTTTCCGGCTCATCTTGACCTGAACGACCAGGGAAGGTTTTTCGTAGGCTACTATCAGCAGAGAGCAGACTTCTATACAAAGAAAGAAAAGTAATAAGCGACAATGCATAATGCATAATTGTTTGTCGCTGAATTTCAGCCGAAAGCATTTTTGTGATAATATTCATTTAATTTGAATAACTACTTAACCAATATAAAAGGATAGACTTATGTCAGAATTAAAGAATCGTTATGATTTTGTATATCTTTTCGATGTACAGGACGGAAATCCCAATGGAGATCCCGATGCGGCAAATCTCCCGCGCGTAGATGCAGAGACCGGCAATGGGCTGGTGACCGACGTATGCCTTAAACGCAAGATCCGCAATTATGTGGAAGTGGCAAAGGAAGGCGCTCCTACTTATGAGATATTCATCCAGGAGAAGGCTGTGCTTGATAATCTTGTAGAGGATGTCTACAAGGAGGAAGAGGTGAAGAAAGCGGACAAGAACACCCAGAAGGATGCAGCCAAGAAGGCTCTTTGTGCCAAATACTATGATATCCGTGCGTTTGGAGCCGTCATCGCGACTAAAGACAAACAGGGCCAGGTAAGAGGTACCGTACAGCTTACCTTCGGAAGATCGATAGATCCGGTAGTTAGCCTCAACCATGCCATCACCCGAATGGCTGTCACAAAGGAAAGCGACAGGGATAAGGAGCGCACGATGGGCCGGAAGGCAACAGTGCCTTATGGTCTCTACCGAGTCCACGGCTTCATCAACGCGAATCTTGCCAATCAGACAGGATTTGAGGAGGAAGACCTTAAGCTGCTTTGGGATGCGCTGATCAATATGTTTGACAATGACCGTTCCGCAGCACGTGGCCTGATGTCTGCCCGGAAACTGATCGTATTCAAGCACGACTCGAAACTGGGCAATGCACCCGCCAACCTGCTCTTTGACAGAGTGACAGTCCGCAAGAAACCGGAGGCTTCTTCCCCCCGATCCTTTACGGATTACACGGTGGAAGTAAACAAGGAAGGCCTGCCTTCGGGTGTAAGCGTAGAAGAGATCATCTGAGGATGAAGGAATACACAGAAGAAGAAATGCTACAGTTGTCTGGGATTCAGCACTATGTTCTGTGTCCCAGACAATGGGCATTGATCCATATGGAGCAGTATTGGGAAGACAACGGACTTACTGCAGAAGGAACCCTTCTTCATGCAAACGTTGACAATCCTTTCTATAGGGAAACTTCAGGCACAAACATTCTGACACTTCGAGGGTTACGATTGTCTTCCAAGAGATTGGGGTTGTCGGGGATTGCGGACGCAGTGGAAATCATTCCACATTCAGAAGATAGAATGACCAAAGCACAACTTCTGGAAAGCGGGAAATATGATATGCTTCCAATAGAATATAAGAGAGGCACTAAAAAAATAAGCGACTGCGACCGAATCCAAGTGACAGCTCAGGCCATAATCCTGGAAGAGCAATTTAAAGTACATATCAAGCAGGGAGCCATCTTCTATTGGCAGGATCGCCATAGGGAGTATTTTGAAATCTCGGATGAACTTAGAAGACAGACCGAGGAAATATCCATTGAAATGCACAGAATCCTTGAGACAAACACGATCCCGAAATCAGAGAGGAAGCGGCATTGTCAGAAGTGCTCCCTAATGGACTATTGCATGCCTGGAATTTCAGAAAGATCCGCAAAACGATATGTCGAAGAATCCATAAGGGGACTGATGGAACAATAAACAGAGATGAACCATGAAGAAACTACTTAACACGCTGTATGTCACGACACCAAATGCCTATATCTCCAAAGATGGGCAGAATATCGTCGTGAGTGTGGAGAATGAGGAAGTGTTCCGGATACCGGCGATCAACATCCAGGCGATCAATACATTTGGCTATCAGGGAGCAAGCCCTGGTGTGATGAAGCTTTGTTGCGACAATGGCATATCCCTAAGCTTTCATACACCGAAAGGACGTTTCATCGCGAGGATCCAAGGTCCTACCCAAGGGAATATCTTACTGAGGACAAGACAGTTTGAATTCGTTAAGGACAAGACCCTTAGTTTGAACGTGGCATCACTTTTCATATATGGAAAGCTATATAATAGCCGAGCTATATTGCGAAGGTTTTTAAGGGACTACCCCGACCCTTCCAATAAGGACATGATACTTGCGGTTAGTGAACGACTTAGAAGACAAGCCCTTAAATCGCTCCAAGCTGATAGCCACGATAACCTAAGAGGACTTGAAGGAGAAGGTGCGAGCGATTACTTTTCCGTATTCGATGATTTAATACTGCATCAGAAGAACGATTTTAAATTTGACAATAGAAACAGGCGTCCGCCTACAGATTATGTCAATGCAATGTTGTCGATGGGTTATTCCATGCTTGCCAATGACTGTGCAGCCGCATTGGAAGGAGTTGGTCTTGACCCGGCAGGTGGCTTCATGCACGCTTTGCGTCCCGGTCGAAATTCGTTGGCTCTGGACCTGATGGAAGAAATGCGGGGGTATATAGTAGATCGATTTGTATTGTCGATGATAAATACCCGACAGATGACATCCTCCGATTTCAAAATCCACACAGATACATCAAGTTCGCTTAAGCCATCCGTGACTTTTACTGAAAATGGATTAAAGAAATATCTGGGTGCCTGGCAAAATAGAAAAAAGACCGAATTCATGCATCCGTATTTAACTGAACGGATTTCAATCGGTCTACTTCCGCATGTCCAGGCTCTGTTGCTTGCAAGGTATCTCAGGGGAGACATTGATTATTATCCGGTATTTTTAATAAAATAAAGATATGTACGTTTTAATTACATACGATGTCAATACATCAGGCATCGGAGGTCAGAAAAGACTTCGCCATGTGGCCAAGTGTTGTCAGAATTACGGGCAGAGGGTCCAGAACTCAGTATTTGAATGTCTTGTCACGGAGAGTCAACTGATAACTTTACGCCACTCCTTGTCAACAGTGATTGATAAGAATGCCGACTCAATTCGAATATATAAATTGGGAAAGAATTATATGACTAAGATAGAGCATATGGGAGTGGAGACTTCATTCAATATTGAAGGAGAATTGATCATCTGATTTAAGTTTCGCAGGCTCACTTAAGGGTTAAGGATTAAATGGTTAAGTGTTAAATGACGCTTAGATAGAGAGGGAGATATAAAAATGATCATCACCTTAATTAACCTCTTAACCTTATAACCTTTTAATCTTCAACTTAAGCTTGCGCAAGTTGAATCATTTGACAGTCAGTAGTCACAAGGTAAATGTGCATTTTCCGTGCAATATTCAACCTAAGCCGCACAGAGGAGTCCTCTCCTACCATGTTGACTTAGGCAAAGAGCGTGAGCGGCTTGTATCTTGCCGCCGTCGGATAAGAAGAGATATGGGAAATGTATAAGTA
>CAMWMK010000115.1 GCA_947175295.1 uncultured Porphyromonadaceae bacterium
TACAGCGGACAGTTTAACGAGCACTATGTCGACGCCACCCTCGTCTACACCCGCGACTCCTATGAATATCAGAGCCGCCAGATGAACGGATCCGACTTCAAGGCCCTCGGCAACACCAACCTCGGCTATGACGGCCTCAACCTCGCGGCCACCCAGAAAATCCAGACTCCCGGCTATTCACGCCACACCGACGTAGGCTACCTGGCCCGCGTTAACTATAACTTCGACCAGCGCTACCACATCAGCGCATCCATACGACGCGACGGTTCGTCGGTATTCGGCGCTGAAAAGAAATGGGGTACATTCCCCGCAGTAGGCCTGGCATGGACGGTCTCCAACGAATCCTTCATGGAAAAGGTAGTGCCTGTCACCAACCTGAAGATCAAGGCCTCATGGGGCAAGAACGGAAACCAGTCACTTAGTCCCTACCAGACACTGTCGACCATCACGCTCGGACAGTCGGGCGGCTTTGTATATCCTTTCGGCAACGCATCGCAAGCAAGCTGGGGCCAGAGAATCACAGCCATGGGCAACGTCAATCTCGGATGGGAAACAACTACCTCATGGAACTACGGCTTTGAACTCGGTCTTTTCGACAACCGCGTAAACCTTGACTTCGACGCATATACCTCCAAGACAACCGACCAGATATTCTGGCGCAGTATCCCAGTGATGATCAACGGACTCACAGGCATGTACGCTACCATGGGCCGTGTAGACAACTGGGGTATCGAGGCCACCCTCAACACCACCAACATCCAGACCAAGGACTGGAGTTGGAACTCCACACTCAACTTCTACATGAACCGCAACAAACTGAAAGACCTCTACGGCGACGGCAACGACGACATCACCAACGGACTTTTCCTTAACAAGAGCCTCGGAGCCATCTACGGCTACAAGAACATCGGTATCGTACAGGTGGAAGACACGGAATACATGGAGAAGAACGGCGCACAGCCCGGCGACGTGATGTTTGCGGACACCGACGGCGACGGCGTGATAACTTCCGACGACCGCCAGATCCTCGGCTATTCCAAGGAGAATTTCCGTATGGGCTTCGGTAATACAGTTGCCTACAAGGACTTCCAGCTATTCGTGATGTTTACGGGCATCTTCAGCGGCAACGGCTACGGCAAGGCAGCCAACCTCTATGCCTACCGTACGCTCTCTGACGTGAACACAGACAACAACCTCAACCACGGCTGGTGGACTGAAGAGAACCGCAGCAACGAGTATCCGCGCATCAACTATACCGACGGAAGATTCTATCCGCTCCAGAACTACTCCTTCGTGCGTCTTTCCGACCTCAGCCTTTCATACACGTTCAACCAGCCTGCACTAAAAGCCTGCGGCATCCATAACCTCAAAGTGTTCTTCGCCTGCAAGAACCTCTTCACCATCACCAAATGGAAAGGCGGCGATCCGGAAATCAAGCAGACAGTGGGCACAGGATACTCCTACGGATATCCGCTGTCACGTTCGTTCTCACTTGGCCTCAACCTAACATTCTAATTCCCCTTACAGAAAATGAAACTTAAGAATCTTGCAATATACGCACTCGGAGGACTTGCCATCATCCCGACGCTGTCCTCCTGCAACAGCGACAAGGACTTCCTGACTGAGGAGCCGCGCACCATCTACACCACAACCAACTCATACGAGACAGCCGATCAGGTACGGGCCTGCGTCACCAACCTCTACGTACATATACGCTATTGGTATGACTGCAACAACTTCCTGAAAGGCCTCGGCTCAGACGTAGCCGATACTCCCAACTGGCGCGCCAGCGGCAACTACACCTGCAACTTCAACAACTGGAGCCCTTCATCCAACTCCTCCAACCAGATCTACGACGCGATGTATCAGCTCGTGAACTATGCCAACCAAAGCCTCGAGGGTGTACGGAAGGAAGGCCTTTCCTGGGAAAGCGAGGCGCAGCGCAACGAATGCTACGCCGAGATGATGTTCATGCGTGGCTACGGCTATCTGAGGCTTGCCGAGATGTTCGGTGGCGTTCCCCTGGTGACTCAGTTCTATCAGGAACTTAAGCTTGACTTCACCCGTTCATCCCGCGAGGAGACATACATGCAGGCCATCGACGACCTCAAGATTGCAGCCGAAAACCTTCCCGACTATCCATCTGAGGCAGGACGCATCGGAAAGGGAGCGGCCTACCACTTCCTCTCGGAGGCTTATCTCGGCCTCGCGATCGAGAAGGACAACAACGCATCCGACCTCGACCAGGCCATCTCCTACGCCGATAAGGTGATGGCCCTCCATCCCCTGATGACCGAGCGTTTCGGTTCGCGCGCCATCGTTGACGGCGGCAAGACAGTCAACGGAGTGGCCGCCTACCGCGAGGACGGCAACGTATTCTTCGACCTCTTCCAGCGCGACAACCAGGACCGTGAAAGCGGCAATACGGAATCACTCTGGGTGTTCCAGCATGACTATGCCGTCTACCATGAGTTCGGAGGCAACAAGAGTGAGTCACCCCGAAACTGGTCGCCCGTGCTCCGTGACACATACTGGAAGGACGAATACAAGGAGAACGGTGAGAACTGTCCGTGGAACGGAGCTGACGACAGCGAATATCCCGGCGGCAACATCTGCGCTTATGTTGGAGGCCGCGGAGTATCCAGCTACAGCCCCACAAGCTATGTGATCAACGACATCTGGGAAGGAGAATACGGCGACGACATGCGCAATGCGGAGTGCAACATCCACCGCAACTTCGTTGTCACCGACAGGAACCACTCCAGATACGGACAGACAGTGACGAAAGACATGCTTGACCCCACACGCATCGACCGCTTCTATCCCGTCTGGGCGAAGTGGGCATCCGAGGACGACTACAACTACGACGACCTGAGCGAGGGATGGCAGCGCAGCTCATACTTCATCGACCAATACGCATGCCGCTCCGCCGAGACGGTACTCCTGCGCGCCGAGGCAAAGCTCCGCAAGAACGACACAGGAGACGCGGCCACGGATATAAACATGCTCCGCAACCGCGCTCAGTGCGGCAGGAAGGCCCAGGCCGGCGACATGACGATGCAGTATATACTCGACGAGCGCGCACGGGAGCTCTTCTATGAGGAACAGCGTTGGGCGACCCTGCTCCGCATGGGTCAGGACGGCATCAACAGCATCAACGAGCACGCCATGGGCATAGCCGACCAGTCGTCGGCATGGCCGGGATGCTTCACCTCCAACCTCCCGAAGATCACCAAGTGGACCCTCTTCCCGATTCCGCAGAAAGCAATCGACTCCAATACCGGCGCTGTAATCGAGCAGAATCCCGGCTGGAACTGACCATCATTCCATCCGACATCCTATAAGGACCGATAACCAAAAGCCCTCCGGAAACAATCCGGGGGGCATGCTTTTTTTTCACAAAATTGTGAAATATCATTTTTTTTTTATACCTTTGCATCATTAAGTGGTAATGCACAATTTGTAATTCATAATGCATAATTGTCAGACTCTGAAACCCAGATGACAATCCAATTATGATATTATATTAAAATTCAACTACTTAACAATATCAAATTTACTAAATTCGATATAACATCCATATATGACTCCAAATAACATAATATCTCCGCAGCCAACTCATCCCGGAGAATACCTACGAGAAGAGATTGAATATCGTGGCATAACACAGACCAAGCTCGCCAATGATATTGGAGTCAAAGTGTCTCTATTAAACGAACTTATCAACGGGAAACGAGATTTCACAGTAGAATATGCGATGATGATAGAAGCGGCGTTGGGAATAGACGCGGACTTCTGGATCAACCAACAGGCCAGCTATAATAAATCCAAAGCTACTAATGACTCTTCATTTATGGCAAGACTCGCTCATATCAGGCAAATAGCAGCTGCTCTCTAATCCGTTGTAATACTCAACGGATTCATGATAAAAAACTTTTAAACTAACAAAAACAATAACAACCATGAATCAAAACAACAATCAAGGCAGCAAAGCCTACCTTTTCGGCATCGTGCTCGTAGCGGTGCTCGGCGGCTTGCTCTTCGGATATGACACAGCGGTCATCTCCGGAGCCGAAAAAGGCCTGCAGGCCTTCTTCCTCGGTGCGAAAGACTTCGTCTACACCGACACCATCCACGGCATCACGTCATCAAGCGCCCTGCTGGGCTGCATACTCGGAGCAGCGGTCTCCGGATTCATCGCAACACGCTGGGGCCGCAAGGCCGCCCTATTCATAGCCGGCGTATTCTTCTTCATCTCAGCCCTCGGAAGCTATTATCCCGAATTCCTCATCCATGAATACGGCCAGCCTTCATTCCACCTTCTGATCACATTCAACATCTACCGCATCATCGGCGGATTCGGAGTGGGTCTGGCTTCGGCCATCTGCCCGATGTATATCGCCGAGGTGGCGCCTTCCAACCTCAGGGGCACGCTCGTATCGTGGAACCAGTTCGCCATCATCTTCGGTCAGCTCGTAGTCTACTTCGTCAACTTCCTCATCCTCGGCGAGCACACCCAGCCCATCATCGAGAAGATCGGAGAGACCGTATACCAGGTAAGCTCCGCTTCCGACGAGTGGACCATCCAGACCGGCTGGCGCTATATGTTCGGCTCTGAAGGATTCGTAGCCGGACTCTTCACCATACTCGTATGCCTCGTGCCGGAGTCGCCCCGCTATCTCGCCATGACAGGCCGAGACGAGCAGTCGCTCAAGGTGCTGACCAAGATCAACGGCCGCGCAAAGGCGGAGGAAATCCTCCAGGACATAAAGAACACCGTATCCGTGAAGAGCGAGAAGCTCTTCTCATTCGGCATCATGGTGGTCTTCATCGGCGTGATGCTTTCAGTGTTCCAGCAGGCGGTGGGCATCAATGCAGTGCTCTACTATGCTCCCCGTATCTTCGAATCGATGAACATGGGCAACCCGATGGTGCAGACCGTCATCATGGGCATCGTCAACATAGCATTCACCCTCGTGGCCGTATTCACGGTAGAGAAGCTCGGACGCAAACCACTGCTCATATGGGGGTCGATCGGCATGGCTATCGGAGCCCTTGGCGTGGCCCTCTCCAATGTCACCACACTTCCGGCGATTTTCCCTGTGGTAAGCATCATGATCTACTCCGCTTCCTTCATGTTCTCTTGGGGTCCGATCTGCTGGGTGCTCATCTCGGAGATCTTCCCGAACACCATCCGCTCGCAGGCCACAGCCATCGCGGTGGCTTTCCAGTGGATCTTCAATTTCATCGTCAGCAGCACGTTCGTACCGATGTACAACATGAGCATGGGCGATATGGGCCAGCGCTTCGGCCACTTCTTCGCCTACGCACTCTACGGCGTCATCTGCGTCATCGCAGCATGGTTCGTAGCCAAGCTCGTGCCTGAGACCAAGGGCAAGACCCTCGAAGACATGACCGCGCTCTGGAAAAAACGCAAGTAAACGCAAATATACAACCAAGATAAAACGTCTTCGTAAAACTACGGGGACGTTTTTTATTTACCAAATATATTGGCGATTTGAAAAAAAAGAGTTATATTTGCACTTTGTAAAAAAACAATAAAATGCCTGAGATTTTTAGATTTTTCGGATTTTCTTTCTTTTTCTACAGTCGAGAACACGAACCGCCTCACATTCATGTGGAAGGCAAAGACGCCATGGCCAAATTCGAATGGGACGGCACAAAGTTCGTGCTGAAGGAAAAAAATAATCTTAAGACCGGTGATCTTAAAAAGATCAAAACAGCGGTAGATGACAATGCCGATTTGATTATCAGAAGATGGAATGAATACTTTAACTGACGAGGTATATGAAAATAATAGAAATATGGTTTGATAAAGACTACATATACGGAAAAGATGAAGAAGGCCTCACATACAGGCAGTCTCTTCTTTGGTATCCTCGTCTGAAGAATGCTGACGAAGAGCACCGCCTTCAGTATACCTTTGGATTCAGGGGCATACATTGGAGACATCTCGACGAAGACATCAGTTTCGAAAGTTTCCTGTATGAGGACGCCGAACCAACTCCAATGCAGCGCTTTTTCTTATCACATCGAGAAATAAACGTATCAGAATTCGCGAAATCCATTGGATTCAATCCCTCTCTACTGAAAAAATACATCAACGGAATAATGAAACCGACGAAAGAGTACGAACAATTGATTCTATCCCATGTACACAGACTTGGAATGGATCTTTCCAATGCTTCTTTCCAATCATAATATCCAATCCTTAATGAACTATAGCAATATGAAACAATGCAAAGTGGCGGCCATAATGACAGCTGCCATAATGACAATTCCCATCTTCAATTCATGCAACACGGATAAGGACGAGCCGAAGATGCCCGTCACGCCCGACGAACCGACCCAGACAAATCCCATCAAACCTGCACATTACGACGGGCTTGAGAACGTGACCATTCCGAAAGGACTCACATCGCAGATAAAGGAATACACCGGCTTCACACTTTCCTTCAACAAGGATAACCGCACTCCCAACTATGTGGCATGGGAACTATTAGGATCGGAAGTAAGCAATGAAGTGAGCCGCACCGATAATTTCTGGCAGGATGCCGAAATCACAGGTTGCACGAAACACAGCGATTATACCGGATCAGGCTATGACCGCGGCCATATGTGTCCGGCCGCCGATCAGAAATGGAGTGCCGATGCGATGAACGACTGCTTCGTGATGGCCAACATGTGTCCGCAGCTCCACGACCTAAATGCAGGAGCATGGGAAACCCTCGAAAGCAAGGAGCGCACCTGGGCGAAACGCGACTCCGCCATCCTAATCATAGCGGGCCCAATACATACGGAAGACGACACATATATCGAAAAGTCGAAAGTCAGGGTGCCGAGCGCTTTCTTCAAGGTGCTTCTCGCCCCTTATCTTGACGAACCCCGAGGAATAGCCTTCGTCTATCCCCATATGAAATGTCCAGGCAACATGCAGGATTACGCCACCACCATCGACGAAGTGGAGAAGATGACCGGTTTCGACTTCTTCGCCTCCCTCCCCGACGACATCGAAAAGAAAGTCGAATCCACCTTCTCCTTCACAGACTGGAATAGATAAAATTTACTATATCTGAAATAATTCCTTATCTTTGCATCTGCAATCAAATCATAACCATATACAAAAGAGCCCCGGAACGAAATCCAGGGCTCTTTTCCAGTTATCTCACAAGCGCGTGGACGCATGCGTAGCGTGCTTTACTACTTTCCACTACCGGGCGATGCTGAGGGCTACTACCGACATCGGGGGAAGTGTCACCTGAAGACCTTCTTTGGTGATCTTGTATCCCTTGAAGGGAGCTGTCTTCACTTTGTCGGGATTGTCGAAGTCATTGTAGTCGTTGGGCGTGGCGGATGTCAGGATCTCACCGCTGACTGCGTTCTTTCCGAGCTGGGAGAAGGGAATCGTCACCTCCGCCTTTTCCTTGAGGTCGATGTTGGTGAGCGTCACGTTTACCTTGCCGTCTTTCTGAGAAGCGGTCGCGTTTACGGTCGGCACTTTTCTACCGTCGCGCACGTCGCGCACCGAAGTCTCCACTTCAAGCGGAATGAAAGTAGCGTCCTGATGGGGAGCGTACATCTTGAATACATGGTAAGTAGGCGTCAGCACCATCTTATCGCCCTTGGTCAGCACCATCGACTGGAGTACGTTGGCTATCTGAGCGATATTGGCCATCTTCACGCGGTCGGTATGGCGGTTGAAGACATTGAGGCTGAGGGCTGCCACCATGGCGTCGCGCATGGTGTTCTGCTGATAGAGGTGGCCCGGTACGGTGCCCGGCTCCTCATCCCACCATGTGCCCCATTCATCTACGAGCAGTGCTACCTTCTTATTTGGATCGTATTTGCTCATGATGGAGTCGTGCTTCATGATGACAGGCTCTATCTCAAGACACTTGCCGAGAGTCCAGTAGTAGTCATCGTTGTCGAAGTTGGTCGCAGAGCCCTTACTGCCGTTCCAGCCCTTCACTGTATAGTAGTGGAGCGAGAGGCCCTTCATATGGTTTTTCGCCTTCTTCATGAGCACGTCGGTCCAGTTATAGTCGTAGTCGCTGGCTCCGGATGCGATTTTGTAAAGCCGGTTGCCGTCAATGTTGCGGCAGTATGTCTGATACCGGCGGTATTCCGAAGCATAATCTTCCGGAGTGAAGTTGCCTCCGCAGCCCCATGATTCGTTGCCTACACCGAGGTATTTCAGTTTCCAGGGTTTCTCCCTGCCGTTGGCCTTACGCTTCTCTGCCATAGGGCCGTTTTCAGCCGTGATGTATTCCACCCATTTGGCCAGTTCCTCAACGGTACCGCTGCCGACATTGCCGCTCAGGTATGGTTCGCATTCGAGAAGCTCACATAGGTTGAAGAATTCATGGGTGCCGAAAGAGTTGTCCTCTACCGTACCTCCCCAGTTGTTGTTGATCATAACCGGACGGTCCTTTTTCGGACCGATACCGTCAGTCCAGTGGTATTCGTCGGCGAAGCAACCGCCGGGCCAGCGCATCACGGGGAC
>CAMWMK010000116.1 GCA_947175295.1 uncultured Porphyromonadaceae bacterium
TATGTTATTAAAAAATTTTTTCCACGGGGGCGGGCACAGGGTGTTGTGCATATCCCTACCGCCGCGGCCCCACCGGCCTTTTGGGGGTGGCGCCCGCGTCTGTTTATGGTAAGGAGTGGAGATGTCAGAAAGTAAGGGCCACATCCTTTTCAGCCGCAATCCTGCGGAGATTGATGATGGCATAGCGCATACGCCCGAGGGCTGTATTGATGCTGACACCGGTCTTTTCCGCTATTTCCTTGAATGATAAATTCTTGTAGTAGCGCATGGTCAGTACTTCACGCTGAAGGTCGGGCAGTTGGGTGACGAGCATCTTCACGTCATCGCAAATCTGCTCCGAGATGATGCGGTCTTCGATCGTTCCCTCGCAGAGTTCCTTTTTATTGAGGATGTCGATTTCCTCAAGATCGGTGCTCTGCATGTTTTCGGATTTTTCCTGACGATAGAAATCTATTATCAGGTTGTGGGCGATCCTTGAGATCCATGCCGGAAACTTCCCGTTTTCGGTATAGCGTCCCTGCTTGATGGTCATGATGGCCTTCACGAAGGTCTCCTGAAATATGTCGTTCGCTACATCCTCGTTCTTTACGACGCGTAGGATATAGTTGAAAGTCTTTTCCTGATGACGCTTGAGCAGGGTATCGAAGGCCTCGTTGTTCCCGTCAGCGTAAGCTCTGACCAATTGTTCGTCGGTCATGCTTCCATAGTTTGCCATTGTCTTGCTGATTAATACGTTAAGTATATTTCTTTCTATAGGCAGAATGTTTGAAATCAATATATACGTTATTTTTCTTATTTTATTGTGCAAAATTACAAAAAAATTATCGTGTTTCCAAATCGGAAACACGATAATATAGTTAAAAAAACTTAGAGTAGTGTTAATGATTGCATCCTCAGTTCATGACAGCGAAGTCGATCACTTCTGATATGTTGCTGACATAATGGAAGTTGACTCCTTCAAGATACATTCCTTCTATCTCGTCGATGTCTCGTCGGTTTTCGGCTGAGAGCACAATATCCGTGATGCCGGCACGTTTCGCGGCAAGGATCTTCTCCTTGATACCACCTACCGGAAGCACTTTTCCCCGCAGGGTCATCTCTCCGGTCATGGCCGTCTTCTCTCTTACCTTCCTTCCCGTGAAGGCTGAGACGAGCGACGTCACCATAGTGATGCCGGCCGAAGGCCCGTCTTTAGGAATGGCTCCCTCGGGAACATGGATGTGCACGTTGTAGTCGGTGAACTTCGATTCTTCGATGCCGAACTCCTCGGCATGCGCCCTTACATACTGAAGGGCGATCGTAGCCGACTCCTTCATCACGTCGCCGAGGTTTCCGGTCAGCGTGAGTTTCTCGCCCTTGCCCTTGGAAAGCGAAGACTCGATGAAGAGAATCTCGCCTCCGGCTGCGGTCCATGCGAGTCCGGTGACCACTCCTACATAATCATTGCCTTCGTAAAGCTCGCCTACATGAAGCTCTTTCCCGAGCAAATCCTTCACTTCCCCGGCTCCGATTTCTGAAGGCAGAGGTTTGTCGGTAGCCTTCAGCCTGGCCAGCCTGCGGAGCAGCCTGCGTATGGTCTTGTCGAGCTGGCGCACTCCTGATTCCCTTGTATACCGCTCCGTCATGAATCTCAGGCCCTCGTAGGAGATCTTTACGTCATCGGCATCGAATCCGAGGTCAGACAAGGCCTTGGGTAGCAGATGACGCCTGGCTATCTCGATCTTTTCCTCCACTATGTAGCCGGACACTTCAAGGAGCTCCATGCGGTCGAGCAGGGGAGCGGTGATGGTGTCGAGCGTGTTGGCGGTGGCTATGAAGAGGACGTCGGATAGATTGTAGTCGATGTCTATGTAGTTGTCGTGAAACCGTGAGTTCTGCTCCGGGTCAAGCACTTCAAGCAAAGCGGCCGAAGGGTCGCCCTTGATGTCTTTGCTTATCTTGTCGATTTCGTCGAGCACGATCACCGGATTGTTGCTCTCCGTCTTCTCAAGGGCCGTGATGATGCGGCCCGGCATCGCTCCTATATAGGTGCGTCGATGTCCGCGGATCTCAGCCTCGTCGTGAAGTCCGCCGAGCGATATGCGCTGATAGTCCCTGCCGAGGGCTTCCGCCACCGACTTCCCAAGCGAGGTCTTGCCTACTCCCGGAGGTCCGTAAAGGCAGAGTATCGGAGCCTTCATGTCGCCGCGCAGTTTCATTACCGCCACCTGCTCCAGAATCCTGTCTTTGATTTTGTCAAGTCCGTAATGGTCGCGGTTGAGTATCTCCTCCACGTGGTCAAGGTCGATGGGGGAGTCTTTTTTCCTGTCCCAGGGAAGGGAAAGGAGGGTGTTTAGATAGGTATACTGAATGCCGTATTCCGGGGTGGAGGCCATGAATCGGCCGAGTTTCTTAAGCTCCTTGTCGAAATGGGCGCGTGCCTCATCGCTCCATTGCATCTTGTCGGCTTTGGCGATGAGTTCGGCTTCATCGCTTTCTTCCGGTACATCGCCCAGTTCCTCCTTTATGGCGCGCAGCTGTTGCTGTAGAAACTGATCGCGCTGCTGCTTCGTGAGGTCTTCGCGAGAACGCTCCTGGATGTCTACCTTCAGCTGAAGCATCTGGTAGGCGGTGTCGAGCATATGAAGGAGCATGGAGCCCCTCTTCTTGATCTCCGACTCTTCGAGCAGTTTCTGCTTGTCGGCTATGGGTATCGGGGAGTTGCAGATTATGAAGTTCATCAGCTTCAGTGGGCTGCTGAACTGCGAGAGGGCATATCTCAGTTCCTTCGTCTCCTCCTCGCTGAAGAGGTTGAGTATCTCGGAAAAGGAATCGTTGATCGAAGACAGGATGGCGGCCAGCTCCATGTCCTCATTCTTAGGCAGGAATTCCGGCTCATACTCCACATGGGCGAAAAATCCGTTTTCTTTCGATGTGATCTTTGTGGCTTTCGCACGGTTGGCCGCTACCAGGAACGCTGTGTAGCCCCCGTCGGGCATCTCCATGATGCGTGCCACCACGCATACCACTCCGATGCGGAAGAGGGTTTTTGCCGTGATGCTTTCCGTGTCCGGCTTCACCGTAAGGGCGATGACCGCCTCCTGGTTCTTATGGGCGAGGCTCAGCACGTCGAGCACTTCAGGATCGTTGACTGAAAGGGGCACGGTGATGAAGGGAAACAGCACAATGTTGCGTACCGGCACCACCGGCATTCGCCGCTCGTTGATGACGGCTTCGCCGAAGTTGAAGTCCGGACCTACCTCCGACATTATGCCGTTGACTGGATTTACCGCGCTCATGGCTTCATAGTTGCGGTATGTATTGTAATCGGTCTGCTTATGGCTCATATATGTATTTATCCTGTGTTGGATGTTGACGGCCGTCGTGACGGCCTTGGCTTTCAAGGCGCAAAATTAATGTATTATGGCGATATAAGAAAATTTAACACTGATTTTCGCTCACTTTTTTTCGTTTCGCGCGTTTTACTGATGAAAAGTAAAGGAATACAATGCAGACGACAAGATAAATCATCCTATGGCGAAGGCGTTTTGAAAGCCGGCCATGTCTATATATAATCCATAACTTTACTTCTCTTAAGGAGGGATTCGGTTATCCCTCCTTTTTCTGTGTGGCTGCTTTCTGCGCGTCAGTAGCCGATGAAGGAGCGTTAGGCGTGGGCTTGGCGGCTGAATGGCGGCGGTGTCTGCTGTGGCGCTTCTTCTTCTCAGATCCTTTTCCCTCTTCCGGCTTCACTTTTCTCTCTTCCGGCTTCGCTTTTCCTTCTTCCTTTTTAGAGGCATCGGAATTAGAGGCAGCAGTCGGCGTGTGAGCCCCTGTTTTGGATTGTCTGCCTTTCCGGAAGCGTCTTTTCCCGTCCTTCCGTGATTCTTTGGCTCCTTTCCCTTTATATGCGGGCCCTTCTCCAAGCCCTTCCGGAATCGCAGCCTTTTCCACCGCTTTTTCGAGAAACTTCTCAATGCGTTTAAACTTGCCGATCTCCTTTTCTGAGATGAAGGTGATGGCGTTGCCGTCGCGGTCGGCGCGTGCTGTGCGTCCGATACGGTGCACGTAATCCTCCGCCTCGCGCGGCACATCATAGTTGACCACGAGCCGAATATCGTCGATGTCTATGCCGCGCGCCATGATGTCGGTGGCCACAAGCACATTGATCTTTCCGCTCTTGAAGTCGAGGATCACGTCTTCGCGTACGTCCTGCTCGAGGTCGGAGTGCATTTCGCCGATCTTATAGTTCTCCTTCTTGAGTGCGCGCGCCAGCTCCTTCACCTTTAGCTTGGAAGAGGAGAATACGATGACCTTCTCGGGAGGAGTCTGCTTGAAAATGGAAGTGAGTATGGGCAGTTTCTGCGTCTCATAGCATACGTAGGCCTGCTGATGTATCTTGTCGGCTGGTTTCGACACTGCGAGCTTTATTTCGTGCGGATCGTTGAGGATGCTTGAGGCGAGCTGCTGTATCTTCGGAGGCATTGTAGCGCTGAAGAGGAGGGTCTGCCGCTCTTTAGGGAGTCGCCCTACAATCTGCATGATGTCGTCATAAAATCCCATGTCGAGCATGCGGTCGGCCTCGTCGAGGATGAAGAAGGATACTTTCGACAGGTCTACGTATCCCATAGATAGATGGGCGAGCAGTCGCCCGGGAGTGGCGATCACCACGTCGGCCCCGGCTTTCAGGCTCTTCCGTTGCTGCTCGTAGGTATGCCCGTCTGTCCCGCCGTAGACAGGCATGCTGCTGATAGGGAGGAAATAGGAGAATCCCTGCATCTGCTGGTCGATCTGCTGGGCGAGCTCGCGGGTGGGAGCCATGATCACGCAATTTACGGCGTCTTTCGGATAGTCATAAGTGGAGAGTATGTCGATTACGGGCAGAAGGTAGGCCGCTGTCTTGCCCGTGCCGGTCTGCGCGCAGGCAAGAAGGTCGCGGCCGTCGAGCACCGCCGGTATGGCCTGCTCCTGGATTGGGGTGCAGTCATCGAAATGCATGTCCCATAGGGCGTCGAGCAGGTCGTCGTTTTCAAGAAGTTCGTCGAATCTCATATATAAGTGTTTACGGGTGCAAAATTAACAAAAAATTCCCAATCTCCCAATACCTGCCGACTATTTTGTTGCATATTTATTGCAGTCCTGTTTCACGTTGTTTTGCAATTGATATATTAATTTAATCATATATAATTTATTGATATATAAATATATATGAAAAAGTTCAATGGTTTTGCATGTTTTTTCGGAAAAAGTTGAAACAATACGAAACCACGCTACGTTATACAGGTGAACAGTGAACAAAATCTATTATTAAAAACCCTATTTGCACAAGCAGATAATAACACGAACGAAACATGGCATCCAACAATTCATTCCGCAGGAACCTCATCAATCTTCAGTCGAACTTGATGAACTTCGCCTATCAGCTCACATCTGACCGCGAAGCGGCTGCCGATCTTCTGCAGGACACCACACTCAAGGCGCTCGACAACGAGGAGAAGTTCACCTCCGATGCCAACTTCAAAGGCTGGGTGATGACGATCATGCGCAATCTCTTCATCAACAACTACCGCAAGACCGTTCGCCAGGCGACCATCGTAGACACTACCGAAGACCTCTACCACCTCAATACAGCACAGGAATCGGCTCTCGAGTCTCCCGACGGCAGCTTGACTGTGAAGGAGATCAACGCCATACTCGCTACCTTCGACGAGGAATTCCGCGTTCCCTTCAACATGCACGTGGCCGGCTACAAATACAGCGAGATCGCCGAGGAGCTCAATCTTCCGGTAGGCACGGTCAAGAGCCGTATCTTCTTCGCCCGCAAGCGCCTGCGCGCAGCGCTTTCCTAAAGGAAATCCCATAAAAGCTATAACGACAGATAAAGAATCAATGAAAAAATGCGGTATATGCCGCATTTTTTTTGTTGTTACGCCTCTTTTTATTAATTTTGCATTCCGATAACAATAACCGCAGGCATCAGCGACGCACTCCCTTGAAGAGAGCTCTGCTGATCTGTAAATCTTAACCGAATATGGCAGAAATTACTGAAGAAATCAAAGAGAATGAATCAGGCCTGAACTTTGTGGAGCAATACATCAAGGAAGACCTCGAGGCCGGCAAGAACGGCGGACGCCTCAACACCCGCTTCCCGCCCGAACCAAACGGCTATCTCCACATCGGACACGCGAAGGCCATCATCATGGATTTCGGCGCCGCTGAAAAGTTTGGCGGCACCTGCAACCTCCGCTTCGACGACACCAATCCCCAGAAGGAAGACACGGAATATGTGGAAGCCATCATGCGCGACATCCATTGGCTTGGCTTCGACTGGGGCGACCGCCTCTACTACGCTTCCGATTATTTCCCGAAGCTCTGGGACCTCGCAGTGCGTATGATAAAGGAGGGCAAGGCATACGTCGACGAGCAGACCAGCGAGGAGATCGCAAGGCAGAAGGGAACTCCCACGCAGCCGGGCCAGAATTCACCTTTCCGTGATCGTCCAGTTGAGGAAAACCTCCGTCTGTTCGAGGCCATGAACCGCGGAGAGTTTGAGGAAGGCTCGATGGTGCTCCGCGCTAAGATCGACATGGCGAGCGACAACATGCACTTCCGCGACCCGATCATGTACCGCATCATCAAGACTCCCCACTGGCGTACGGGGGAGACCTGGAAGGTTTACCCTATGTACGACTTCGCCCACGGCCAGAGCGACTACTTCGAGGGTGTGACCCACTCGATCTGTACTCTTGAGTTCGTTCCCCACCGCCCGCTCTACGAATATTTCGTGAAGGAACTGGCCGACGAGTCTTATTGCCCACGACAGATAGAGTTCAACCGCCTCAACCTCACCTATACGGTGATGAGCAAGCGCAAGCTGCTTCAGCTCGTCAAGGAAGGGCTCGTCAGCGGCTGGGACGATCCCCGCATGCCTACCATCTGCGGCCTTCGCCGCCGTGGATACACGCCTTCGTCGATACGCAATTTCGTAAACCGTATCGGTTATACAAAATACGAGGCCCTAAACCATATCGAGCTTCTTGAGCACTCCGTTCGCGAAGACCTCAACGCAACGGCCACTCGTGTGCATGCCGTTCAGAATCCGGTCAAGCTCATCCTCGACAATTATCCGGCCGACAAGACTGAGGTGATGCTTCTCGACTCCAATCCGGAGGATCCCAATGCAGGAACACATGAGATGCCTTTCAGCCGCGAGCTCTGGATAGAGCGTGAGGACTTTATGGAAAATCCTCCCAAGAAGTTCTTCCGTATGAGTCCGGACAAGGAAGTGCGCCTGAAGGGTGCTTATATAGTGAAGTGTACCGGAGTTGACAAGGATGAGGAGGGCAACATTACAGCCATCCACGCCGACGTTGACTTCGACACCCGTAACGGACTTCCGGGAGCCGACCGCAAGGTGAAGGGCACTCTCCATTGGGTCAGCGTTCCCACGGCCGTGAAGGTTGAGGTTCGCGACTACGACCGTCTCTTCTCCGTAGAGAATCCTTCGGCAGAGGAGGGTGACTTCCGCGACCTTCTTAATCCTGATTCGCTGAAGATACGCGAGAACGTAATGGTGGAGCCGTGGCTCGCTGAAAACGCCAAACCTGGCGATCATTTCCAGTTCCAGCGTCTGGGCTACTACACGGTAGATCCCGACAGCAAGGAAGGCCATCTGGTGTTCAACAAGACCATCGGTCTTCGCGACACTTGGGCTAAGGAACAGAAAAAGAATTAAAATATGTTAAAAAGGGAGGATTTCATTGGGATCCTCCCTTTTTCATAAAACAATTCCGATAGTTCACGCGTTTATTACTTTGCAACCGCGAAAGCGACACTGCTTAAAGGGGCTGACTGGCTTTGACAGCGTGTAGAAGCGGTAAGCAAGCATGCAGAGCCTTGATGCGTAAGCTCTATAATACCGACGTATCGAACTATAATTGGCGAAAATAACAATTACGCTCTCGCTGCGTGATCTGAAGCACAGTAGGATCCCTTTATTCTGCTCAAAGTGAGCAGAACGAGACATCGCTCCATTGCCCCGTTCCGAGACGTTTGGACAAAGCGGTGCTGAGAAATTCGGAAATAGGGGAGCAGCAGCCTTGACTGCTCTCCGAGATTTAAAGGCTAAGGAAATGGTTGGTGGTCGCGAGCCTGCCATTTCTCGAAAACCAAGTCGATGACTAAGCATGTAGAAAACTTATTGGTTCCGCGTTTGGACGAGGGTTCAAACCCCTCCAGCTCCACTA
>CAMWMK010000117.1 GCA_947175295.1 uncultured Porphyromonadaceae bacterium
TTTTTTTAAAGCATAAGCCGGCATACGAGATTTCCTCTTTTCTCGTGGGCTCGGAGATGTTTATAAGATACAGATTTAATAGATTGTTTTTTAATAATTTCCCCCCCCCCCGGTCAAGTTTTATGTCGGTGTCGTCATTCCAATGCATCAGTTCCTTGTTCTTTACCTTTACCACTACGCCACCGAGCAGGTCTATCGCTATCCAGACCGTTGTGGTGTCCTGGTCCACTTCGCGCACTTCTCCTGTAAGGCCTTTCAGGGGCCCGCGAACCACCATCACCATATCGTTGGCTGTAAACTTTTCCTTTACGAATTCCGCAGCTGATTCCGACTGGCTCAGTACCTTCCTGATGCTTTCTATCTGTTCCGGGGGGATGTGGGCCGGCGTGCTGCTTCCGGGATATGCCACGAGCTTGATTATCAGCGGATGTTTCTTCAATGTCAGTATCTGGTTTTGCGAAACGTTTGCGAACATGATCATTGGAATCACTACGTTTTCGATGAGTTTGGTTCGGTCGCTCCATCGCCTTAGCTGTTTCTGGACGGGCACGTATGTTTCGATTCCGGCTTTTGCTAATTCGGAGGCTGCTTTTTTCTCACTTTTGGGCCGTGTATAGGCTGCTATCCAGAATTTCGGGCGCGCTTCGCGGTCGACAGTCCCATTGGCTGTCGAGCGGCGGTTCAAATCGTCTTGCGCTATCATTATAGAATGAAGGAAAACAAGTCTAATCTGATGTATGGTCAGTGGCATCCAAGTCTAAAGATACCAAATTTATTACAAAGTTAAGCAAATTATCTGATTTACAAAAATTTTCACCCGAAATTTTAGGAAATTTTTTATTTTTTGAATTTTTGTTTTTGGAGAAATATGTCTGTAAGTATTTGATATTTAGTGTATTGTTTTAAGGTGACGTATATTGGGCGTTGTTTTGTCGCTTTTGCGTGAGACCGCGAAAATCAAATCCATTGAATTTCACTCGTTTTTTGTCAGGCCGGTCAGGATAGATTTGCTGTGGAGGTTGTTGATATAATATGGAGAATTGGATGATATACGTTATAATGGCGGTATCCGGCATCGGAGCATTGGCTTCCGGTCTGATATTTACGCGCCGTTCGAGAAGGATTGCGATGCTTCTGATATGCATCGCTGTGAGTGAAGCCATGCTTTTTATATTAGGTGAACGATTGGATTGGGGCATCCCGGAATGTTTCATGATGGGATTTCTCGGCGGCTTCTTCCTCGCCTTCGTCGGCAACCGCCTCCGCCGCCCCGACTGACCCCCAGCGCCCTCTGCCACTCTGCTCCTCAGCGTGAGCATTCCGCCGAATGGATATCCTAAATGAAAGAGCCGTGGGAGTATGGCAGATTGATGAAAATTTTATGGGGATAATGCGGAAGATTCAAAAAAATAATGTAAATTTGCAGTCGGAATCCCCGCTTTTCGCCCCAAGCAGGGGACTCGAACCCTTAAACGTCTAATCTATACATATCTAATCTAATTAGAAATGAAAAATATACTTGTCATAGGCAGTACAGGCCAGATAGGCAGCGAGCTCACGATGAAGCTCCGCGGCCTCTATCCGGAAGGCAATGTGGTGGCCGGATATATCCCGGGTGCCGAACCTAAAGGCGCGCTCCTTGAGTCAGGACCCTCCGCCATAGTAGACATCACCAACCCCGGACAGATAGCCGACGCGGTAGACCGCTATAAAGTAGACACCATCTACAACCTCGCGGCCCTCCTCAGCGCCGTAGCGGAAGTGAAGCCTCAGCTCGCCTGGAAAATCGGTCTCGGCGGACTCTTCAACACCCTCGAAGTGGCTCGCGAGAAAGGTTGCGCCGTATTCACCCCCAGCTCCATCGGCAGCTTCGGCAACTCCACACCCCACACCAAGACACCGCAAGATACCATCCAGCGTCCCGAAACGATGTATGGCGTCACAAAAGTCTCCGGCGAGCTCCTCAGCGACTACTACGCAAAACGTTTCGGCGTCGATACCCGCTCCGTGCGTTTCCCGGGCCTTATCAGCTATGTAGCCCCTCCGGGCGGCGGCACCACTGACTATGCCGTAGACATCTACTACTACGCCGTAAACGGCGAGAAATTCAAATGTCCTCTCAAGCCCGGCACACTGATGGACATGATGTATATGCCCGACGCACTCCGCGCCGCAGTGGAGATAATGGAGGCCGACCCTTCGCGCCTGAAACACCGCAACTCATTCAACATCACCGCCATGAGTTTCGACCCGGAGGAAATCTACGCCAACATAAAGAAGTATGTGCCCGACTTCGAGATGGAATACGAGCTCGACCCGCTCCGCCAGAAGATCGCCGACTCATGGCCCGACAGCCTCGACGACTCCTGCGCCCGCGAGGAATGGGACTGGAAACCGGAGTATGACCTCGACGCCATGACGCGCGACATGCTCAAGAACCTCCGCCTGAAGCTGAAAGCGTAAAAAATTCCTATAAATTGGTCAAAATCGCTGATTCAATGTATGAAATCAGCGATTTTTTATTATATTTGCGCTTTCTTTTTCCGAAGTACGGATACATATAGGTTCGATTCAGAAAATCAATAAGTTAAACAACTATAACACAGACATTCAAAAAATGACTTTTCGAAAACAACGACTGACGTTGCTTCTTGTCGGAATGCTTGCCTTGGGAATGCCCGCTTTCTCCCAAAATGAGGCTTCGGCTACGGGTCCTGCCCTGGTGTTCAACGCCGAGGAGTATGTCGATTCCATCCCCATCAGTCTGCGGGAATGCATCGACATCGCTCTCAGCAAGAGCCCTACTATTAAGGTGGCCGACCTGGAGGTGAAACGTGTCAATTACTCTAAACGTGAGACCATCGGCAACCTCCTGCCGCAGATCGGCTTCTCCCTTTCCTATCAGCGCAGCATCGAGCTCCAGACCATCCGTATGAACATGGGCGGAGAGAGCACTAAGCTCAAGATGGGTTCCGACAATACGTGGAACACCGGTTTCACCCTTTCGCTCCCCCTCATAGCCCCGACGCTCTGGAAGGCCATCTCGATCTCCGACACCCAGATAGCGCAGAATCTCGAAGCGGCACGCTCAAGCAGGCTTGAGCTCGTAAACCAGGTGAAGAAGGCTTACTACGCGCTTATGCTCGCCATCTCCTCAAGAGGCGTCATCAGGCAGCAGTATGACATTGCGAAGTATACGGCAGACGTATACAGCAAGCAGTTCCAGCAGGGTACGGCGTCGGAATACGATGTTCTCCGCTCGGAAGTGCAGGTACGCAACCTCGAACCCTCGCTGCTCGACGCCGACATATCGGTGAAGCAATGCCAGCTCTCGCTCAACGTGCTCATGGGCATCGACGACGCGCTTAACCTCTATCCCGACGTGACGATGGCCGATATGCAGCAGGATATGTATAGCTATATGCTCGACCATGAGGGTCTCGAAGACAACTCGTCGCTCCGCTCCCTGAAACTGCAGCAGAAGATGGCGAAGCAGAACGTAGACGCTAAGAAGCTTTCGTTTCTCCCGACACTGGCGGCGAGCTTCAACGTAAACTGGCTTTCGCTCAGCAACGGCCCCATGTTCAAGGACGTGGATTTCTCTCCTTACTCTACCGTAGGCGTAAACCTGTCGCTCCCAATCTTCTCGGGCGGTACGCGATGGAACCAGCTGAAGCAGGCGCAGGTGCAGCAGAAGGAACTCGAGCTGCAGAAGGAGAATCTCGTCAATAGCCTCAACATGCAGGTGGAACTCGCGCTCGACAACATCAACCGCCAAGCCAAGCAGATCGACTCCTCGAAGGAAGGAGTGCGCCAGGCGCAGAAGGCCCACGAAATCATGCTGAAGAGTTTCCAGATCGGAGCTGCGACATATCTGCAGCTGCAAGACAGCGAACTGGCCAACTCCAGCGCCCAGCTCTCTTATCTGCAGTCGATCTACAATTACCTCGTTTCTACAAGCGAGCTCGACCTGCTGTTGGGTAAGGAAGTCCCCTGACCCCCTGAAGGGGACGGTTTGGATTGGAGTGTAATCGGAAAATATTTTTTATGATGAAGACTATAAAATACATATCCTCGGCCCTCGTGCTCGCTCTCGCACTGGGCTCGTGCGGCAAAGACAAGGCCGCGGATGAGAGCGAGGAAAAGGAAGACATCCCCGTGGTGAAGACCATGAAGGTAGGGGAGCAGGACGTAGACCAGCTGAATGTCTACACCGCATCCGTAGAGCCGGAGGTAATCAACAATATCTCAGCACAGATGGCCAACCGAATCAAGGCAATCTATGTAGACGAGGGCGTGAAGGTGGGCAAAGGGCAGAAGCTCGTGATGCTCGACGACGTCAACACCACTCAGTATGAACTGGCCGTAGACAACGCAAAGGCCGCCCTGCGCAACGCGCAGACCAACTACGACCGTGCCGTGGAGCTGCTGAAGATAGGCGGTGGCACCCAGCAGTCGGTCGATCAGATGGAAGTGACCCTCATCAACGCTAAGAACGCCGTGGCCCAGGCCGAGCGCACCCTCGCCAACTCGCGAGAGAACACCGTGCTCACTTCGCCCATCAGCGGAGTGGTGACGGCCCGCAACTATGACCCGGGCGACATGACCGGAGCCCTCCCCATCCTCACGGTAGCGCAGATCAATCCCGTGAAGGTGGTGATCAACGTCAATGAATCGCAGCTCTCCACCATCCATAAGGGGATGCCCGTCGACCTTACCTTCAACACCTACGGCGACGAGGTGTTCAAAGGCACTGTCTCGCTCGTGATGCCTACAGTCGACGCCGCCAGCCGCACCGTAGGCGTGGAGATCACCCTTCCCAACGGCGACGGCCGCGTACTCCCCGGCATGTTCGGCCGCGCCACGATCTCCCACGGCCAGGCCTCGCATGTGGTGGTGCCAGACCGTGCGGTAGTGAAGCAGCAGGGCAGTGGCGACCACTACGTATATGTGCTTAAGGGCGACGGCACCGTATCCTACAACAAGGTGGAGCTCGGCCAGCGTATCGGCACTTCCTACGAGCTCATCTCCGGAGTGCCCGCAGGCTCGGAAGTGATAGTGGAAGGGCAGAACGCCCTGACCGACGGCCGAAAAGTACAGGTAATAAAATAAAAAGAAAAAAACATGAGCTTATACGGATCAGCGGTGAAACGCCCGATCATGACCACGCTTTGCTTCGTGACGGTGGTCATCCTCGGTCTTTTCTCCCTTGCAAAACTCCCTGTCGACCTTTTCCCGGACATCGATACCAACACCATCATGGTGATTACGATGTATCCCGGCGCGAGCTCGGAGGATATAGAGCAGAACGTCACGAAACCGCTCGAAAACGTGATGAACTCGGTGGAACACCTGAAGCACATCACTTCGCAGAGCCGCGAGAACACTTCGGTGATCACCCTCGAGTTTGAATACGGCTACGATATCGACAACCTTACCAACGATGTGCGCGACAAACTCGATATGGTGGAGTCGTCGCTTCCCGACGACTGCGAGAACCCCATCATCTTCAAGTTCTCTACCGACATGATCCCCATATGCCTCCTTTCGGTGGAGGCCAAGGAAAGTATGGCGGGTCTATACAAGATCCTCGACGACGGTGTGGCAAACCCCCTCGCCCGAATCGACGGCGTGGGCACCGTGTCGATCTCAGGCGCCCCGAAGCGTGAGATCCACGTCTACTGCGACCCCAACAAACTGGAGGCCTACCACATGACGGTGGAGGGCATAGCCGGAATCATCACCGCCGAAAACCGAAACATACCGGGCGGAGCCTTCGATATCGGCAGCAATACCTTCTCGCTGCGCGTGCAGGGTGAGTTTGACGAAACCTCCGAGATGCTCAACCTCCCCGTGGGCACTTACAACGGCAGCATCATCTACCTCAAAGACGTAGCCACAGTCGACGACTCCCTCGAGGAGCGCACGCAGCACTCCTACATCGGCGGCAAGGAAGGCGCCACAATCATCATCCAGAAGCAGAGCGGTGCCAATTCGGTGCAGATCTCGGAAGCTGTCATGAAGATGCTCCCGAAGCTTCAGAAAAACCTTCCCTCCGACATCAAGCTCGGCGTTATCGTCGACACTTCCGACAATATCCGCGCTACGATCGCCTCGCTGGAGGAGACGGTGCTCTACGCGCTCCTCTTCGTGATGATAGTCGTATTCTTCTTCCTCGGACGCTGGCGAGCCACGATGATCATCGTCATCACCATCCCGGTGTCGCTGATCGCATCCTTCATCTATCTCTACGCTACCGGCAACACGCTCAACATCGTGTCGCTCTCGGCGCTCTCCATATCCATCGGTATGGTAGTCGACGACGCGATCGTGGTGCTTGAAAACGTCACGACGCATATAGAACGCGGATCCGATCCGAAGCAGGCGGCCGTCCACGGCACCAACGAGGTGGCCATCTCCGTAATCGCATCCACTCTCACCCTCATCGCGGTGTTCTTCCCGCTGACGCTCGTCACCGGCATGACCGGCGTCCTCTTCCGCCAGCTCGGCTGGATGGTCTGCATCATGATGGTGATCTCCACTACGTGCGCTCTCTCGCTCACTCCGATGCTCTGCTCGCAGTGGCTCCGCCGCGTGCAGCATCACGGCGCCCTCTTCACTAAGCTTTACGGTCCAATCGAACGCGGCCTCGACCGCTTCGACAGCTGGTATGCCGGAGTGCTCCGTAAGGTAGTCAGTCACCGCACGGTGACGGTAGTGGTCTGCCTCGGCATCTTCGCGGGCTCCATCTTCCTGATGAGGTTTGTGGGCACTGAGTTCTTCCCGACCCAGGACAACGGACGCCTCGGCGTAGATCTCGAACTTCCGATCGGAAGCCGCGTGGAACGCGCCTACGACGCCACCTACCGCCTCGACTCGCTCTGGCGTGCTAAGTATCCCGAGATCAAGGTAAGCTCCTTCACCGTAGGTCCGGCTTCGTCAGACAATACATATGCTTCGCTTAGCGACAACGGGGCCCACATCGTGTCGATGAACATCAACCTCTACGACAAGGTAGACCGCAAGCGCGGCATCAAGGAGATAGCCGACGGAATGCGTAAGGACATCAAGGAGCAGTTCCCTGAGTTCGTAAAGGCCCAGGTCAACGTAGGCGGCGGCCGAAACTCAGGCATGGGCGGCCAGTCGATTGTGGACTTTGAGGTCTACGGCTACGACTTCACAGCCACCGACTCCGTGGCCCGCATGCTCAAGCAGGCGCTTATGGGCATCGAGGGCACCGCCGACGTGATGATCTCGCGCGGCGACTATCAGCCGGAATATCAGGTAGACTTCGACCGCGAGAAACTGAGCCTCTACGGCCTCAACCTCGCAACGGTAGCCCAGATGCTCCGCAACCGCGTCAACGGAGCCACCGCCTCGCAGTATCGTGAAGACGGCGAGGAATACGACATCAAGGTGATGTTCGACAAGCAGCACCGCACCACCCTCGAAGACCTCGAGAACATCGTAGTGACTACCCCTACCGGAGGCCAGGTGCGCATTAAGGAGCTCGGCAAGGTGGTGGAGCGGTTCACTCCCCCTACCATCGAGCGTAAGGACCGCGAGCGCCTCGTGACGGTGTCTACGGTGGTCGACGGCGTCCCTATGAGCCAGGTCGTAACTCAGGCCGAGATCCTCATCGACGAGATGCACCTCCCGGCCGGTATCTCCATCCAGCTCGCCGGATCTTATGAAGACCAGCAGGACTCATTCTCCGACCTCCTTATGCTCGGCATCCTCATCATCCTGCTCGTCTACATCGTGATGGCGGCCCAGTTTGAGAGCTTCACCTATCCCGGCATCATCATGACCTCGCTGCTCTTCGCCTTCTCGGGCGTATTCCTCATCCTCTGGCTGACTGGCCATACGCTCAACGTGATGTCGATGATCGGAGCCATCATGCTTATCGGTATCGTAGTGAAGAACGGTATCGTGCTTATCGACTACATCATCCTCAACCGCGAGCGCGGAATGTCGATCCGCCGCGCCGTGATCGACGCCGGACGTTCGCGTCTGCGTCCTGTGGTGATGACCACTGCCACCACCATCCTCGGCATGGTGCCGATGGC
>CAMWMK010000118.1 GCA_947175295.1 uncultured Porphyromonadaceae bacterium
ATCTTACCGCTTAATCTTCTTTTGAACATTGATTAATACAAGGTTAAGTAAAAAAAATATTATAAATAAACACTCATTTCAAATGTACCGGAGAGCCTCAAGGGAGGCTCATCGTAGGAAAAATAAGAAAGATAATTTGCAAAGTTAACATTTTTTTTGAAAAAACGGGCAATTTTGGTGGAAAAATAATTTAGGAAATGAAAAAAGGAGTGCGGGGACCGCACTCCTTTTGGGGATATTCATAGGCATCCTCGGGATGCATTCTATTCAGGCTTATTTCACTACAACCTTCACGGAGGAAGAGGAGTCTGCCTTGCGGATCACTACTGTGACTACGCTGCCGTCGATGGCGCCTACACTGAGTTTGCCGGAGCCATTGCCCTTGGCGAGAAGCTTGCCGCTGAGGTCGTAGATCTCAACAGACTTCACGTCGGAAAGGTCGCCCTTGACAATGAAGCTTCCATCCGAGTAGACAACGTCGAAGCGGTCTGCGGAGATCTCGCCTACCGATACTGCGCCGTTGAGGCTGATGGAGAAGGGAGCTGCGAGCGAGCCTTCGGGTCTTTCCTCAAACACAACAGTAGAGGCAGCCACCATCTCACGGCGGTCGTCGCCGATGAGGCGGAACGAAATCACGTCGCCTTCATTGCCGTGGACGTTGATCATTACGAGGCCGTCGACCACAGCGCCGATGCCGCGACATTCGTCGCCACAGAAAGCAGCAACGGTATACTCCTCAGCATCCACATATGCACCGTCGATGCCTTCAAGCGATGCGATGACAGGCATAGCGTAAGCATACTTGTGGTTGTCAACAGTCCAATAGCCGTCGATTGCAGCCACGGGAGCCTTGACGGGAGCCTCGGAATCGTGAGCAGCAACTACATTGTAGATGAATTCCTTGGCTGAAGTGCTGAAGAACATGTAGCCTGCGCCCGGCTCCATGTGGGACACGGTGCCCTTCCATGCGCCATCAGCGTCAGCAGTAACGAAGCCGTCGATGCTTACGAGCATGTCGCCTTCCTCTACCTCAAGACCTGCAAGGAGGTCTTCGATAAGGAGGCTGCCTTCGTCGACGGGAGTACCGATCCAGTTCCAGCCTTCGTTGAGTTTGACGGAAGCTGCGGGGTCGAACGCGATTCCGGATACATTGCCGTTCCAGGAGTCGCCGCTTACCTGAACCTTGTAGCCCGATACGGGAGCGAGCTGCTTGAGGTTGCCTACAAGACCATGTTTCGGGTCGCGGATCACTTCCTCATTGAGAGAGAGCACAGCGTCAACGCCTTCAGTAGCGAATTCCGCTACTGCGACGGGAGACTCCGCGAAGTGGGAGATCCAGTTCCAGTTCTGGGCGAGAGCGTAGTCAACGTTAGCAGTCTTGAGTTCGAAGTCAAGATCAACCACGTCGGAATAGTTGCCCTTATACTCTGCTACAGCCTTGACCTGCATTCCGTCGCCTTCCATAGAGAAGGGCGCGGCGAAGAGCTGGCGTGTGCCTTCTGCATCTTTCGGGTCAGTGCCGTCTACAGTATAGTAGATGGAAGCCTTCTCAGAGGGAGAAGCGAGTTCGATCTTGCCGGAGCGATAGAGCTTGGTTCCGGCAACTCCGGCAGAAGCGGGATTGTGGATCCAGAGGGGGTGCTCGCCTACTGCCATCTCAGTCTTGACGGTGCCTTCGTTGGCCACGAGGTAAGCTGAGAAGGGCTTGACGGTCACGCTGTCGGTAGCTTCAGAACGGATGAACGCGCTGCCATTTTCGTTGAGCAGATAGATTTCCACGGGGCGTGTCTGGCCGTCGAAAGAGCCATAGAGGGAGAACTCCTTACCTACAGCCACAGTCTCTTCGGGAACGGGAGTGAAGGGAACGTCGTAGACAACGGCCTCACCTTCCACCTGCTCGCGTGCGGAAGCTGTGAAAGTCACAGGTACGGAAGCGAAGGGAGCGCAGACATTAGCGAGGTAAGGACAGTTGGGCAGCATCTCTGTGGGAGATGTGAGCACTTCATCCTCTTCATTGGCGAATGTCACGAAATGAACGCCACTGCCTTCACGGGCATCGAATTCCTCGCCGATCACCATGTCGGTCGGAGTGAAGGGAAGCATCACAGTCATCCAGCCGTCTTCCACGTCGCAGCCTTCGCTTGCAGTCACGTCGGCAGTGAAGGAGATCTTGTGGTCGCCGAGGAGGAAGCTTGCGGGAGCGTTGAACGCGTGGTTGCCGTCGAGCGTAATGTCGGAAGCGGCTACACGGTTGCCACCCTTGTTGAGGATGATGTTGAGGGATTCGGATTCGGGAATTTCGTTCTCACCGATATAGATGAGGCAGTTGGGGTTGAGGCCACGGAAAGACTCTGCGGAGATTCCGGAACCGGAACGGGTAATCTTACGGGGAGCGCCGGCAGGAGCGGCAGCGCCTGTGCCGTCGGAAGACGGGATAAGGATGCTTGTCAGGCTTGTGCAGCCTTCGAACGCGCCTTCACCGATGGAGTTAACACCGGGGAGGGTGATGGACTCGATGTTTTCGCAACCTGCGAAAGCACCTGCGCCGATCTCAGTAACTGTCTCAGGGATGATAACGGTGTTGAGCGATTCCATGCCAGCGAAAGCGTTTGCGGGAATCACTTCGTTTTCGATCTGTGAGAGGTCGAGGGTTTCGACTGCTTCGAATTTTTCGCGGATGGCTTCGAACTGCTCCACATCGAGCTCGCCGGTTACGGCAAGTTCAGTGTACTCATCTACGTTATCCTTGCTTACAGCGGCGAGAATATCAGCTGAAAGAGGCGCACCTTCTTCCACCACAACCTTGCCGGAAACATATACTTTTGTATCGCCTGGGAGTGAAGATATAGTATAGAGGCCCTGCTCGTCAGGATATACCTCATATCTTCTTGTCTCATACTGAGCCTCCACGTTGCCTTTTGCAGGCTTAATCATAACAGTGTGCTCTACTTCCACGGCGAGTTCAATTTCCGAAGAAGGAGGGGTCAGAAGGAACTTGTAATCCTTATCTTCTCGGTATACAGTCTTAGATCCGGAAGCACCATAAGTGAATGCACTGAGAGGAGCGTTGTAGACTTCACCGCCTTCAGTATTCTTGATTTCAGCCGTTACTCCATCAGCTCCATCAAGATTCTCAAATACGATAGGATAGAAGAACACAACATCAATAATATGGTTCTGAGGATAACCGGGTGAGTTAACGTAGCTTGGATAATTTAAGAGATTTGGCTTGAACTGAACATTGTAAATGCCACCATATTTATCGTCAGGAAGTTTGTAATCAGAGCTTGAAGTTGAGATTTCCGTATTATTATCATACACTTTAAAAATTTGTCCAGGACGATAATAACCATCTGATTTACTCTTATAAGGACAACTTGGGAGACCTACATTGACCTGTACAGCAGAAGTGGAAGAAGGTGTGAATTCGATTCGGCTTCCATCGCCATATACAGCGTCGTTGTAAATAAACGCTCTTGTTTTGTCATACTTTATCCAATATATAGTCTTCGAAGCCTGCGGGCTGATAGCGCTCCAGAAAGCAGCTGCTGAATAAGCAGACTCAGTACCTCTGGGCACTTCAAGAGTGATTCCTGAAGTGTTGGCAGGAAGAGGTGAAAGATTACCTGTAGCCGGAGGAGTCATACCTTCCATGATGATCTTGGTAAGGGAGTTACATCCGGCGAATGCACCGGGACCTACATAAACCACACTTGCAGGGATGGAAATCTCCTTAATAGAGAGGCAACGAGCGAATGCATTCTGCTCAATACGTTCCAGATTGGCAGGAAGTACAATGGAACGAAGAGCCGAACTACCACTCGAACTATATGGAGCAAAAGCATTTTCCGGAATTGAATTACCAGTCATGGCCGCACCCTTGATGGTGACATCTGAAAGGTCAAGATCCATTATGTTAGCCGCCTTTGAACGGAATGCACTGAAATCATCAACGTGGATTGTACCGATCAGCTTCAGACGGTCAGGACATTCTGCAAGTTTCGAGGCGAGCTCACCTTCCTTGACATTGACAACGACAAAGTCTGAAGCGCCTGCCGCATGAATCTGAATTGTTATGTCGAGATCTTCTGTAACTGCTGGAACAGTGACGTTAGCTATAGCTTGGCTAACAGCCTTATTCACGCCGTTGACTGCGAGAGTCACGCGGTCGTTGGGTGAATTGGGAGTAACCTTTACAGTGAAAGGCATACCGCGAACGACTTGAGTAGCAGCTCCTTCGAGACGTGCGCCATTGATGGTCTGTGGCATATTGACGTTGTGGTATGTCACCTGGTTGCCACGTGCGGAGAGGCGGTCGGAAACGCCGGGAGCGTCGGCTCCTACGAGTTGCCAGTTCTTCTTATTGTAGGAAGTGGCGAGGCGGATGAGGTTGCCGTCCTTTACAGTAGCTTCATTCACCTGGCAACCGAAGTTGTAGGTAAGGTTGCCGGAGTTGGTAGACATATTGGTGAGGATAGGAGAAATGAACTCCTTGATGTTGCCGTCCTTATCGGTAAGCACCATGCAATAGAACTTCGAAGCCTCCGCACCTGTAGGCACCTTGATGGCATTGACGCGAACAGTAAATGCTTTGCCGGGGAGAACGTTAACGATGTCGGAAACAAGACCTACGCCGCCACCATCACCTGTAATCTTCCAGGCAGTGTCGGGAGTAGTCGCCTCAAGCTGCTTAGATTCGAAGTGGATGAGAGTATTGGCAGTGATCTTAGCGGTATAGTTACCGTTGGCATCAGCGTAAAGACGGGTGGAGTTAGCGTATACCTCCATATTAGCCTCGCCGAAAGAATCGTCGGGCTCAGCTGTAAAGACGTAGGAAGCACCGGATGCGAACTCAGAGCCTTCAGTCTGAGGAATGAACTTGATGTTCTTGCTCTCCGCAACAGCCACACTGAAAGTGGAGGGAGCGACAGCGTTTTCCTCAACGACTTCCTTGAACTCCTTCCAGTAGTCTTTAGCGATATAAGCGGCTTTAGCACCTACGGGAACAGTCAGCTTGGCCTGGGGAGTATTGGTGAAGACACACCAGTTGATCCAAGCGGGAGCCGAACGGCGAACAGTCACCTCGCGGAGGGAGGTACAGTTTGCAAACACGTTGTATTCCCATGTTCCGACTCCTGACGGAATCTCTACGGAAGTAAGACCGGTCTGGCCGAAGCAGGCGTTCTTAAGGGTTGTAAGGTTTTTGGGAAGGAACACCTGCTTGAGGGAGCGATAGCTCATGAATGCCTTCGCCGGGATTGCATTGGCGGGGTTCGAACCGAGAGCCGTGATTGACACCTGCGAGATGTCAAGACGCTCAAGCTTCATGCGGTCACGCATGAAAGTGAAGTCGTTGGCGTTGATCGTGCCGAAGAGTGTAAGGTCCTTCACTGTAGCGGCCTCCTGTTCGGTGAGGAGGTTCTGGAGGTTGCCGGAAGTAACCCAGAGAGTGCTCTTCGAAAGCACGTCGGCAGCATTCTGCACGAGGATGCTCACCTGCTGATCTTCAAGCACGTTGGAGATCTTGTAGCGGTTGCTGGCATCGGGAGTGAGGATGAAGCCGTTGGCCTTAACGGTAATCACCTTGTCGGTAGACATGGGAGTCACAGTGAATGTGTAGTCACGACCCTTGATCACCTTGGTGGCGTCGGCAGTCACGGCAACATCGCCGCTATTGGCCGGAAGCGAAATCTGGAAATAAGGAATCGAATAGTTCTTGGCATCAGCGTCGCCTACTGCAAGGAGATCGCCGGCCACGGGAAGCCATGCAGACGCACCGTTGGCCATAGTGACGAGACGCACTTTGTCGCCGTCGGCAACAGTGACACCGGAGGGCACCTGGCAGGTGAAATCGACATACTTCGAAATCTGCAGCGCAATGAGGGAGAAGTTGCGACCGTCGTTGAGGAGGCACTTCTGATTGCCTGCAGCGTCGAAGAGAGCAACTGCTAGTTTACCGGAGAAGTCGGTGTTTGAGATATTCTTCAGCGCGCCCGCACGCAGGGAGAAGGAAGCAGCGGAAGCGATGTCTTCAACATCAATGTTGAGGCCGGCCTGACTCTCGTCGCTGGTCACGTGTATGTCTGACCAGAGTGTGGAGTCAGTGGCGGGCTTGATGTTGTAGATGATGGTCATGAGGTCGTTGTAGCTGTGCTTCTTTGACACCTCAGGGTTGAGGGCGTCGGAGGTAAAGTAGCCGTTGGCGGAGCCGCCCCAGCCCCAGTTGATGTGGAAGTAGGGAACTGAACCGCGCATCTCATAGCCGTCGCATACGAAAGCATGGCCTGCGGAAACGTCCTGACCGCTGTAGAGGACGGGGCGATCGGCGTCGATCTCATTCACAATCACTTCGTCCCATGCAGCCTTGCTCATCTCGGAACGTTTCTTATAGGAAACGCCGGAATCATAGCCGAAAAGGGAAACGAGGGCATAGGGCACCTTCACTTCGTAGGCGCTTGAGCTTGACATTCCGAAGTCTGTGCCGATACCTATTGCGGCGTCGGCCACAAGGGCAGCCACGGCCTCAGCCTCAGCTGCGGAGTAGCCTGTGCGATGGTTGTCGGTGCGCATGGATGACCATGCGTATTCCGTAGCCTCGCCGTCTTTCACGAGAGATGCGGGACGGGCTGCGGGATACTGATGATATTTCAGGATCTCAGCGAGCGCGACGCCGACACAGCCGGTAAGGCGACGGTTGGGAATCATATTGTTGAAGGGTGCTTCCTGGCTCCATTCGGGAGTGGCGAGCACCTTACGGGTCTGTGCGGCGCGAGAAATGACATTCCTGCGCGCAGCCGCCTGCCCCATGACGATGGGCGACGAGATCATCTGCCTTGCGGCACCCGGCATAGCGGCGGCGTCCCAGACGGATGAGTCGGAGTAGCCTACTACGGGCTGTGAGCTATCGTCGGCCGAAACGATTACGAAGCCTTTGCCGTCTTTGGCATTGAAGACATAGCATGTAGGATTCGAAGAATCATCGACGGCAGTGTAGGAAAGCACGAATGCCTCCGGGCTGCCAAGCCGATGCAGATCGCCAGACTGAAAGAATTCAGCGGCAACTTCCTTAGCCTGATCCGGACTGATGAGCGCGGCTCCGGCGACAGCCGGAGAAAAGGCGCATACCGTCAGGAACAGCTTCTGCTGAATTGATTTTAGCATAAGTCTTTGGTTTAGTCGCAAGATTTTTTCAAATTCCTGCGAGTGTTGGATCATTGAATGTATTTATGGATATTATAGGATTAAAGCTCCCCGCGGGGATTCAGCCCCGCGGGATGCTTTGCATAGGATTTTATCTTACTACCATCTTCTTGCCGTTGATGATATAGACACCGGGGGTGAGACGCTCCTTGATGTCGGAGGTGCGGATGTTCTTGTAGAGGAGTACGCCATCCATAGTGTAGACAGTGACTTCGGGACCTACATATACGCCATCAACAAATACCGTGCCATCGTCGGAAACTGTGCCGTGGATCTCGACATCGTGGGCGGGCATGGTAGCGGGAACCTCTTCCTGCCAGCCGTCGAACTTCTTGCCGGTTTCAACTTCGGGAGTAGGTATCACCACTTCTGCACCGTAGGCGATCTCTTCGTCCATATATACCTCATCGTTGAGGTAAACGATGAGACGGTAATGGTTGACAGAGTATTCACCGTTGACTACGAGGTCGTGGGCGGGCATTGTCTCGGGGAGTTCCATCCAGCCTTCGAATGTGTAGCCTTCCTTTTCAGGAGCCTCGGGAGCCTCGATCTCAGCACCGAAGGTAACTTCGATTGTCTTGAACTCAGCGCCGTCGAGCATGAAGACTGCCTTGTAGACGTTGGCAACGTAAGCACCTGAAACCTCGATGTCGTGAGCAGGCATGGTCTCGGGAATCTCGCTCCAGCCGCTGAAGGTGAAGCCTTCC
>CAMWMK010000119.1 GCA_947175295.1 uncultured Porphyromonadaceae bacterium
ACAGCATATGTCTACAATTCTTGAGCGTCTTGACGGACTTGACGCAAAATTCGATGAAATATCCACGCTGATCACCGACCCGGCCGTTATAGCCGACCAGAAGCGCTACGTAAGGCTTACCAAAGAATACCATGATCTTGAGAAAATTCTCAAGACCGCCGACAGATACCGCACTACCCTATCCAACATTGAGGAAGCAAAATCCATTATCGCCGTAGAGACCGACGACGAACTGAGGGCCATGGCACGCGAAGAACTTGAAGAAGCTCAGGCCAGAATCCCAAAGCTCGAAGAGGAAATAAAGCTCCTGATGATTCCGCCAGATCCCGACGATTCGAAAAACTGCGTCGTGGAGATCCGCGGAGGCACAGGAGGCGATGAAGCAGCACTCTTCGCAGGCGACCTCTTCAGGATGTATCAGAAATATGCCGAAAGAAAAGGCTGGACCCTGACCGTCAGCAACGTATCGGAAGGGGCAGCGGGCGGCTATAAGGAAATCGTCTTCACGCTTAGCGGAGATTCCGTCTACGGCACCATGAAATACGAAAGCGGCGTTCACCGCGTGCAACGCGTCCCTGCCACTGAGACACAGGGTCGAGTACATACTTCCGCCGCTACCGTAGCCGTGCTTCCCGAGGCGGAGAAGTTCGATGTAGAAATCCACGAGGGTGAAATCAGATGGGATACATTCCGCTCGGGAGGAGCCGGAGGCCAGAACGTAAACAAAGTGGAATCAGGGGTCCGCCTTCGCTATAACTGGAAGAATCCAAACACAGGCGCAGTGGAGGAGATACTGATTGAATGTACCGAAACCCGCGACCAGCCCAAAAACAAGGAGAGAGCCCTCTCCCGCCTCCGCACATTCATCTACGACCGCGAGCATCAGAAATACCTCGACGATATCGCATCAAAGAGAAAGACCATGGTCAGCACAGGCGACCGTTCGGCCAAGATACGAACCTACAACTTTCCCCAGGGACGAATGACCGACCATCGCATAAACTATACGGTCTACAACCTCAGTTCCTTCATCGACGGAGACATCCAGGAATGCATCGACCGGCTCATAGTGGCTGAAAACGCAGAGAAACTTAAATCATCAGAGATATAGAATTATTAAAAAAGGAACCTTTGGTGTTCCTTTTTTAATATAAGCAAACATCATGAAAAGAAGAAAGCCATATACCGCTTAAGCCCGAAAAAGCCCAAACTATCCTATGAAATCAACTTTGTATTTTTATATAGTAATATTCTTCTTACTTCTCCAAACAGAAATGCATGGGAAGAGTATGGATTGGCAAGGCATGGCTTTCTTCAATATGCTCCATGGCTTGCCGGAAAGCCGCATCCGTGACATACTTCCACAGGACGATGGATCTGTGATACTTGCAACCACCTCATTCATATGTCTATTTGATGGTAATAATTTCATATACGCCCCAGTGCCGGAGAACAATGTCACGACACTTTCAGCCTACGATGGCTATAGAAAGCTTGCGACTACTTCAGACAGCTTAATATGGCTGAAAAACAGGAATACCTTGCATATTTTCAACCCCCTTACCCTACAATCCATTGACAGACCCAATCAATTATTGAAGACTAAATTCGGAATAGAATATGCCCCCAGCGACATCTACCCGCTTGACTCATGCCTAATTTCAATATCCGAAAATTATAATCTATATGTCAGTACCCAAAGCAAAAATAAATTTGTAGCCGATTTAGCCAAACTTTCAGAAAAGAAACAGACTCCACAACAGATAATAAAAGATGGAGACAATCTATATCTTTGCTATAATGACGGCACTGTCTGTACGGTCAGTTTAAGTAAGGGCAACATACTATTCATGAGCCACACGCCGGATTGCGGTATAATCAACCAATTCAGCAGAGGGATAATCGCCAAGAGTGAGGGAAATATCCTTGCAATGGTACGCAATGACATCAAAGAAAACAGAAGCGAAATACATATTCTCGACATCCACGCCAAAACATGGATTAATAGCCTTACAATACCTTTTCGTATTTCTGATTTTATCTATAATGATGACGGCGTCATTCTTGCTGTTGGCAATGACGGCTATGTCGAGGTCAATCCATCGACAGGAAGCTGGAAACATCATAACATCGCTACCTTGATGCCTGAACTTGTCTATAATGATCTAAGTTCGATAGCCAAAGACAAAAACAACGGGATTTGGATTGGTATGGCAGACGGGGGCCTAATGTATCACAACCCCAAACGCTTGGACACATTCACACTTATAAATAATGCAACTGCAAGTAAGAAGTTCGGCAATAGAAAATTCAACAACAAGCGTGAGGAATCGCTTGCTAGAAAATATGCTTCAGGAACTACAAACTGCTCCTTGACTGATGAGAACGGTACGGTGTATCTGGGGACACGTTGCGGACTTATGATTTTTGCGGCAGACGATTCATTAATAGGCATATTGGATAAAAGCTATGGGCTTCCGTCGGATAATATACAATCGCTGCTCCTTTTAAAAGACGACGAACTACTTGGAACTACCTCAAACAGCCTTTTCACTGTAGTTAAAGAGGAGGACCAATCTTTCAGTATTGAGACCTTCGGCTATATCGACGGATTGAATCTTGGTGGCAAAGAGCTTATCCGAAATGGACTTGACATCGATTCGCTTGGAAATATAATGATATATGCTCCTAATGGAGTTTACACTGTAAATAAAGATTCTCTTCAACATGGAACACACCGTATTTACCACTTAAGAAAGCATAACGCTACAAATAAAAATTATTACCTGCTGACATTTACTCCACTCGTACTAATAATATCCATAACGATAATATTTTATGACAGGATATTCCGAAATACCTCCCCTCAGAGCGATCCAGACAGCCAAACATATGCTGACAGCACTGTTAAAAACGACGTTACGGATGAAATAGACAAATCGTTTTCTAACAAACTTACCGGTTTGATTTTGGAAAATCTATCAAACGAAGACTTCTCCGTTGTAGGATTAAGTTCTTTAATGGCCATGGAACGAACAGTATTATATCGCAAGACACATGCCAATCTTGGCATGTCTCCCTCTGCCTACATAAAGGAACTTCGCATTAAGGAGGCAAAAAAGCTTCTTGAAGACACCGATCTTCAAATATCGGAAATATCGTCGAGGTGCGGATTTTCAACACCCCGATATTTTACACAAGTATTCAAAGCGGCCACAGACATGACTCCATCCCAATACCGCCAGAGAAAATAACACCTGCGGAGTATTTCTGTCTATTTGTCTAACGACAGAAATACTCCGCAGATACTACATGAGATATCCAGATATCATGGTTTAACAGTTTCTGACTGTTGGAAAACGTAATTCCAATCTCCGGATCCGATTTCTTCGATGGAACCATCGGGGAAATATACAACAGCCTCACAATTGACAGGAATACTAATATTCCATGTTATACCGTCGGGCCTTCTCTTCCAATCGCTTTCAATCACCCCATATGGCGACTTATGTGAGGCCCTGACACCTGACAGTTCACTTATAGAGAAATCAGGTTTCATAATAATGCGTTGAAAACCCGGTTTACTTCTATCCGGAGCTATTCCACCCAAGTTCTCATAACACCAAGGAAGAAGATCACCTAACAACATGACATGATTGCCACTGTTCATATCCGCGGGAGCCGTATCACCGTTCCACAATTCCCATATAGTGGTAGCCCCTTTCTTCACCATATATCCCCATGATGGATACGTGTGGTTGTTGGCCAACTTCCATGCGAGATCAGGATTACCACTTTCTGAAAGAAAACGCATAAGCCACTGTATGCCTATCACACCGCAAGATATATGACTTTTCCCCTTTTCCGTAATAGCCTCGATCAATTGTGACAATGTAAAATCCCTATTATCTTCTTCCACAATCCCCATTGCCAATGGAAGAAGACTGGCTGTCACAGTAGAGTTCAGATACTTGCCTTCCCTGCAGAACTCGTCATTAATCCGCTTTCTGATTTCGTCAGCTTCTCGTCGGTAGTAATCAGACTTATCCACATACCCAAGCAAATCACCATATTCAGACATAAGATTGCTTAAGTAGTAGTAATAACACGAGGCGATAAGCCGGCCATCAGTAGTCCGCAAGGAATCTGAACTATGAATGATATCGGCTGATTCAGGAGGAAGACACCAGTCACCATATCTGTCGTAAGACAAAAGGCCATCCCTCATGGATTTATCCTTTACGAATCCAAGCCATTTATCAATGGCCAGGTAGCTATCCGCCATCGGCATAATATCACCATATTGCCTATAAAGCATATCGCACACCATAGGAAGTGCGGCCGGCCACGTAATATTTGAATTATATAGTCTCCAATAAGCCGGAGCCACATCACTTATTGCTCCATCGTTTCTTTGGCAGTCTCGTATATCCTGCATCCATTTACTATAAAGCGCATGATTGTCGACTACATAGCTCTCACCAAGTGCCCCTGTGGTGCGGTCTCCCAGCCAAGGCATCCTTTCGTCGCGCTGAGGGCAGTCCACAGGCATTCCCTTATAGTTGCTCAGAATACCTCTGGTGGCATTTTCAAGTATCTTGCCAAGTATTGAATCTGAAGTCTCGAACTCAATATGATTGTGAGCCATATCCATCCTGTCAGTTATCAACAGTCGATTGATTGTGGCGGTATCAACAGCCTCAGCCGGAGAAATTTCCGCGTATCTAAAACCCTGCCAGCTGAATCGGGGATGCCATATCCTGCCTTTACCATCAGAAACATAACGATCTGTGGCCTCTGCGCTCCTGTAGCTCTCGGTATTCAATACAGTGTCGCCGGGATACAATAATTCCGCATGACGTATTGTTATTGTGTCGCCCTCCACTGCTTTTTCCTTGAATCTTACCTGTCCAGCGCCGTTAGTTCCGAAATCAACAATCCATCCATTTCCAGTTCGCTTTATACTGCGCGGTTTCTCAACTTCGTATACATGCATTGCCGGCGTAACGTTCCCTTTCAGATCGCCTCCCGGAGCTGACACAAGCTGAACCGGCATCCATCCATCGTCATCAAATCCGACACGGCTCCAATCTGAACGACTTTTGGTGGCATCAAAAAACTCACCATCATAGATATTGGAATACCTCAATCCTCCATCTGTGCTTATCTTCCAGGATTCATCGGATACTATCTCCTCTGTAGTACCATCGGAATATATCAATCTTAAAACCATCCACATTTTTGGGAATCCATATGTGGTCCTCACATTGGTCTGATAATTTTGGGCCATCGCATAATAATATCCCGGCGCAAGAGTCACTCCGATAGCATTCCTGTCATGCAACATATCAGTCACATCGTAGGAATTGTATATAACGGTCTTTGTGAAATCAGTCGGCGCCGGAGTCAGTACATCATCCCCGACTTTAACGCCATTGATTTCAAGCTCATAAAATCCGAGGCCGGCGATGTGTACGGTAGCCTCTTCTACAGACTTAGGGCACTCAAACTCCTTTCGAAGATAACGACCGCTGAGACGACTGTGTCTTGTCTGACAGTCGCCATATCCAAGGGTGTCAAGACCTATCCAAACTGCTTCCTTTCCAATAGAAGACATAATGCCAGTAGTCCAGTTGCTCACAGGACTCCAGGGAGACTCCGCATCATCTGTCCAAGCCTTGATACGCCAGTAATATTTTGTATCGGGTTTTAGGTCAGATCCATTATAAGCTATCCATTGAGATTGTCTTGACTCAACCTTATCTGAATCCCACACATCGCCTATTGCATTCTCAATAAGGTTTCTATCAGTGGAGACAAGAATTCGATATGCCGTCTGATTTTGATTTTTTGCATTGGATATCATAGACCATCCAAATCTCGGATTTTTCAGATCACAGCCTACATAGTCCTTTCTTCCCTCAACTGTCATCCCATCCACTCTGAGCTTGTAAGGCATTCCATCCTCTGGAAGTATGTCGATATAATCAATATCGGAGATACGCTCCTTATCGTTGTGTAGACGCACCTCATTGTAACCCTTTTTCAAAGGAACAACTACAGTCACCGGATCCAAGCCATTAAGAGCCACCCTACCCAGATCTTTACCATTGATACAAATATCCACATTAGAAGGAGCTTCTGAAGCGGGCTTTATCACAAGTGAATATTTCCCTTTCCGATCCACTATTACGCGTTTCCAGATAAGATCGTTTTCTGAACTGCCACCAAGATTTACGGCCTTCGCTCCCCCACTGCATCCATCATCTTCCACATAATATCCCGTAAAGGTATGTATGGGGCTTTCAAGTTCCTGATAATCGCTTATGAAAGCAGTCTCCGCCTCATATCTTACGGGAATGCTCCGGGAATCCGCCTCCAACTGATATATGGATGTTGCATGCGGTGCGAGCGTAACCTTCATGACATCGGTAAATTCACCCATAGGTTCCTTGGAGAAGACATCAAAACATCCTATCTTTCCATGAAGGTCAATATCCTGAAAATATAAGGTCACTTCTTCACTCGAATCTCCTGAGTTGTAAAAAGCCACAGTCCTCTTCGGATCTTGAGGTAAGGAGGAATCCTTTACCAATACATAGCATTCGCCCTCTCTTTTTACGACAACCGCCTGCCCGGCAGCCGCATTCTGATTGATGGATATCAGATACGGATTGCTCAGCAGCTGCAATGTTTTGTCATCTATATCCGTAAGATCCTTTCCTATCAGTAAAGGAGACGACATCATACACCATATTCCAAAGTGGGTCCGATCTTCATCTTCCGTCATTCCACGTCCTACCTCAAGCATATCCATATCGTTGTAACTACCATTGCCAGCATAAGCAGACAGATAAAGGTTTTGCCCGATTATATCCTTGACGGATTTCCACCGAGGACGAATATCATGCGATATGCGCCAAGACGAAGCAACATCACTCACCCATGTACCAGGATAATCCCATCTGCACACGTTCATTCTGACATCTTTCCGCCCACTCGTCTTTATCGCTTCTGATATTTCACGATACCGACTCTCTTCATTAAGGACGGGTTCGCCTCCAAGACCATTACCACCACAGAAATCAATCTTTATAAAATCAAAGTCCATATCCTTGAAGAAGAATCTGGCATCTGTCTTATCATGGCCAAGCATTCCGACTCCATGAGCAATAGTATCCTTGTCATAGTAGAAGCCACATGTGTTTCTACCTGCGTCACTGTAGATGCCCGCTTTCAGACCAAGCTGATGTATATGATCCACCACTGGTTTCAAACCCTTCGGAAAGCGCATAGGATGAATCTTAAGGTTTCCGTCGGCGTCTCTGCCTCCGAAATATCCGTCATCGATATTGACATATCGATATCCGGCCTTGTCAAGTCCGAGTGATACCAAAGCATCAGCCTGACGTTTTATCAGACTGTCGTTGATATCCATATGATACGTGTTCCATGAACTCCATCCCATGACGGGAGTCTCAAGTTTTTTTTCATTAAGCGGTGCCTTGCATCCCAATAGAATCAGGAGCGATCCCGAAAGGATAATCCTTAATGGCTTAAATAATGTGAGCTGCATATAAACTAAATTTTTATGCTGCAAAGTTAAGCATTTTTAGATTAATTCGGGTGTCCAATACGTTGTTTTATACATCCAATTTTGTTGCAACTTTCAGTTTTTCAACTATATTTCTTCGAATACCCAAATCATTCCATCTATAAGCAACCATAATCCTCCTCTAAAGTTGTCTATGGGATTTAGTGAATTATCCACAGTAATTTCAGTCAAACAATAATGAATAATGACAAAAAAAAGAGTCGCATAATTAGCGACTCTTTGTAGCGGGATCGAGAATTGAACTCGAGACCTCCGGGTTATGAATCCGACG
>CAMWMK010000120.1 GCA_947175295.1 uncultured Porphyromonadaceae bacterium
ACATTCATCATCATCTGCACCTCGAGCAGCCGCTCCGCGGCTATCATCGCGTCGGTATATCTGTTGCCTTCCGCTTCGGCCACTTCATAGCCGTATCTCTCCAGATTATGGACGGCCGGGGTAGGGTCGTCGCAGCGCAGGCGGAGCGTCACCCGGATGCTCCGCTCATCGGCCGGCTGCGTAAGAAGGTCTACCACAGGGGCCCCCGCATCCTCGCACGCATGCGTCAGGATACTGGCACTGTAGTCCGCCGGCGCGCATTGAAGCGTCACCAGGCTGCAGTCGTCGCGCTCTATGAGTGTCTCTTGTGTCGTCAATGTTTCTCCTTTTTATTTTGTTTTTTCAATGTTTTTCATTAACTTTGCCCTGCGTAAGCCGCAGACCGCAGCCGATGAGGAAACATCTGTTTCGGTTTGCGCTTTCAAAGTTACAAATATTGTGCCGAATTTCAATGACATTTGGTGTTTTTTAGGTTTTTTTGCCCATCAATGCCAAATTCACATGCTTTCCAGCGTAATATTTCCCTTTGAAACGTTGTTTTTATATAATTTATAACAATAGAAACACAAAAATGACAAGACTCAGCGTCAATATCAATAAAGTGGCCACTATCCGCAACGCCCGCGGCGAGAACAATCCCGACCTCGTGCGTTTCGCATTGGCCTGCGAGGCTGCCGGTGCCCAGGGCATCACGGTGCATCCACGTCCCGACGAGCGCCACATCCGCCGCTCCGATGTCCCCTTGCTGAAGGAGGTAATCACCACCGAGCTCAACATCGAGGGCTATCCCTCCCAAGACTTCATCAACCTCGTGCTGGAGACAAAGCCGGCGCAGGTGACACTCGTACCCGACGCCCCGGGGCAGCTCACATCCAACCATGGCTGGGACGTAGTGGGCAACTTCGACATGCTTGCCCCCATCATCAGGCGCTTCAAGGAAGCCGGAATACGAGTCTCCGTGTTTGTCGATCCCGACTCCGTGCAGGTGCTTGAAGCGAAGATCGCAGGTGCCGACCGCGTCGAGCTCTACACCAAATCATATGCCGACTACTATCACCGCGACCGCAAGGCCGCCATTGCCCGCTTCGTAGAGGCAGCTTCCGCAGCAAAGGTAGCCGGCATCGGCCTAAACGCCGGCCACGACCTCAGCCTCGAAAACCTCAGCTATTTCATCGAGACCATACCCTGGATCGACGAAGTAAGCATAGGCCACGCCCTCATCTGCGACGCACTCTACCTCGGCATCGACGCCACCGTCAAAGCCTACCTCGACTGCATCGCCCCCAACCGCCAATCCATCCCCCTCAATTCCTAACCCCTTATAGTATCATCAAAATATTTTCAGCAGAAATTCAGCGGCAAATAATTATGAATTATGCATTATGAATTATGCATTAACCCTTAACCCTTAACCCTTAAATGCAGACCCTATCCCTCTGGTCGCTCGTCATGGACGGCGGCTACATCATGATACCCCTCGCACTGATGCTCATCGTAAGCATCTACATCTTCGTAGAGCGTTGCCTCGCCATCTCACGCGCTTCGAAGGAAGACAGTTCGTTTATGCAGCGCATCCGCGACTATGTGCATGAAGGCGACCTCGAAAGCGCCCGCCAGCTCTGCAAGAAGACCGACACCCCCTACGCCCGCCTCATCCTGAAGGGCGTAACCCGCATCGGGCGCCCGATGCAGGACGTGCTCGTCGCAATCGAAAACACCGGAAACATCGAAGTGGCCCGTCTCGGCAAAGGCTTCACATGGCTCTCGACTACGGCGGCAGGTGCTCCGATGCTCGGATTCCTCGGCACCGTCACCGGTATGATCGAAGCCTTCTACGCCCTCGCGATGGCTGGCACCGGCGCCAACATCATCGTGCTCTCAAGCGGCATATATCAGGCTCTCGTGACCACCGTAGCCGGTCTTATCGTAGGCATCATCGCCCTTTTCGCCTACAACTTCCTCGTTAGCCGCGTCAACCGCGTGATGACCGACATGGAGACCAAGACCATGGAATTCATGGACCTCCTCAACGAGCCCGCCTGACCCTCGTAAAACGTCCAACGTCCAACGTCCAACGCCCAACGTAAAACGTCCAACGTCCAACGTAAAACGCCAAAACCACAATGCCCCTCAAACGCTCATTCCAGAGTCTCGAGACATTCTCCATGTCGTCGATGACCGACGTGATATTCCTTCTCCTCATTTTCTTCATGGTGACCTCGACGCTCATCTTCCCGGCGGCCATCGACGTCAACCTGCCCCAGAGCTCCGAGCAGACGTCGCAGAAGCCCCTCACGGAGGTGTATGTCGATTCCCTCTCGCAGTTCTTCATCGTCATGGACCGCACTGACTCCATTCCCGGCAACTCCACTCCGAGGGCCGTAACACGCGACGAACTCGTAGCGGCCCTTACCCTCATCCAGCAGCAGGATTCCACACGCGGCATAGCCCTTTATGCCGACGAGAAGGTGGAATACGGCAGGATCGTGGAGCTCCTCGATATGGCGGCGCGCCGACATATGAAGATGGTGCTCGCTACGCGTGCCCTTCAGGAAACCCCTGCTACGCAGGAAGCATCCCCTAATTGACCGCTATGAATGCCAACGATTCCCATTCCAGAGACTCCGTGATCGCGGCCCTCGTCACTCTCCTTGTGGCGGGGCTAATGCTCGTTTGGCTCCTCGTGGCCACTCTGCGCTACGACGAGCGGATTGCGGCTACGACACAAAACCCGGAACTTGAGGAAGAAGAAATTTTCCTTGATCCGGAACTCCTGCTCGAAACGCATCAGAGCGTCGGCGAACCGGATGTCGTGGCCCATGATGCTCCGGCTCCTGAAGTGAAGGGTTCGCCGGCCCCTGCGCCCGTAGAGCAGACACATACAGTGGTCTCCGGCGAGAATGCGGTGCCCTCTCCGGAGCAGCCCCTCATTGCCTCTAATGAGGAGAGTCCGGTGCAGACTGTAGCCCCGGACAGGAAGAAGGAGGAGGAGAAGGTGGCTACCTCCATGGCCGGAAAGTTCAACTCAAAACCCGGTTCACTGACGGGCAAGTTCGACTCCCCGGGGGGCAGCGACGGCGTAGCCTCGGGAGTGACCGGCAAGATGTCGGGGCGTCAGTTTCTCGGCTGTCCGCTCCCCGACGTGACGCTCGCCCATAAGACCACCGTCACCGTCTCCATCACAGTCGATGCCGAAGGCAAGGTACTGACCGCCGCCGCCTCCGGCGCCGCGACCCGCGACATCCGAAAGAAATGCGAGCAAGCCGCCATGCAAGCCCGCTGGAGCGCCAAAAAGGGCGCCCCCTCCACCCGCGGCTCCATCACCTTCACCATCATCCCCAAATAATCCCCACTTCCATATCCTCAACACTGTGTTGAGCACGCAGTGCGAAATATCCGGCTTTATTCTCCGAGACGCCCTCCATTTACCAAATACGCATTCACATGCCCTAACGGCAGCTTCCCCTTTATCTCCAGGGGGATGCGCTTGGAGTCTTTCGAGATCCATGCGTCGATATCGTCGCTCGTCTTCTTACCTCCCTTCGACGTGAAAGTAAATCGTATATGCCATGCCTCCCGCTTCGAACCGTCGCGCAACTTCACCGTATCTTCTCCAACCTTCCATATCTTCACCGTCTCCTCATGCGAACCGGAGAATAGGGTAGCGGTCACTTTCTTACCTATCGGCAGAGTCGCCGGATCAATCGATCGCAACCAATAGAAGACACTCAACATATCGAAGGTATCCCCCGTAGCCGACAGCTCAAGGTTTTCCGTCTTTGTCTCCCCCTTCTTCTCCCGGTGTTTCGTAGCCTTTCCGCTCACCTGATCGCCGGAATACGCATACTCTATCACGTCCTTACCGTATTTCCCTCCCTCATGCGCTATCTTGGTATAGCTCAGCGGACGGAATTTCGCCTTATCCATCACCGAAATCAGAGTGTCGCGCACCTGAAACAGTCCGTCGGCCCACGGTTTGGTCTTGCCCGTAAGCTTGATATAATATTTCGACCCTTGGTTCTTGAGCGTCAGAGTGGCATCGCCCGAATCTTTAGTGATCAGTCCCCATTTATATGTAATGACATAGTTGAGCGTCTCGTCGGCAAACTTCGTCTCTGCCGCCGCAGTCTCGTATGCCGCCACCGCGCATACCGCTCCCAATATTATCTTTCCAATAGTTTTCATACCATATTCGACAATCTTCCCCCAAAAAAGTTAAACCCCCAGCCATGGAAGGGAGGCTTCCAGCCTCCCCCCGCGCGTCCAATCACTCAGGCATCCATACCGAATTCCGAGAGAATATCCGTCCCGGATCCGTCAGCTCCGCCGCATCGAGCGCATTGAACTTCTTCCTCCATCCAACGCGTTCATCCTCCTTCGCTCCCGGTCCGCTGCACTTATACTCTCCATATCGTGCCGTCTTCTCATTCTCTGCATTCCCCCAGTTGTGCCAACCTTTCGGGTCGATTCCCTCCGGAAGTTCGCAGTTGATGAAGAATGTCGAAGCATACGGTCGCCACGGCCGTCCTAAGAATACCTTCCCTGCCTCGGGGGCTGCCGTCACCTTACAGCGGTCAAACACGTATCCCACGGCATTCTCCTTCGGAGTGGAAGCAGCCGTCAGGTATCCGTCACGCTTCGCGTGCAGGTGGCAGTTGCGGAAGAGCGCCGTGGCCGCTCCGAAGATGAAGTCTACCGTCCCCTCGATATAGCAGTTGTCAAAGAGGCAACGCGAGTTGTGGCCGGTAGCGTAGAGGGTGTCCTGATTGCCCAGTATATCGCAGTCAATCACATGTATCCTGTCGCCCGTCGTATGCAACGCTACAGCCTGTCCGACGGGTCCTGCCGAATTCTCAACCGTAAGGTTCTTCAGCGTGATGTCGTTGCCGTCGATGCGCAGGGCGTAGCTCCCTGAAGTCCCCATATTATTGAGCTGGGCATAGTCACCGTGGGTGATCACCGTACCCTTGCGGCTTTCCCCCTCGATCGTCACGTTCTTAAGCGTATAGTTGACGAGTACCTTCTCGTCATACTTCCCATCCTTGATGTAGATCCTCACCGGCTCCTCGAAATCTCCCCTGAGCTTCTTGAGAGCCTCATTGATAGTATTGTAGTCCCCGCTGCCGTCCTGCGCCACGACGATTGTCTTTGCGTAGCGTCCATCCTCCGCAGCCCAAGCCTGCCCTATGCAGACCATAATCATAAGCAATGCAATAATTTTATCCTTCATGATTCAATTAAGTGTTAATCCATAATCCATAATGCATAATTATTTGTCAATTCTCCATTCTCCATTCTAAAAATTCAATGTCACTAAATTAAGCCATGATGCGAAATTGCCCGGAGGGCAATCATTCTGTTAACCCCCGATGAAATCGGGGGAATATGCAATCCCCTGTATCATCAGCCCCGGAGGGGCTGCATTTAGCGGATGCTTATTTTAGTGACATTAGTGTTAATCCATAATCCATAATTATTTGTCCATTCTCAATTCCCAATTCTCAATTCTCCATTCTAAATTCAACTCCTAACCGTCCTCCGGAAAAACCAGTAATACAGCCCGGCCGCTGCGAACAGCGCGAAGGAGAAACTGTAGTATACCCCGACATTCCCCATTCCCAGTCCGGTGGCAAGCCAGAACAGCATCGGCACCCCGATCAGTATATACGCTATCAGCGTCACCCATAGGAAAGGCTTCACGTTTCCCGTACCCCTGAGTCCGTTGGCGAATGTCAGCTGGATCGCGTCGCCATACTGGTAAAGCACGAGGGGAAGTATCAGCATTCCAGCCGAAGCCAACACCTCCTCATCCGGCGAGAAGAATCCCGTCAGCGTATGCCCGCAGAAAAAGAAGAGGGCAGAGGCCGCCGTAGCCAATACCAGGTTGAGATGAAGCCCGGCTATCGTGATGCGCCTCACTCCAGCCATATCGCCGACACCGGTATAGTTGGCCGAACGTATCGACACTGCGATGCCGAAACTCATGAAGGTCATGAAACCGAGTTGCGAGATAGTGTTGATCACCTGATATGCCGCCAACTGTATCTTGCCGAACCATCCCGTCACTATGGCGCCCAACGTCCAGAGCCCGCATTCCACGCCCGACTGGATCATGATGGGCCAGGACGTGCTCCAGACTATCCTTCTGATGTGTCCCACATGGCTCGACCCCAAGGCCTCCTTCTTGTAGGGGCGGTAGCGCCGCGTAGTCATGAACACGATGAATATCCCTATCGTAGAAAGCCAACGGGCTGTCAGCGTAGATAGGCCCGCACCGTTCAGACCCATTTCCGGACATCCGAACTTGCCGAAGATAAGCAGATAGTTGCCTATGATGTTCACTACATTGGCCGACAGGATTATCCACATCGGAGTGGCCGTGTCGGTAACGGCGTTGGCCGTCTGTTGCGAACAGTTGAAGAGCGCCATAGGGAAGAGGGATGCGAGGATGATGAGGTAATACTGCCTTATCAGGGGTAGCAGCTCTTCCGGTTGGCCGAAACGGTCGAGGAAGAAATATAGTATTCCCATCATTACCGTGAGTCCGATGGAGAGGAACGCGTTCACCTGCAGTCCGGCCCGCAGCGTGCGTCCCGCTCCCGCATGGTCGTCGCGTCCGAAAAGCGCGCCGATCAGCGGCGTGATACCCGATGCGAATCCGATCTGCATCACCACCGGAATCATGAACATCGAATTGACGAACGCCGCCGCCGCCAGTTCATCGACACCGTAAGCCCCCACCATCGCCGTGTCAGCGAAAGCCACCGTAATGATCCCCAACTGGGTAGCCAACACCGGCAGCCCCAGCCTGAAAAGCGACCTATACTCCGTCGTATACATATTCATATTTCATATTTCATATTTCGTATTTCATAATTCATATTCTCCGGTAGGGACGCACGGCTCGTGCGTCCGCCCCTATACTGCGTAGCCGATTATGCATTATGAATTATGCATTATGAATTCATAAAGCATCTCGCATCCATCCTCAATCAAATCGAGCGCATTCTCAAACCCCTGGGCTCCGTCGTAATATGGGTCCGGCACGCAATCGGCCCATGGATGCTGCGTAAAGAAATCGGCCATCTTGACAATCTTCCTCTCATCCTCCGGCGTAGGAGCCAACGCCCGCAGACCGTCGTAGTTTGAATTGTCCATCGCCACTATGATGTCGAAGCGGTCGAAATCCGACTCGCGCACCTGCCGTGACCTATGCGTCAGCTCCAGTCCGCGGCGCCGGGCATGGGCACGCATACGGCTGTCGGGCAGATCGCCCGCATGGCCGCCATAGAGTCCCGCCGAATCGATCTCGAATCGGTCCGCCGTCCCTCGCTCCGCCACGAGCCGTTCCATCACCCCCTGCGCCGCCGGGCTCCGGCATATATTGCCCAAGCACACAAACAGTATCCTTACCTTATCTCCACTTCCTATCTTAAAATTGAAATCCTTTTCCGCCATATTCTAATATCCTAAAATATCCTTAATTGAAAATATCCTACTGATGGCTTCGAATGAAAAGAACTGACCATCAAGAATCATATAGTCTTCTCTCTGGGACTTGCTTAATCTCTTTATTTCCGGAAATAATCCTACGGGTACTATCACTTCTCGTCCATCTATAAGATATACGGCCATTTTTCCTCTCTTCTGACTGAAATCAAGTTTCTTGATTCCTAATTTTGTGTCGGTGTAGTTGCACATGATGATTTATTTTTTTTATAATCTTTCCCATTGTTGATGTTTTTGAGAATTGATTGATATGCAAAGTTACAAATTATATGCCATGTATCAAAGTTTTTTTGTAATTTTGCAGTATGGAAAAGAGCAGTCAGAATCTATCGCAGGAGCAGCGCCT
>CAMWMK010000121.1 GCA_947175295.1 uncultured Porphyromonadaceae bacterium
AGAGCGTCTGCCTTACAAGCAGAGGGTCTGCGGTTCGAATCCGTAATCGCCCACATATTAATTCAAGCAACAAAACTCGGGCGATTAGCTCAGCTGGTTTAGAGCGTCTGCCTTACAAGCAGAGGGTCTGCGGTTCGAATCCGTAATCGCCCACAAGAAGAGGAAATGCGAGAGCATCTCCTCTTTTTTGTTTCTGCTCCGCTTTCCCGAGAGATTTGGCCGACTCAGAAATTTTTGCTACCTTTGCGATATGAAAATCGAAGAGATAAAAGACATACGTATAGAGGACTTCGACTATCCCCTCCCCGACGAGCGAATAGCCAAGCACCCACTCGCCGACAGAGACAGCTGCAAACTTCTCCGCTTTGCCGACGGCAAGACCTCACACCATACATTTTCCGACCTCCCCGACCTACTTCCCGACGGCGCACTGCTCGTGATGAACAATACACGAGTCATAAACGCCCGTATGGAATTCCACCGGGCTTCGGGCGCCCGAATCGAGATCTTCCTCCTCGAACCCCTTGACCCTCGCGACTATGCCGTGGCTTTCCAGACGCGTAGGCGATGCCAATGGCAGTGCCTGGTGGGAAACCTCAAGAAGTGGAAAGACTCCTACCTCGAAAAGGCACTTGACATAGATGGCCGCAAAGTGACGCTCCGGGCCATAAGGCACGAAGCACTTCCAGGCAACGCCCACGCGGTGGAGTTTGAATGGGACGACGAGCAGGTGACTTTCGCCTCCATAGTGGAAGCTGCCGGCAACATCCCGATCCCTCCATATCTCAACCGGAAGTCGGAGGAATCGGACTCCACCGACTATCAGACCGTCTACAGCCGCATACGCGGCAGCGTGGCCGCTCCGACAGCCGGACTCCATTTCACCCCTGAGCTCCTCGAGGACATCCGCAACCGCGGCATCGAAACCCGCGAAGTGACCCTACACGTCGGGGCCGGAACATTCCAGCCCGTCAAAAGCGAGGAAATCGGCGGCCATCCAATGCACCGCGAGACTTTTGAGGTAAGCCTCGATCTCGTCCGGACCCTACGTAGGGCCCTTGAATCACGCCGCCCCGTACTCGCCATCGGCACTACTACAGTCCGTACCCTCGAGTCGCTACCCATAATCGGCATCCACCTTCTTGCCAACCAGGCGAGCGACGCACAAACAGTAACGGAGAACGTGAAGGAGGTAGACCAATGGGAAGCCTACGCCGACGAGGAACTCGCCATCGACACAGTCCAGGCCTTGAAGGCACTGGAGGCCTACATGGAGAAGGAAGATGCCGAACATCTTCAGGCCGCTACGTCAATCATGATCGCACCCGGATTCAGATGGCGCATAGTAGACGGCATGGTCACCAACTTCCACCAGCCACAGTCTACGCTGCTGCTCCTTGTCAGCTCCCTGCTCGACGGATCCAACCTGACAGACCCCGCATGGCGAAGGATATATCAGGAAGCCCTGGATCAAAACTACCGCTTCCTCTCCTACGGCGACGCCTGCCTCTTCCTTAAGGATAAACTGTAAATGATGAATGATATAAATATACCTGGCTCGAAAAGCATCGCCGCGCGCGCCCTCGTCTGCCGTCTGCTCGGCGGACACGACACGGTGCTGACCAACCTCCCCGACTGCGGCGACACTCGCGGCATGCTCCGACTCACAGAGGCAGTACGCCAGGCGCAACGCAAGGGGAGCGACGCAGAAAGCACACCGCAAACTGTCGACATAGGGGAGGGGGGCACGACCCTCCGCTTCGGCATGGCGGCCTGCGCCTCCATCCCCGGACTCGACATAATCCTGACCGGAAGCCCTCGGCTCATGGAGCGCCCCCACGACACCCTGATCCGGGCTCTCCGTGACATGGGCGCCGACATTACCCCGCTTCCGGCCGAAAACGCCCTTCGCATCCGAGGCCGCGAACTTTCGGGCGGCACGATTCGTCTCGACGGGAGCGTCAGCAGCCAATACCTCTCCGCCCTGATGCTCTCCGCCCCCACATGGAAGACCGACACGCGCTTCCTGCTCGAAGGCAACGTGGTCTCCCGGCCATACATCGAGATGACAGCCGGAGTGATGCGCGCCTTCGGAGCCGATGTCTCCATTTTTCCCGACTCACGCCTGGAGACAGCTACTCAATTCCCAACTCCCGATTCTCATTTCGAAGTATCGGTGCGCGCCACAGGCTACGCACAATGCGCCCGCTACGACATCGAAGGCGACTGGAGCGGGGCTTCCTACTTCTTCGAACTCCGGCTTATAGCCCAGGCCCTTGGGATAGAACTCCCTGACTTCGGGATGCCTACCTTGAAATCTCCGGCCGAGTCGCTGCAGGGCGACAGCCGCGTGGCCGCCATCTTCGCCGAGGCCTCACGCCTCCTCGACACCGATGACACTACAACGCCCGACGCGAAACGAAGAAACATACACCTGAATCTCAACGACGCCCCGGACCTCGTGCCGGCGGTAGCAGTGGGCCTCTGCGTAGCGGGAATCATGTTCCGCATTGACGGGGTGGCGCATCTGCGCCACAAGGAGAGCGACCGCATGGCCGCCATAGCGGCTGAGCTGTGTCGCCTGGGCTTCGTGATCTCCACCGGCGACGACTCCATGTCGTGGGACGGCTCGCGGTGCGAGCCTGAGCCGCAACCCCTCATACGCACATATAAGGACCATCGAATGGCGATGGCATTCGCTCCGGCACGTCTGGCGTTCACATCCCTCGGCATCGAAGACCCAAGCGTAGTGGAAAAATCCTTCCCCGATTTCTGGACACAATTAAAGGCGGCGTGTACGCAATCCGATGACCTAAGACTTAAGACCGAAGACTAAAATGACAGGAGCTATCATAATACTGGCAGTGACCATCGCCATCGGCATAATCCTCTGGGCGTGGGAGAAATTCCGCACCCGGCGCCATGGCCCCTCCCTCCACCATCACCATCAAGACACAGGCGCGGGGACTCCGGACATCAGTGAAGACGAAAACGAACAACATCCGGCACAAAACGAAAAGGGCAGAACGGACAACGCGATATGCTGCGGACTGCACTCCATATGCGAGAAGACCGGACAGATCAACGAGCCCCCCGTCTATTACGACGATGAGGAGCTCGACCGCTTCGCCGGCCATCCGGCCGACGGATACACCGATGAGGAGATGGAGGAATTCCGCGACGTGCTGCTGACCCTCCTTCCTTCAGACGCCCCTGGCTGGACCATAAGTCTGGAGAAACGGCGAATCAACCTTCCCGCAGAACTTCGCCCGGAACTTGAACTCCTGCTGAGCGAAGGGTGATCAAAATATTAAAGATTAAATATTAAATATCAGATCTCAAGGACCGAAGACTTAGGACTGAAGATACGTTATGAATTTTGAATTGTTGGAATATGCGTTCTTCCGCAACGCCCTGGCGGGAGTGGCCCTGATATCGGTAGCGTGTGCAGTGATCGGGGTCTACGTAGTCACCCGGCGCATGACCTTCATCGCCGGAGGTATCACCCATACCTGCTTCGGCGGCCTGGGCCTCGGCTACTTTCTTGGCTGGAACCCCCTCGCTATCGCCGCGGCATTCGCCGTTGCCGGAAGTCTGGGTGTCGACGCCATGTCGAGAGGACGTGTCAGGCAGGATTCCGCCATAGCGGTAGTATGGGCCCTCGGAATGGCCCTCGGCATCCTTTTCGTATTCCTGACCCCCGGCTACGTGCCGGAACTCAACTCCTTCCTCTTCGGCAACGTGCTCAACATTACCAGTGCCGACCTATGGGTCTTCGCCGCATTCTCTCTGCTGGCAGTAGCGCTTTACGCCGCATTCGGCCGTGTGATCATGGCCGTCAGCTTCGACGAGGACTTCGCGCGCACGCGCCATCTCCCCGTACGCCTCATCAACACGGTGATGATGGTGATGGTGTCAGTCTGCATCGTGCTGACGATAAAGATGATCGGAGTAATGCTTCTGATGTCGCTCATATCGCTTCCGCAGCTCGTTGCCGAGCGGCTCACGCGCAGCTACCGACGCATGATGCTCATCTCAGGCATAGTCTCGCTTGCAGGCTGCCTCGGCGGACTCTGGATCTCGGTGCTCATAGACGTTCCGGCATCCGCCGTGATCGTAATCCTCCTGACAGCCTTCTACGCTCTTTCGCATCTGAAGAAGTATTGAAGGGCAAGGCGACGCCAAGACAGACAAAAAGGGACCCCGGAAGGTCCCTTTTGTCGTTTTCGGCGTTGACGTCAGTTGATGCGTTTCGGGCTGACTTCGATGATCGAGCCGTCTGAATTGAAATCGAGCGGGGAAATGCACACCTCTCGGTGGAATCCCGGACCGTTCTCTTTTGCTTTGTAGGCGGGATTGATACGGTGGTAGACAATATACCAGCGGTCGGCTTCGCCGCCTTTGCCCGGCACTCGGAGCACTGAGTTGTGGGCAGTGCCGATCATGCCGTTGCGATCGTTCTGGATCAGTACGATCGGGCGCTCCGCCACCTGGATGGGGCCGAGCGGAGAGTCGGATGTGCCGTAGGCCACATGGTAGTTGGCTGCTCCGGTATCGTCTACAGACCACATGAAGTAGTATTTGCCGTCTTTGTAGAACACATACGGGGCCTCACGGTAACGGTAGTCTTGCAGGGTTCCTCCCTCCGGAGTCATCACGGTGATGGTCTCTTCCTTGATCGATGTCATGTCGGGATTGAGCTCGGCGCCGGCCATATAGCCGTTGCCCCAGTATAGATATGGTTTGCCGGACACGGGATCGGTGAAGACATCCACGTCGATCTGCTGCCCCCTGCCTATCGGAGATTTAGTGATCATCGGCTCCGGGAGTGTCTTGAAGGGTCCGGTGGGGGAGTCGGCCACAGCCACTCCTATCTGCTTGGCGTCGCTTCCTTTCGGCTTGGCGCTGAAATAAAGGAAATATTTATATTTCCCATCGATCTTCTTCTCTTCAATCGCCGGGGCCCAGAGGTTGCCTTCGGCCCAGGGTATCGACTCGGTAGAGGCGTCGAGGGCCACTCCCTCATAGTTCCAGTCGCGAAGGTTGTCGGAGCTGTAGCAGGTGTAGTAAGTGCCGCCCCATCCCGGAAATCCGTCGGTGGTGGAATAGATGTAGTATCTGCCAGTGTTCTCGCTCAGCAGTATGTCGGGATCGGCATGGAATTCCGGAAGCACCGGATTGGCTATCTTCACGTCGGCGCTCGGGAAGGCTTTTTCGAGTCGTTGATATTCGTCTTCCGTAATCTGGATCACCGTGCCGTGGCGCGGATGGAAATCCATAGTTACATCGGAGTCGATGTTTCGGAAATTGTCAAGGTCTGTCGATTCCGTAAATTGATATGCCCCGTTCATATAGACGTCATACATCAATATGTATTTGTCAGAGTCGATCATCTTGAATGTCCCCGCGCCTTCCACGGCCTTATCGGTCTGCTGCTTGTAGTCGTCCGATTCCACCCATTTGCCGGAGGTGAGCTTGTCGGTGACAGCTTTCTTTATACCGTTGCCGTCTCCTTCTGTCTTATAGAAGAGATGGTATTTCCCGTCTTTGTATACGATGTCGCCGTCGATGCAGCTCTTCTTGTTTTTGGGGATGAAGAGGGGCTTCGGCTTTCCGATGAAGTCGGTGAAGTCGTCGTTGGCGTATACATAATATATAATGTCGGGGCCGTTGCCGTGCTGCATGGAGAAGTAGACCATATATTTGCCGGCGTCTTTGTCGTAGATGGTCTGTGGCGCCCATACGCGCTTGAGGTCGTCATGTCCTTTGTAGCGCTTCTGTATGTTGATCACGGAAGGCTGCCAGTTGATGAGGTCGGTCGATTTGAGCAGTGTCAGGCCGCGGTTGGAGTCCCATCCCTTGTGGCAGGTCATGTCGGTCACTACCATATAGAACTCCTTGCCGTCTTCGCTGCGGAGGATATGAGGGTCGCGCACGCCTCCCGTTTCGCTGATGAGTTTAGAGTCGATTACCGGGGCGTTGTCGTTGAGGGCCTTGAAGTTGAGCCCGTCGCGGCTGAGCGCATAGTTGACTGATTCGTCGCGGGGGTCATTGCCAGTGAAGTAGACGAAAAGATATCCCGCCATGTCTTCTGCCGCGATGGCCGGCGCGCATATCGCGGCGCATGCCAGCAATGTTGAGAACATTCTTTTTTTCATGATAGTTGTAGGTCGCTGTTGGTGTTGATGATGTTCGGAATTGTTTCCGGATTCAAAATTACAACATTTTTTCAAAATAAGATGTGGACTCCGGCAAAAAACATTAACTTTGCAAAAAAAATCATGTATCAACCCTAATGAATTATGAAACGAATGAGATTGTTGACAGTAGCAGCAGCGGTAGCGGCATGTTTTAGCGGATTTGCGGCTTCAGAGATAGAAGAGATCGTAGAGGCCTGTCGCGAGAAGGCCGGAGGCATATATTACGCGTATAATGTGGAGGAGGATTCCATAGCTCCGGTGCCGGAAGGTTATAAGCCGATCTATATAAGCCATTACGGACGCCATGGATCGCGATGGCCTGTAAATAGGAATATATATAAGACCGCCGGCGATTTTTTCCAGGAGCAGCAGCTGGCCGAAAACATCACTCCCGAAGGAAAGGAAGCATGGAAGATGGTGACCCGCTGCGCCGGAAACGCGCACGGACATCTTGGGGAGCTTACCGATATGGGCAGTCGTCAGCATCGCGCGATTGCGGAAAGGATGAGGCTGAGGTTTCCAGAGCTGTTCGCAGAAGGAAAGGTAGCGGCCCGCAGTTCAGTCGAGCCCCGATGCATTATGAGCATGATGGCATTCTGCGACCAATTGGAGGAGAAGGTCGGTGGACTTAGGGTGTCGAAACATGCAACGCCCGGCGACATGGACTTCATCCACCACAATACGCCGGAAGCAAAACTAAATACCGGAGAGGACGCTCCTTGGATGTGGGAGTTCTCGCGCTACCGGGATTCCGTCTCACTTTGCCCTAAGACAGCGGCGAAACTCTTCAAGGATGTACCTCAAAGCGAATCCCTGCCTATATTCATTCGAAGCCTTTATGATGTAGCGATTTCGGTTCAGGATATAGATAGCCTTGAGGCAGACATCATAACTCTTTTTGATGCCGAAGAGCTGACTGGGTTATGGAAGGCTTCCAATTTTATGCAGTATGTAGCCAACGGGCGCTCGCCCGAGAGCATGTCTTCTGGGCCTGAGAGCGTGAAGCCGCTGCTGCGGGAATTTGTAGGACGGGCGGACGAGATGCTTGCATCCGGAGACATCAGGGTGGATCTTCGTTTCGGCCATGATACGGACCTGCTGCGGCTGGTGTCTCTGATCGATGCAGATGGATATGGAGTGGAGTTGGAAGATGCCGAGGCAGCCGCCGAGAAATGGCGAAACTTCGAGATTTCTCCTATGGGAGGGAATTTCCAGTTGGTGTTCTATGGTAATGGGATGGGAAAAGTAGTGGTTTTGCCGCGCCTTAATGAGGTGCCCGTGAAGATAAGCGATGTCCCGGAGGCATTTCCTGGCTATTATGATTGGGAAATTCTGAAGAATTATTTCAGTACTTTGTAAGTTCTTTCGTGGAGTGGCAATAGAACCGCCACTCCACGATTTTATTATTTACAAATCTAAAGATATTTTAACATTTGTTGATTTATTTGAGTTAAAATGTGTTATACGCCTTATCCTGACAAAATATGGAGCTTTTTATGAAAAAATTTGCGTGGGGCGAAAAAATGTAGTAATTTTGCAACCGCAATCGGGAAACGCGGTGGCACAGCA
>CAMWMK010000122.1 GCA_947175295.1 uncultured Porphyromonadaceae bacterium
TGCTGACGATGCTCAGCAGCGGCTGCTTGCGGAGGCTGCCCCAGGCTTGCTTGAAATATCTTATCATAATTCTATAATGCACAATTCATAATGCATAATTGGCTACTCAACCTGGAGCATTATGCATAATTCTCAATTCTCAATTCACAATTCTCAATTACATAACCTGGCGGCCGTCGAAGAAGCGGATGATGCGGTCGGTCTGGTGGGCCTGCTCCTCGTTGTGGGTCACCATCATGATGGTGCGTCCGTCTTCGCGGTTGAGGGTGTGGAGGAGCTCCATCACTTCGGCGCCCATCTTCGAGTCGAGGTTGCCGGTGGGCTCGTCGGCGAGTATTATCTCTGGATTGCCTACGATGGCGCGGGCGATGGCCACTCGCTGGCACTGTCCGCCGGAGAGCTGTGAAGGACGGTGGCGCATGCGGTGGGAGAGGCCTACGCGCTCAAGTACGGCCTTGGCGAGTTTCTCACGCTCCGAGGCGCTCGACTTGCGGTAGAGCAGCGGAAGCATCACGTTGTCGATCACGTTGAGCGAATCGATGAGGTGGAAGCTCTGGAATACGAATCCGAGTTTCTGATTGCGGAAGGCAGCGAGGTGGGAGTCGTTCATGCCCTCCACGTTGGTCCCGGCGATGGTCACAGTGCCGGAAGTGGGTGTATCGAGGAGGCCGACAATGTTGAGAAGGGTCGACTTGCCGCAGCCTGAAGGTCCCATTACGGAGACGAACTCCCCTTTGTCGATGTGGATGTTCACGTTTTCGAGAGCCTGGGTCTCGATTTCATCTGTACGGTAGATTTTGTTGATGTCTTTAAGAGTTATCATAGTTGTTGGGTTTTTGAGTTGTTGGTTTTTTTTGTTTTTGGGAGGGGTTTATCATGATGTATCATGTTAAATCATGATTTAGCATGATTTATCTTGATATTGCATGTTTATGATTATTCGTCGCGGAGGGAGTCTACGATTGGTACGCGTCCGACCTTGCGGGCCGGGAGCCAGGCTCCGAGGGCGGATGTGGCGAGGAGGAGCAGGAGGATTATGCCGCCGATGACGGAGTAGCGTCCGAGTTTCGTATCGTGCCAGACGGGGCGGAGGTAGCGGATCACTTCGGTGGCGTCCGTCTCCATGGGGAATCCTTGCGTCTTGAGATAGGCGAGATAGATCGCGCTGCCGATGAGCCATCCGATGACTGACGTAATCAACGCTTCTCCAACTATACCGCAGACGATTGCGCGGCGAGTCGCTCCGAATGCCCGCATCACTCCGGCGTCGGGAATGCGTGTCTTGCACTGGACGTAGAATGTTCCGGCTACTCCCAATAGGACGTTGACGAGGAAGAAGGCCACGATGATCCATTTCTGCGTAAGGGCCCGTTGCTCCTCGGCGAATCTTTCGTCGCGCTTGTCGCTCATATAGATGGGATGGGTCAGGTAGATGTTTCCGGATCTATATTGCGAGAGTTCGGAATTCAACTTATCAATGAAGGTCCGGGGATTAACTCCCTCGCCGAGGCGGAGCATGACTGATGCGGGTCGGGTCCAACCGGCCCAGTCCCTTGCCAGATAATATGTGGCTATGCGGCCGTCGCCTTTGGCATAGGGCACGTCTTGCGTCACTCCTACTACGGTGGATGTAGGTCTCCATTCGGTCGGCTTGAGGAGTTCCTTCCCGATTGGGGAGGAATCGGGAAAGACGGCTTTGGCTATGGTGTTGCTGATGATAAACCGGCCTCCGTCGTTTTCCGGCTCCCGGAAGGGGTTGCCATGGATGTCCTTTATGCCGAAAGTTGCGAAGAAATCGGTATTCGGCATATACTCAATGCATGTCATGTCGTATTGCAGGTCATCGATACCTTTATCCTTGTAAGTGGAGTCTGCGTTAAGGCGGTTTGATGACCTCCCTTCCGCTTCAAACGACTGATAGAAGGCGAAAGTGGCCTTCTCTACTCCCTGACGCTGGCGGAGCATATTGAGGAGACGTTCCATATGAGGCCGGTTGGAATCGGTTTCCGAATCTTTGTCGTAGCTTGGCGACATCGGGTCAAGCCATGAGAAGTTCACTTCCACAAGGCGGTCGAAATCGTATCCGGCAGGAATGAGCGCGGTGGTGGTGTCGACGGCCACCGGCTCGATCACGATCCAACCGATGATGGAGACGATCACTATCTCTATGAGAAGCGCTATCGAGCGCGTATTCTTTCCGAAAATTGATTTGAATATCTGAGTCATGGCTTTGTTCATCTTTTGGAGTTGAGGGATTCCATAATCTGGTTGTGGAGGGCGCGGTGAGCGGGAATCCAGGCTGATATGAGGTTGAGGACTACGCAGACAGCCAATGTGAAGAGAAAGAGAACGGGAGCGAAAGCGGTCTCACCGGTGATGATGGCGGCGTTGCTTCCGAAACCGAAACCTGAATCGTAGGCGAGGGGAGTGAACTGAAGCAGGAAGCCTCCTGCGAAGGCGGATATGAGCCATGCGGTAGCCAGCCCGATCACTCCTCCGCAGAGTGTCAGCACAAGATTTTCCGTCAGCACCATTCCCATCAGTTTCCGGCGGTTGGCTCCAAAGCATCGGCGCACTCCAAGTTCGGCGGCCATGCGGTCCATCCTGGCGCCGATCAGACCACTGATGTTGAGGGCCGGAATGATGAGCACCACCATAAGGGCGATAAGAAACGGCTTCCACATTGTCAGGAGCGGGGAGGCATCCCTGAGCTTGAACGCCTCATCGTCATCCTGATTCCAATCAATGTCGGTATTCGTCAGAACATGCTCCGCATGCGACATGACTCCGGGCAGATAGAACTTCCAGCCGGTAGTGTCCATGGCGTTGATACGCCTTACCACGTCACGGAGCTCATCGCGGAACGCTTCATCCTGTCCCGGCTTGACTTTGACTATGGCACGGAGATTTCCGAAATACCTCCGTTCATTGTCGGAGATCTTGGCCGGGTCATACATAAGGCTATAGGGAACGAACACCTCGCCGTAAGAGTCCACGTTGAGCGCGCTGCCCTCGCGGAATACGCCGCGGATACGGTAGGGGACATGGTCGATGCTGATGTCGTGGCCGACAGCATCTTCGACAGATCCGAACAGCCGCTCCGCAATTCCGACGCTTATATCCGCCACCGGAAGCCTGGAGTCGAAATCCGCCTGCGAGAAGGGTTTCCCGGCCTTGAATTCATAAGGATAGAAAGCGAAGAATCCCGGATCCACCTGACGCACCTCGGCATGGAATTCCGGACCATGACCGTCGGTCTGTACCATAGGATAATTCCCTATCCAGACTGTGGAGGCAGTTATTGCCTCTACGGTCTTAAGACGGCCATGCATGAATTCGTCGATGAACAGTGGATTGAGAAAGTTACTCGACCGGTTGTTGTCCTGAGTTATTACAGCCTCCTTGACATATTGAGTACGGGAGCGGTCGTATTCCGGATAGACCGGTCCGAGCTGGCTGTAGAGGAGCATGCCGTAGATTATGGTGAAGGCGATGGTAAATGCCACTCCTGCCATGTAGAGGAGTGAGAAGCCGGGTGTCTTCAGCGCGTCTTTTATTGTCTTTTTGATTAGATTCATAAGTTTTCTGTTGAATCATGGTGTAACTGATGCATCATGATTTCTCATGATTAATCAGGGGAGGTTTTTAATTCTAAGTTATCTGACGCGGAGTGAGGAGGATTCCTTGAAGCGGCTCATGTCGGAGAGCACTACCCGGTCGCCGGGGCGGACACCGCTCTGCACTTCCACATATTCATAGTTGGAGCTGCCGAGCTTCACTTCATGCTTCTCGAGCTTCTTGCCGTCCTGGCTCATGAAGAAGAGGCTGTAGGTGCCGGGGCCGGTGTAGTAGGAGCCGTTGGGGATTCTGATCGCGTCGTCCACTACATCGCATGCCACGTAGATGTCGGTCTTGAGTCCGGAGCGGAGACGTGGATGCGCGTCATCTTCGAGGCGCACCGTAAACTTTATTACTCCGTTCTGCGACTGGGGCGTGAGGTTGGAGACCACCCCTTTCAGCCTCTCCTTGCCTATGCGTACGATGGCCTGGCTTCCAACGCCTATCTTGTTGGCGTAGGAGTCGGAGATCTCACCGTCTACTCGGAAATGGCCAAGGTCGGCGATGACCGCTATCTTCTGTCCTTCGGATACCTTCTCTCCTATCTGGTCGTGGATGAAGGTAAGCGTCGCGTCGCGGGGGGATGAGACGCGGGCGTCGCTGAGTGTGCGGCTCATCTCGTTGAGGCTTCGGCTCGCGATGTCGATGTCGAGGTGCTTCACGTTTTCCGAAGCCTGCGCTATCCGCTTCTCGTTGGCAAGCTGCTGCTTCATCTGCTCCAGTTCGAGGCGTCCGGTTGAGACGGCGAGCTCCGCCTGACGTACTCGGTCGCCCGTTCCGCTTCCGATGCTGTCGAGATAGCGTTCGTTTCTGAGCTCGGCCTCGAGGCGGCTTAGGGTCATTTCCTTCACCTTCACCTGCATCGCGAGATCGCTCACGCGTGTGTCGCTGTTTACGCGCTGCTGGTCGAGCTCATGGTTTTTCATCGCTATCTGGTCGTGAAGTCGGTTCACTTCGTTTTCCGTGCTCTGGAGGTCGAGGCGGAGGAGGGGAGTGCCGGCCTTCACTGAGTCGCCGGCGCGGCAGTATACTTCCACGATGCGGCTGTTGATGGGGGAGGTGATGATCTCCTCGAAAGCCGCGCTTACTGTTCCGGTTCCGGTGACGGTCACTTCGATCGTTCCTGTATCGGCCGATCCTACGGTAAGGTCGGATGCGGCTACGGATGCGCGCATCATCGATCCGAGTGCTACGGCGCCGGCCACGACTACGGCCGCGATTCCCGCTATCTTGAGTATTCTGTTGCGTTTCGCCTTTCGGCGTTCGGAATTGGGTATTTCTCTGTCCATATTGTTGTTTGTTTTTTAGAGGTCTTTAGGGTCCTTAGGCACTTTAGTGTGCTGTACTGATTCTCTTGCAATAGGCGTGCCAAAACTTAAAATGTTTGATACTCAATGGTTAATGGATTAAGTAGGTGTACGGAATCGGACAAAATCGTCCGATTCCGTATGATTGTACATATTGATCCTCTTGTGTTCAATCATCAGAAATGAAAATAATCCGACAAATATTTCCATTATTGTAAACTTTTTATTATTTTTGCAGATATATTTATAATATATGGACAAGCCTTTATTTAGACTCATTGCGCTTGAGGATGCTCAGTCTTTTTTAGAATCCCTGCCGGACAAAGCAAGGGAGAAGATGCTTTATAATATACGTAAGGTTCGTTTTGGGGTTAAGGATAAGGATATATTTAAAAAACTTGGTGATACTGAAATATGGGAGTTCCGTACAATATGGGAAGGTCTGGCCTATAGGTTGTTTGCATTTTGGGATAAGGATAATGAGACCCTTGTAGTCGCAACCCATGGTATTGTCAAGAAAAAACAAAAGACACCGAAAGGCGAAATAGATAGGGCGTTGTCAATACGAAAGCAATGGTTTGATCAAAAATAGTATGGTTATGAGAAAATTAAAATATTGTGATATCGAGGAGCTGGAAGATAAATATCTCGGTAAACTCGGCACTCAGAGAAGGGATGCTTTTGAAGAAAAAGTAAATGCAGAGATAAAAGCCTATCATATAGGGGAAGCCATTAAATCGGCGCGTAAGGAAAAGAAATTGACTCAGGAGGAGTTGGGAGAGCTTATGGGAGTAAAAAAGGCTCAGGTAAGCCGAATTGAGAGTGGTCAGTCATATAATATTTCAACTGTGGCTCGTGCATTTAAGGCTATGGGCCTGCATGTTAATCTTGAAATTGAGGGAGGAATGCGTTTGGCACTTTGGTAAATAATAACTAACCCATATAAATCATGACAATGAATCTAAGGAAATCGATTTTCACCGCCTTGGCCGTGTGCCTTGCGGCGGTGGCGGCAGACGCCAAAGACTACAGCGGTCATTACCGCGACCTGCCTATCAAGATCAATCAGGTGCGCGACGTAGTGATTCCCGACTACACGGTAAAGCTCACTGACTTCGGGGGCGTCAACGACGGAGTGACCCTTAACACCGAGGCTTTCGCCAAGGCCATATCTCATCTGTCGTCGAAAGGAGGCGGTCATCTCATTGTGCCGGAGGGAATCTGGTATACAGGTCCTATAGTATTCGACCATAACATCGACCTTCATCTCGACCGCGGAGCCCTCATCCTCTTCAGCGAGAACCTCGCCGACTATCCCGTGATAAAGTCAGACTGGGAAGGTCTTCAGACCTATCGCGCAGTGTCGCCCCTTACAGCCAGGGGCAAGAAGAACATCGCAGTGACAGGGGAAGGCTCCATCAACGGCAACGGCCAGTGCTGGCGTCCTGTCAAGAAGATGAAGATGACCGACAACCAGTGGAAAAGCCTTACGAAGAAGGGCGTGACGAATGAAAAGGGGGATATGTGGTTTCCGAATGAGAATATCCGCTACGTCCATGAGCATCAGGACATCATGGCAAAGGTGCATCAGGGCGATCCGAAGGCCACTGAGGAGGCCCACGATTTCCTTCGCCCCGTGCTCGTGTCGTTTATCGGCTGCACCAATGTGCTTCTTCAGGGCGTCACTTTCGAGAACTCTCCGGCTTGGAACGTGCATCCGCTCATGTGTGAGAACCTTATCGTAGACAATGTGAATATCCGCAACCCCTGGTATGCTCAGAACGGCGACGGCATCGACATAGAGTCATGCACCAACGTGCTGCTCGTCAACAGCAGTTTCGATGTCGGCGACGACGCCATCTGCATGAAGAGCGGTAAGGACAAGGATGGCCGCGACCGAGGAGTACCCTCATCCAATGTGCTGATCGACGGCTGCACCGTATATCATGGCCACGGCGGTTTCGTGATCGGCAGTGAGATGTCGGGCGGTTGCAAGGATATCGTAGCAAAGAACTGTGTCTTCATCGGCACCGACGTCGGCCTGCGCTTCAAGTCGACACGCGGCCGCGGCGGAGTGGTGGAGAACATATATGTCGACAACATCAAGATGACCGATATTCCGGGCGACGCCCTCATCTTCGACCTTTACTACGGCATCAAGCCGGGAGCTCCTGTGCCTCCCGTCACGGAGGAGACTCCTTCGTTCCGCAATATCTTCATCAAGGACGTCACATGCCGTTCGGCTGGACGTGCCGCCCTCTTCAACGGTCTGCCCGAGATGCCGATGAAGAATGTGGTGCTTGAAGACTGCCGTTTCCGTGCCGACAAGGGTTTCACGCTCAATCACGTCGATGGCCTCACGATGAAGAATGTCACTGTAGAGGTGCCGGGTGAGAAGATCACCTACGGCGAAGGAGTGAAGAATGTAGTGATTGATTGAGAATTTTGGAATTTAGAATCTGCTTTCACTTTACGGATGCATATGGAAAGACCCCGGAGTTATGTCCGGGGTCTTATCTTATCATAGTCATCGTCGATACCAACCGAATCATGATGAACCTTGATTCTCAATTCACCATTCTCAATTCTCAATTAAGGAAAGTATCTGGTTGGCGGCGTCTTTGGTGTTGACTTTCGGGATGATTTGTTCTACGGTGCCGTCGGGCGAGAGAAGGAATGTGGTGCGTACGATACCCATGTATTCGCGTCCGGCCATCTTTTTCTTCTGCCATA
>CAMWMK010000123.1 GCA_947175295.1 uncultured Porphyromonadaceae bacterium
TCAGACATGCCTTCGGGTTCGAAGCCCATGTTGCATGCACACATGAAGATGTTGGCGCTCTTGTTGAGCACGTCGATCTGGTCGAAAGCCGACATGATGTCGGTGTCGACGGCAAACACGCCGTGTTTCTCCCACATCACAACGTCGTAGTTGTCGTCGAGGGCCTTGATTGTGGCTGCGGCAAGCTCATTGGAGGAAGGAAGCATATAGGGCACAATGCCGAGTCCGCGGGGAGCGAATGCCTTGGTCTCCGGAATCATCGACCAGAGTATCTTTGTCAGCACGTCTTTCTTGAGATATTCCGGATTGTGGGTCATCGCTACGAGCTCGATGGGATGCGTATGCAGGCTTGCCTTGTAGTCTGAGCCCTTGCCGATGAGGTAGTTGTGCACCGCGAGGTGGGATGGCAGTTCGGAAGTGGGCTTAACGGGCTTGTCGGCCACGATCTCATAGCTTGCGCAGTCATCGCATATGCGGATGATCGAACCGTTGTCCATAGGCCAGCGTGCGAGGTCGCGCATGCGCATCTGTGTTCCCTTGCAGTAGAACCAGCATCCCTTGAGTTTGGGAAGTGTGAAACCGATGGGGAAAGGTCCGGCTATGGCCGGCATTGCCTTGATTTCGTCGGTGATGTGTTCGGTTACGTTTACTGTGATGTTGCCGCCGTTGCGTTCGGCCCAGCCTTTCTGCCAGAGATATCCGGCAGCTTCGGCCACCTGGCCTACCTGATGTGCGAGGCCGGGATTGTTGTCTAATACTGATGACATATTTTGATAAAGGGTTAAGAGTTAAGGGTTAAGGGTTGAGGGTTGAGGAGGGTCAGATGAGCTGGGGGAGGAAGCAGGAGATGACGAGGATGATGATGCCCACCACGAGCACGCCTATTGTCTTCCGTGAGCAGCCCTGCCACTCCTTGAGTATTATACCCCAGAGGTTGGAGAATACTACATTGAGAGCCATGAGGATACAGAATGAAAGCGTCATGAGTGTCGGCGACTCCACCAGATATCCCTTGCCGATGGAGAGGCCGAAAAACTGGCTATACCAGAGTCCGCCTGCAAGGATGCAGTAAAGCACATTATTGACGAGGACTCCGCTCTTGCCGTAGTCGCTCCATGTATTGTTCTTCTGGTTCTGATAGAAGCAGTAGATGGCATTGATCACGAATCCGCCGAGAGTCACGAGGAAAGTGGCGGGAAGTGTCTTGTAGTTGTCGGGAGTGAGTTCGCCGAAGTTGATGTCGGCGCCGAAAGCGAGGCCGACGTTGAAGCATCCGCTCATGAAGCCGCAGAGCAGGGCGATGACGATGCCTTTCGGGAAGTTGAAGTCTTTGACAGCCTTCTTCTTCTCCTCCTCGCTAAGGCTGTTGGCCTTCATGCCGCCGGCTATACCGATGATTGCGATGCCTATCAGCGTTACAACCACGCCAATGATCACGGAGAATGTAAGCTGCGAGATGGGGTCGTTTTCAGGGAAGAAAATCTGAAGCAGGAGCGGGCCCATTATAGTGCCGAGGCCGGCGCAAGTGCCGAGGGCAATCGACTGGCCGAGCGCCACTCCGAGATAGCGCATGGAGAGGCCGAACGTAAGGCCGCCGACACCCCAGAGCATACCGAAGAGGATGGTCATCCAGAGGCTGAATGATGGAGTGGTGGAGAAGAGTTCGCCGATGGTGTGCCCTTCCGGGATTGCGAGCATCATGCCCAGGAAAGGAAGGAGGAGAAACGCGAAGATGGCCTGCACAAGCCAGTAGCTTTCCCAGCTCCAGTCCTTGATCTTATTGATGGGCACATAGCTGCTCGACTGGCAGAAGGAGCCGATGGCAATTATGAGTAGTCCAAGGAATATCATGGTTTGTTTTGCGTTTTGCGTTTTACGTTTTTGGTTTTTTGGTTTTTAGTTTTTTGGTTTTTGGTTTTTTGGGACGTATTCCGTAGGGATAGAATACTAATGTATCATAGGATATGGAGCGGGGCTTCATATCCTATGATACATATCGTGAAGATGAATATTAACGCTTGGAAGTTACGTCGGCCTCGTATTTTTCGATCTCCTTGATGTAGGTCTCGCCTACGGGGACATTGTTGTTGAGGCAGAACATATCGTAGACGGCGTTCCAGGGGAGGTTCTTGCACTCCTCGAGGAGGGCGAGACGCTGGAAGTATTTGCCTTCGAGCTCATAGTTGCGCAGAGTGGTGACGGGCTCGAGGAGAGCGCGGAGCATGCACTTCTGTGCTGCGCGGCTGCCGATTACGTATGCGCCGATGCGGTTGAGTGTAGCGTCGAAGTAGTCGAGGCCGTAGTGTACTCTGTTGAGGGCTCCTGCGCGTACGATTTCGCTGAAGAGGTCCATAGTCGGGTCGTCCATGATGGTCACGTGGTCGGAGTCCCAGCGGATGGGGCGTGAAACGTGGAGCATAAGTTCGGGCACGAAGAGAAGCATTGCGCTCACCTTGTCGGCTACGCTCTCGGTCGGGTGGAAGTGGCCGGTGTCGAGGGTGATCATCATGTTGCGCTGAGCGGCATATGCTGTGTAGAAGTCGTTGCTGCCTACAGTGTAGCTTTCGAGGCCGATGCCGAATACCTTAGACTCCACGCAGTCTTTCATCATGTCGTAGCGGTGCTCGAAGATCTGGTCGAGTGAGTCCTTGAGGAGTTCGCGGTAGAGGGAGCGGTTGAGTGTGATGTCCTTGCTGCCGTCGTGAACCCATGTGTTCATGATACAGGGATCGTTCTGCGCCTCACCGATGGCCTGAGAGATGGCGCGGCAACGCTTGGAGTGTTCGATCCAGAAGTCGCGGATGCTCTTGTCGGGGTTGGAGAGCGAGAGGTCGCCGCTCTTGGAGTGGGAGAAGGAAGTGGAGTTGAAGTCGAGTTTGATGTCGTTGGCTTTAGCCCACTCGATCCAGCTCTGGAAATATTCGGGAGTCACTTCGTCGCGGTCTACGTATTTACCCTGGAAATCACCGTAGATCTCGTGGAGGTTGAGGCGGTGCTTGCCGGGGATGAGGCTCATGGCGTAGAGCACGTCGGCGCGGAGCTCCTCGATGTTGCGGGCGCGTCCGGGATAGTTGCCGTTTACCTGGATGCCGCCGGTGAGTCCGCCTTCGCGGGGCTCGAAACCTGTCACGTCGTCGGCCTGCCAGCAGTGCATGCTGAGGTGGAAATCCTGCATCTGCTGCAGCACTTTGTCTGTGTCTACGCCGATGGCGGCATATCTTTCCTTGGCCACTTCATAGGCCTTGCGGATAAGTTCTTCTTTCATGATTCTGTGAATGAATGATTATATGGTTAGTTGTATTTTATTTATCGCTTGGGTTGAAAGTCTCCGTTTCAGTGGAGTTGATGGCCACTTCGCGCATCTCCTTGAGAGAAGCGAGGCTCTTGCAGGCGCGGAGCTGCATAAGCACGTTGCCGAGAGCCGTGCATTCGGCCGGACCGGCCACTACGGGCATTCCGAGCGTATCGGCGGCCATCTGCATGAGGTGTCGGTTGCGCGAGCCGCCGCCGATTACGTGGAGGCGCTTTATCTCTACGGGAGATATCTCGCGGAGCCATTCGGTCACTTCCGCATATCTGTTTGCGAGGCTCTGATACACTACACGGATGTAGTCGGCAGGTTTCTGCGGCACGGGCTGCCCCGTCTTCTCGCAGTATTCGTCGATGGCCTTTGTCATGCTCACCGGGTTGGCGAATGCGGGATCATCCGGATTCACGACGCTCGGGCAGTCGCTTTCGCGGTATAGGGCTACGAGCTCCGCAATATCTGTCGGAGCGTCCTTGAATTCCTCACGGCAGCGCTCGAAGAGCCAGAGGCCCGTGATGTTCTTGAGCACGCGGATGGTATTGTCTACTCCTCCCTCATTGGTGAAATTGTATTCAAGGCTCTTCTCCGTGATGATGGGCACTTTGTTTTCGATTCCGAGCAGCGACCATGTGCCGCAGCTGAGGTAGGCGTAGTCTTTGTCGGGAGTGGGGACGGCCGCTACGGCGGATGCCGTGTCGTGTCCGGCCACAGCCACTACCGGCACTTCGCCGAGGCCGGTCAGTTCTGCGAGGCGCGGCAGGAGCGTTCCGATTTCCTCACCGGGTTCGATCATCGGGCCGAACTTTGTGCGTGGGAGTCCTACTTTGGCGAGGAGCACTTCGTCAAGGTCGCCGGTATTGGGGTTGAGTATCTGGGAAGTGGAAGCGACGGTGCGCTCTGTCACTGCCTTGCCTGTCAGCATATATGATAGGGCGTCGGGCATGAAGAGGATCTTGTCGGCGTTGTCGAGCACCTCCGGATTGTTGCGGCGGATTGTGTCGAGCTGGAAGAGGGTATTGAAATCCATAAACTGGATTCCTGTCTTCGCGTAGACTTCCTCCTTTGGCATTGATTCGCTGCAGAAGCGGTCTACGGCTCCTACCGTGTGTGAATCGCGGTAGCAGTAGGGGAGGCTTGCGATGCTGCCGTCTTTAAGGAAGTATGCCACGTCGCATCCCCATGTGTCGATGCCGATGCTCTTGAGCTTGGGCTGCTCAAGCATGGTGTCGAGGATGCCTGCGCATTTCTTCATTGATTCGAGCACGTGCTCGTAGATGAGGGGAAGGTTCCAATACTGATGGTCGCCTATCGGGAGCATGGGGTAGTGGTAGCGGGCTATCTCCTGCATCTCTACCTTTTCTCCGTCGAAGGAGGCGAGGATGGTGCGTCCTGAAGTGGCGCCGAGGTCTACGGCGAGGTGATATGTCTTGGTCATGTCTCAGGGAATCAGTCGAGGTGGAACACTTCTTTAATAGGAATGGTGACGGGGGAATTGTCGGGATTCACTTCCATGATGTCGGCCATGAAGTCCCACCATTTGCGTGTGATTTCGTCGGCTGCCTCGGCATCCTGGGAGTTTGAATCGCCTACCACCTCCTGATATCCGAAAAGGATGTTTGTGTCTTTGTCCCAATATATGGAATAGTTCCTTACTCCGGCTTCTTCGAGTTTCTGCTTGAGTTCGGGCCAGAGCTGAGCATGGCGCTTTTCATACTCGGCCTCGAAGCCGGGCTTGAGAAACATTTTGAATGCAAATCTTTTCATGGCGTTTGCTATGTATTGATGGTTGGTTAGATAGGGTTATGTCACTTAGGGAAGCAGGAGGAGAACCGGGCTCTTCGCTTACTTCTCTTGCAAAGTTAATAAAATTTCTTGAGAATATTAAGGAAAAGTGGATTTTTTTGATTTCCGAGATGTTAAAATTCCAAAAATTCAGTTTCTCCGGCCTTCAGGCTTAAAGGAATCAGCTCGTTATTGACCCTTAATGTGATGTCGGCGTCTACTGTCGGGGTTATGCTTACGGCCGTAGCTTTTCCGTCGGTCCATGTGGCGTCTACCGAGGCTCCGCTGCGTGTGCGTAGTCCTGTCGCGGCGCCGTCTTTCCATTGAGCGGGGAGGGCGGGAAGAAGCGTGATGGATTCGGGCGTAGACTGCAGTATCATCTCTGCCACTCCGGCTGTGCCTCCGAAGTTTCCGTCGATCTGGAATGGAGCATGGGCATCCAGGAGGTTGGGATACGTGCCTCCGCCGCGTCGCTTGTCGGGTCCGTCATACTTGTCGGGGCTTACGTATTTAAGCAGACGGCGATACATTGCGTAGGCCTTATCGGAGTCGGCGAGGCGTGCAAGGAGGTTGACGCGCCATCCGGTGCTCCATCCGGTGGTGTTGTCGCCCTTTATCTCGAGGGTTTTAGCGGCGGCCTTGGCGAGTTCCGGAGTCTTGTCGAGTGAGATGTGATGTCCGGGATAGAGTCCGTATAAGTGAGACTGATGTCTGTGTTGCGGATCCTGCTCCTTGAAGTCAACGGCCCATTCCTGAAGCTGTCCCGCCTGTCCTATCTTATAGGGGGCGATTCTTTCGAGGGCTGAGTCTATTTCCTTCACGAGGTCAGCGTCAGTGTCGAGGGCGAGGGCTGCGTCTCGCGTGTCGGCGAGGCATTGGCGTATCATCGCTATGTCGGCGTAGGCGCCGGCGGAAGTGGCTGCCGGTTTTCCGTCGGGAGCTATGAAGTTGTTTTCCGGAGAAGTGGAGGGTGAAGTGATGAGGTTTCCGTCTTTGTCTTCGATCATCCATCCGAGGCAGAATTCAGCCGCTCCCTTAAGGGTAGGATAGTACTCGCACAGGAAGTCGAGGTCGCGGGTGAACAGGTAGTGTTCCCAAATGTGTGATGCGATCCAGGCTCCGCCCATGTTCCAGTTGGCCCATTGCGGATCGCCGGAGTTGAGGCCTACGGGGTTGGTGATGGCCCAGATGTCGGAGTTGTGACCGAGACACCAGCCGCGGTCTACGCTGTAGTATTCACGGGCGGTGTCTTTGCCTGTGACCGGAAGCTGCTTGATGAAGGAGAGCAGTGGCATGTGGAGCTCGCTGAGTCCCGTCACTTCCGCCGGCCAGTAGTTTTCCTCCACGTTGATGTTGGTGGTGTAGTTTGAGCTCCATGGCGGAAGGAGGTATTCGTTCCAGAGTCCCTGCAGGTTGGCAGGTACCCTCGGAGTGCGCGAGCAGCTTATCAGCAGGTATCGTCCATAGTCGAAATATAGTTCCTCAAGGTCGGGATCGTAGGCCGAATTGTCGGTATAGTTCTTGAGGCGGATGTCTGTCGGCATCGCGTTTAGTTCGGCCGGAGATTCCCCTAAGTCGATGTTGACGCGAGAGAAGAGCTTTGTGTAGTCAGCGATATGGTCGCGGAGGATATCGGCATATGCCTTTTTCGCAGCTCTGTCGGCTTTGCGCGTGGCTATGGCTTGATAGTCGGTGCCGTGGGTGGCGGGATTGTTGTTGGCTCCGTTGAAGTTGGTGGCTATGGCGGCTATTATGACGGTTTCAGTAGCTCCCTTTACCGTCAGGGTGCCGTCGGCGTCAGGGGTTACAGTAGCGCCTGGAGCAATTGCCCGGATATCGGTGCGGAAACGGATGCCACGTGCGTCGTCGTAAAGCATCTTCTGGTCGGCGGGCATGTCGACGTAGCTGGGCAGGGAGGAGTAGGAAGCGCTTCCTTCGGCAATGATTCCGTTTTCCGATGCGCTGACGGCTACTTTCTTGATGGGCGACTCGAAGGAGAGTGTGAAGTCGATGGGACGCTGTGCCGTGATTCTGATCGCGAGAATGCTGTCGGGAGCGGAGGCTATGTATTCGGTAGTGATTTCATTGTCGCCTTTGTTATATGTCACTTTGGCAGTGGCGTCAGCGATGTTGAGCTTTCGGGCGTAGTCGGAAGCTTCGGTTTTGTCTGCGAAGTCGATGAAGAGGTTTCCGATGGGCTGGTAGTTGTTGGTGTAGTGTCCCTGCACTTTTTTCTGGAGTTTCTGTGCGAGCTGATAGTCGCCGGCGTCGAGGGCAGCGCGTATTTCGGGTATTGCCTTGTATGCTCCGGGTGTGTATACGGCGGTGTCGGGTTCGCCGGTCCAGAAGGTTATGTCGTTGAGCGAGATTCGTTCTCGGGAAGGGTTACCGTAGATTATGCCTCCTTGGGTTCCGTTTCCAATTACGAAGGTTTCCTCGAAGAAATCGGCCGGACGGTCGAAATATATCGTCGGAGTAGCGGCCGCAGCGTTGATAGCCGAAATGGCGGCGGTAGCCGAGGCCAGAAAAGTGGTCAGTTTCATGGTCATGCAGTTGAGTTCTTACT
>CAMWMK010000124.1 GCA_947175295.1 uncultured Porphyromonadaceae bacterium
GATTTTCCAGACTACTTTGTATTAATATTATCGTTTAATTTTTGTGAGCTACTTACTACTTATGAATTATGAATTAAGCATTAAATATCTGAAGGGAGTCGGCGAGGCAAGGGCGAAGCTTCTTGCCTCGGAGCTCGACATACATACATGCGGCGACCTTCTCCAGTATTTCCCCTCCAAATACGTAGACCGCTCCCGATTCTACCGTATACGCGACCTTTACGGCACTGAGATGCCTCATATTCAGATCAAGGGTCAGTTTGTCAATTTCACCAAGGAGGGTGAGGGACACAAGCAGCGGCTTACCGCCACCTTCACCGATGGGGAGCGCCTATGTCAGGTCACTTGGTTTGCCAAGATTCAGACCATCGCCAACATGTACCGCCCCGGAGTGGTGTATGTCCTCTTCGGAAAACCATCGTTCAAATACAATACGTGGCAGTTCGTGCATCCCGAGATCGAGGTCTTCGACCCGGAGCGTCCCCCTCAGGGACTGCGAGGCGTCTACGGCCTTACCGATACACTGCGCAAACGCGGATTCACTACCCGTATTTTCCAGACCCTTACGTCAAATCTACTTGACTCCATTCCCATAGGCTCGCTTCCGGAGACACTTCCTGCCGAATTGATGAGGGAGCGTTCGTTGATGCCCCTCGACGAGGCAATACGCAATATGCACCGTCCCGTATCGACGCAGGCCCTTCAGAAGGCTACGGAGCGTATGAAGTTCGAGGAGCTTTTCTATCTCGAGCTCCATATCCTGGAGTTTTCACGCCGTCGCAACCTTCAGCTTCAGGGACATGTGTTTACGAAGGTGGGGCCACTGTTCAATAAGTTCTATTCGGAGGTAGTGCCGTTTCCGCTTACCGGCGCTCAGAAGCGGGTGCTCAAGGAGATACGCGAGGATATGCGCACGGGGCGCCAGATGAACCGTCTGCTGCAGGGCGACGTGGGCAGCGGAAAGACCCTCGTGGCCTTCATGACGATGCTGCTTGCCGTCGACAACGGAAAGCAGGCGGCTCTGATGGCCCCTACCGAGATTCTTGCCACCCAGCATGCCGAGGCTCTTGCCAAGTGGGCCGAGCCTCTGGGTATAGGCACTGCGCTTCTGACCGGAAGCACGCGCGCCAAAGAGCGGCGCCGGATTGCGGAAGGGCTTGCCGACGGCACGATACATATGCTTGTGGGCACCCATGCGTTGATAGAGGATGCCGTGGAGTTTCGAGATCTCGGTGTGGCGGTGATCGACGAGCAGCATCGTTTCGGAGTGGCGCAGCGCGCCCGTCTCTGGAAGAAGGGGGCCGTGCCGCCGCATGTGCTCGTGATGACGGCCACACCCATTCCCCGTACGCTCGCCATGACCGTCTACGGCGACCTTGACGTGAGTGTGATCGACGAACTCCCTCCGGGCCGCAAACCCATACAGACATGGCTTCGCTATGATGACAACCGCAACGAGGTATACCGTCATCTCTGGAATGAGATTCAGAAGGGGCGCCAGGCATATATCGTATATCCACTAATCCAGGAGAGCGAGAAGATCGACATGAAGTCGGCCGAGGAGGGATATGAGCGTATTCGGAGCATCTTCCCGGGGGTAGGGGTGAGCCTTGTGCATGGCAGGATGAAACCTGCCGAAAAGGATTACCAGATGCAGAAGTTCGCTTCCGGAGAGACGAAGATTCTTGTGGCCACTACAGTGATAGAGGTAGGTGTGAATGTGCCTAACGCCTCTGTGATGATCATTGAGAATGCTGAGCGTTTCGGCCTGTCGCAGCTCCATCAGCTAAGGGGCAGGGTAGGGCGTGGAGCGGAGCTCAGTTTCTGCATCCTCATGAGCAAGCATCAGATAGGGCAGGAGACAAAGAAGCGTCTCTCCATCATGACGGAGACCACCGACGGTTTCCTCATTTCGGAGGCCGACATGAAGTTGCGCGGTCCCGGCGATATGGAAGGCACTCAGCAGAGCGGTATAGCCTTCAACCTGAAAGTCTCCAATCTTGCGCGCGACGGCCAGATAGTTTCTCAGGCACGCGATGCCGCCATGCGTCTTCTCGACGGTAAGATGCTGCTCACTCCGCAGGGCATAGCCATCCTTAACGCAGAGCTGCAGCGCCGGTTTGCCCGCTCCATCGACTGGAGCCGCATCTCCTGATTCTTCTCCAAAAAAAGCTGAAAAAAGAAAAGAGCTGCATTCCTTGTGGAATGCAGCTCTTTTCTTTTTTCTCTCTCCCTTAGGGGGGCCGGGTGCTTTAGGATTACTTCACGAGTACCTTCTCAGCCTTGTTGCCCTGGCGCTTGATGTAGAAGCCGTTTTCGGGGTTGGCTACGCGTACGCCCTGGAGGTTGTAGTATTCTACGGGAGCGTTTTCGTCGATTGCGATGTTGTCCACTGCGGTAGTTCCGGAACCTTCAGTCACAGTGATGAAGTAGATGTGGCAACCGTTGGTGTTCTTGATCTGCACGTCGTTGAGAGTGGCGCCGTCAGCTGGCACGAGCCATTCCTGCTCGGTGTATGTAGTGGGGACTGCTACAGCCTCGCCGTTGGGAGCGTTGAGGGTCTCTTCGCCTACTGAAAGCACTACGCCGCGGGCATCGGAGCTCTTGTGGGATTCAACACCCATCTTGATTGTTGCGCCGGCGGGCACGTTGGGGATGATGAAGTAGTTGATTTCCTTGCTGCCGAGCCAGAGGTAGGCAGGACCATGATAGGTGCCTAAGGAAGTGCTGGGATAGTTTACGGCGATAGCCAGTGAACGGTTTGATTTCTCGTTGGTGTATACGAGTCCTTCGAGCTCTTCGATCACTACGTCGTTGGCCGTAAGATATTTGTCGGCATTCAGGCCTTCAGTGCAGGAAACCTGCCAGAAGCAGTTGTCTTTTGAAGCCTCGGTAGGCTCGGTGTCGGCTGCTTTCTCGATGTCAGACCAGTTGGCGCCGGCCTTGAGGTTGGCGACAGTAGCGTCGCTCCACTTTGTGAAGTCCCATGCCATGAGTGCGCCTGCGGGCTCTTCGTCTTCTCCTGCTTCCTTATAGGTGATCTCCAGTACGGAAAACGGCTGCTCACCGGTGTTCTTGAAGGTGAAGACATTCAGATTGGGTATGTCAAAAGACTGGATATTGGGATTCTCATAGTTCTTAAACGAATCTATTATGCCGTTGTTGTCGTCGAGAGTATAGGTTGTACCCGCAACTTCCGCCCAATAGCAAGGACGCTCGGTGGCAGCATCTTTGTTGATTGTGGTGTAGAAAGTCACTTTTGTAGCAACATAACCTTCGGGAAGAGTAACGGTGTTTTCTGCGCCATTTGAGAACTTTATGGCTCTATAGTTTGTGCCGTTGATTGTGAATTCGTTTCCGCTCTCAAGGTTTTTCTCAGGATTCATACACTGCATGGAGAAGCCTTCCGGGACATCGGTACCTAATTCAGTACCGGAGAGTACGTTCTGTTTGAGCTTGCCTGGGTTTGCGAGATAGACGGTTTCAGCTGACAGGCTGAAAGTCATGGCGGCCATAGCCATGAGGGTAAAAGTTTTCTTCATAAGCTTTAGTCTGTTATTTAGGTTAATATCAGGTATTTCGATAGATGTCGAGTTTCATGGGGTCATGATGCGTTATCGTGGACGCAAAATTACTAAAAATTTTGATTCTATTTAATTTATTAACGCATTTTAACTATTAGCGGCAATGCATCAATACGTCACCGGACATGTGAGCCACGCATCATGCTGACGTATTGACACAAAAAAAGCCGGGTCCGATTTGGATCCGGCTTTATGTCTGTGCGGTTTGAGAGTGGGTTTACTTTACGAATACCTTCTCAGCCTTGTTGCCCTGACGCTTGATGTAAAGGCCGTTTTCGGGGTTGGCTACGCGTACGCCCTGGAGGTTGTAGTATTCTGCAACGCCCTCGCTTGCGATTTCGGAAACGCCGTTGCCTTCTGTGATGGTGTACTGGAAACCATAGAAACGGCCTGTACCACCTCTTTCGGTAAGGACATATTCGCTGTTGCCCTTCACGTCATATGTCCAGAAAAAGAAGTCATTGCTTTCGCTTGTGGGATCAGCTTCCTGCTTCTTATCGATGGCTTCGATTACGCTGAAGTCTGTCTTATCGGTCATTACGAGCTTCTTGTTGTTGCCAGTACGGACATATACTGAAAGAGTCATGTCTGTCTTCGGAGCGAAGAGGATGGAGGTCTGGCCGTTCTTCTGAACTCCGTGAGGATTTTCTGCGGACGGATCGCCGTCTACACGCAGTTCAATCCAGCTTGTCAGAGTGCCGAGGGAGGGTTCTACTACAGAAAATTCTGCATTGTTGTTGCCGCAGTTGGCGTCCCATACTGTAGATGCCTTGATGTCATCGTTGTCTACAAGTACTGTCTCACCGGGGATAGTACCCTTGTTTGTGCCTTCCTCAAGATTGAGCACCGGTAACACCTGAACCTGTGCAGTAGCGGAAAGAGCCAATGCGGCTACCATGATAGTAAAGAATTTCTTCATAAGCTTGAAATGTTTAGGTTGTTGATTTTATGGTTGTTGATAGGATGTCTTTCCAATGTCCTTTCCTGACTCGGAAATTTCGTTGCAAAATTAAGAAAAAAAATGTTACCTTCTCTTAATTTAATATTCTTTAACATTGAAATGGTAGTATGGTGGTCCTATGTGCACATTGACGCATGGGAACCGCGTTCTTCTACAATTTTTTTGCGAAATAATTTGCGTGTCAAAAAAAAAATCATTAACTTTGCGCTCTGAATGAGCGGGGTGCGTCAATATGCACTCCACCTTAATGTGTAAATATAGAAATATTGATATAAAAATGGCATCAACCAACCAGAATCCCGAACAGCCCGACCAGCTTGAACAGATCAACAACAGGCTGACCGACCTTGGACGAAACATAGAGACCAATAAAAAAGCGATGGGTATCGCCATGGGTGCGATCCTCGTAGTGGCTTGCCTCACATTCGCATGGCTCTACCTGTATAAGATACCGAACAACAATAAGGCTATGGAGGCCTATAATAAGGTGGAGCTTTCCGCTATGGGCAACGATTCCATCTCGGCCGCTCAGTATAAGAAGGTAGCCGACGAATACGGCAGCACCGCCGCCGGCAAACTCGCTTCCCTCTCCGCAGCCCAGACACTCTACGGCTCCGGAAAATATGAGGAAGCAGCAAAATACCTCTCTAAGTTCAGCTCAAAGGACAAGGTGCTTGATGCCAACGCCCAGATTCTCCTCGGCGACTGCTACGTAAACCTCAAGAAATACGACGATGCCATCTCCGCCTTCAAGCATGCGGTGAGCAAGGCCGACGGCAATCCCCAGATAGCTCCGCGCGCCCTCCTCAAGCAGGCAGTGGTCTACGACGAGCAGAAGAAATTCGGCGACGCCCTCAAGTGCTACGAGACCATCAAGAAAGACTATCCCCAGTTCTCTCTCGGCAACGGTCTCTCAATCGATTCCTATATCGAGCGCGAGAAAGCACGCCTCTGAAAAATAATTGATCATTGATAATTGATCATTATCAACACCGCCCCATAAAATAATAAAACATATCCGCTTATTTTATGAAAGGGAAGTTCGCTGCTGCGGCCTTCCCTTTTTTTTATTTTTAACAATTCATTTAGGCGATTTTTCATTTTTTATTCGTATATTTGCAAAATTATTGATATTTGGCTTCGATATCGCGTCAAAACCAACAGTTCAAACAATAAAAACCAACCAAAACCCGACAACACAACCAAACAACTATGATAAGAACGTTTACCTTACTGATCCTCGGCCTTATGGCCGCTGCGGGCTACGCTCAGTCCGCCACAGACTGGGGGCTCCTCGTCCCTGAGCAGGAATATGCCTACGAAAGGTTTGTGCCTGTTTCCGGCTATTACACTCCTACAAAGTCTGGAATCATGCGCTGCTACAGCACCGGAAGCGTAATCAACGCATACACTGACGCCGAGCGCTCGGAAATACTGGAATCCACCAATGGCTACTACGGAGCTTCCGGAGAAAGCGTCAGGGTATATGACATTAAAGAGGGAAATACCATCTATTTCGGCAACAACACACCCCTTGACAACGGCACATTCCGCATTTCAGTGGATAACGAAGAGATAAAACTCGGACGGGTGATTCCGGACGTATCCGAGACCCCTCTCTCGATAAGCACTGAATACAAACTTTCAGTCATCTTCAACGTGCCCGTAAAATGCACCAAATGCAAACTCGAGGTCAATGGAGAGAGCGCGGAGATCAATCCCGACATCTATGATACGCTGATTGAGATTAATTGGTTTGCCACGCTCCGTCAGTGGTATCGCGAAGGAAAGATCTCTGCGGGCGATATCTTGAGCGTGACCTTTACCGGTCTGCGTGATGTCAACGATTCGCAGAACCGTCCTGATTTCGGCGAAGGAGCGGGAAAACTCGTGCTCCGCTATACTATGGCTGGTCGCCCTGCTGAGCTTATCAGTCAGTCCGGAACTCCTAATAGTGGTGTCCCCGACATGAAGACCTACTATCTTCCCAATGGCGATGAGGGAATCGTGAAACTCGTCTTCAGCGAGCCTCTCGACCCCGCTTGGCGTCCGAAAGCTGAGATTCAATATGGCGACCAGGATAATATTGAGCTCGGCATGTATATTGAGAATCCTCCTGTGTCGGTAGAAGGCGAGACTGTGACAATCGACCTCCGCGGTGTGACGCGCCTTCCTGAGGAAATGGTGCCTGGTCTTGCCCCGCTCCCTATGATAGCTCTCTACGTATCCAATATAAAGAGCGCCGACGGCCAGTTTGTACTGACGGGAACCGCATCCAGCCCTGTCACATTCGGTTTCAGCTACAATATCCGCAAGGTGCTCTACAGTATAGCCGCCGACTGGGTGCCGGTGTCGGGAAGTGCGCTTGTGGCCGGTACTCCCATGGAGATATGGGTGCTCAACGGCAAGCAGATCTCTTTTGAATCAGTAGATTTCTCTTATGTCAAGGATGGTGTGACTGCCAAGATAAGCGTACCTTATTCAGAGCTTAAGGTGGAGACTGACTCCTACGATCCTAATGCCCTCCTGTTCTATCTTTCGGCTCCCGCCGTAGATGCCGACGCCGACTCCGAGATCAATGTCACCTTCGGTGGTCTCCTGTGTGCCGACGGTCTTGACCATTCCTCCGATATCTTCGTGCGCTACAAGGCTGATACCTCCGGTGTGGACGCTGTAGAGGCAGCTGACGACGACGCTGTCTTCTTCGACCTTACAGGCCGTCGCGTCCAGAACCCCTCCAGCGGCATCTACATCCGCAATGGAAAGAAAGTAATCATCAAATAATAATAACTTTCGCAGGCTTCCTTAAAGATTGAGAATTCAAAGGTTAACACCTTAATCATTAAGGGAGTCTGCGAGCTTAAAACAAAACGCCTATGAAAGTAAGTTCTTTACTTGCGGTTGCGGCTGCCGTTGCATCTGTAGGGCAGGCGTCCGCATTCGAGTGGACTCCCGTCAACCTTAACCCGAACCCCAGCGCGGATGTCACTGACAGCTATTTCCTGGAGAATCTGAACTTCAACTGCTATGAGGAAGGTGTGGCCATCACCGACGTCATGCCAGTGTGGATGGATGAAGACGGCAACGAGATAAAGCC
>CAMWMK010000125.1 GCA_947175295.1 uncultured Porphyromonadaceae bacterium
CCATCGGGATGTTTTTTATCCAGACTTCTGGGCATTCCCGTCGTCTATATTCCATCTTATTATAAATCAACGGTTTTTTCTATTTGCGTTCCGATAAAAATCAAATAATTTCAAAAATGTTTGAAATTTATAGTACTATGTATTGCATAGTACTATAAATTTTATTAATTTTGCGGTATGAAAAATTAATTCTTAAATAAACCAATTATGAGATGAACATCGACAATGCAAAATCCCAAATGAGGAAGGGTATGATTGAGTACTGCGTAATGCTTCTCCTACGCAAAGAGGCATGCTACACGAGTGACATAATCACCCGCCTCAAGGAAGCCTCACTGATAGTAGTGGAGGGGACCCTCTACCCACTGCTGACGCGACTGAAGAAAGAGGGACTCCTTAGCTATGAATGGCGGGAGTCGACACAAGGTCCTCCAAGGAAATATTACCTTCTGACCAATGATGGTGAAGAATTTCTCCACCAACTCGATGAAGTTTGGGGCGACCTGACCAATTCAATCAACCATATCAAGCAAAAATAAATCTAACCGGACGCGAATGCGTCTATCATAACAACTGATTATATATGAAAAGGAACATCACAGTGAATATTTTCGGCTCGCTTTATCCTATGGATGAGGATGCATATGCGATGCTCAATGCCTACATATCAAACATGCGTGACTACTTCTCGCGTCAGCCTGACGGCAAGGAAATAGCAGACGACATAGAAGGACGAGTAGCCGAACTTATGTCGGAACTGAGACAAAACGGAGTGGAAGCCATCAGCATCGAACACATCGAAGAGATCATCAACAGAGTGGGAAAACCGGAGCAATTCATTGAGGAGGAAGCGGAGACGACAGAACCGATGACATCTCCATCAAATCCTACAGCATCTAAGAAGAAGCTCTTCAGAGATCCGGAACACAAATTTTTAGGTGGAGTATTCGCCGGGTTAGGATGTTACTTAGGTATAAATCCCCTTTGGCTAAGATTGGCATATATCCTTCTCATCTTTGGATTTTTCGTCAATATGCCGGAAACCATTCCGTTCATCCTGCTACTTATCGCATCCTATTTCGTTTGCTGGGGATCAATACCAGTGGCAGCGAATCCAGCGGAACGTCTTCAAATGAAGGGAGAGCAAGTGAACTTATCCAATATGTGTGAAGAATTCCTCACATCAACGCGCGAGATGCTCTCGCGCCAATCGCAAATCAATAAAAACGGGTGGTTGACCGCAGGATTCGTATCAGTGTTGAGATGGTGTGTTTATTCGGTAGGGTGCCTCCTTATAGCAACTTGTATCATCGGCATGATAGGATTGCTTATTGCAACAGTATGTGCTGTCGCAGCCCCCTGGAGTAACCTCCGAGGAACAATCGACGAGAACTTTCCTGTATTTATAATCCTTGACAGCAATCCATCGTGGGTCATATGGATAGCCGCCGTAAGCATCATACTCCTATTGACCAGCACTGTCTATCTCCTTGCACATTTCACGCTACGAATACTGGGACGCATACGTCCGCTAAGCATCACACTGCGAGTGATTTGTCTTGTAGTATGGCTCATCGCATTGGTATTCAGCGCTGCGTCGATAACAAAAATCGTAAGCAACATCAACATCTACCACCATAATCAATACTACCTAAAAAACAGGCAATCGGATGAAGAGAAAATATCCTCGAAAAAAGAGGCACAAGAAGCGCAACTTCATGAGGCCGGATGGATAATAACCAAGAAAAACAACATAAACAAATACTCCAACAAAGGACAGCATTACTCAGGAAATGAAGATAAAACCTATCTTGAAGCCGAAATGCTTCATGCCGGACTCAATATGGAATACGAAACCGAGAGGCAAATAAAGGTGGCGCCAGGCACATACCGATTGGAAGTAAAAGGGAGGACAAATGGAGAAGGTGCGGAAATCTATGCAATAGACGGACATGGGGCGCGCCGTAGTGCAGACATTCCGGTGTGTGGAAATAAAGGAGGAAACGTATGGAAAGACGCTTGCATCACACTTGAGGCCGACACGGCAAAACTCCTTCCAAACAGACATTATCTTAAACAGCTTTCAAAGGCCAACCATTCGGAGGGATACGGATGGTCTGAAATCGTAATAAAGGACATTTATGTAGGGCCAGACAGCGTGATCAGATACGGAGTCAGCAACCTTTCAGACCAAAAAACATGGGATGGAACATGGCTGTCGGCTACTTCTTTCGAGCTAATAAGACAAGCACAATAACAATACGAGACAGCCTCCGCATCTAAGTGCAGGGGGAAAACGATGATGAAAATGGCTGGCAAATGAAGAGATTGAAGCCACGATTAAACAATATATCCGGATAGGAGACGGGATAACCGCCTCCTTTTTTTGATTTACCAACTGTTTTTATAGATAAGAAATTTGCTATTTATAAAAATAGTTATTAACTTTGCATCATATAACTATATTTATAAATATAGTTATTGTCGTTAAAAACTAAAAATTCCATTCAAAACCGCGCCATCGTATCTGATAACGGGAACAAATACATTTAACCATGAACATGAAACAGAAAAAACTGACAGAGAAAGAAGCTGAAATCATGCAGCGTCTATGGAATAAAGGACCACAGACTGTAAAGGAAATCATCGCAGACCTTCCTGATCCAAAACCTCATTTCAGCACAGTATCCACAGTGGTAAGGGTATTAATGGACAAAGGCTTTGTAGAACATGTAGGACTTAGAAACGGAGCCTATACTTACGGAGCCATCGTAGACAGCGAAGAGATGGGAGGAGGACGTCTGGCAAGTCTCGTGAAGAACTACTTCAACAACAGCTACCTGAAAGTAGTCTCAAGTCTTGTCAAGGATGAGAAAATCTCAGTGAATGAACTGAAGGAGCTCATCGAAATGGTGGAGAAACAAGACAAAACGAAATAGGAATGGGAACGTATCTCGCATTCACACTTTATTCAGGGACACTACTGCTCACTTTCTATATATTTTACCTGCTTTTTGCAGCACGCGAAAAGCAATTCAAACTGAATAGAGCAATAATCATAACCATCTATATTGTTTCGCTTGCAGCATGGCCAATAAGAAGAATTGTATTTGGAGCAAATTATTATAACACAGAAACGATAACCTCTCATAACATCGATTGTTTCGAAGGGAATTATGCTTTCACTGAAACATCTCCTAAATTAATAACTGTCTTAATAGGAATCTATCTGATCGGCATGATAGCAACCATTGTCTTAACATTGATAAATCTATTTAAGACATACCGTTTGATCAAAAGGGGATATATGATAGCAAAAGAAGGATACAAGCTCGTAGTGCTTCCCGGTGAGAACATCATCCCATTCAGTTTCTTCAGATACATAGTGATCGGAACAACTGAACTTGAAGAAAACCGAAAGTATGTAATAGAACACGAATTGGCACACATACGTAGCCTTCATTTTCTCGACCTTATCCTGGCACAGACTATCTGCATAGCATTCTGGTATAATCCGGGAGCCTGGGGAATGAGAAAGGAGCTCGGACTCCTTCATGAATTCCAAGCTGATGCTAAAGTATTAGCATCGGGAGCGAACAGCAAAGAATATCAGATGCTTCTGATAAAGACAGTAGCCGGAAAGCTTCACCATACCCTCATCAACAGCCTTCATCACAGCAATCTGAAATATCGCATCGCCATGATGCAGAAGACAAGCATAAAGAGTCGATCAAGACTAAAGACTATTGCATTGGCAATCGCTCCAGTGATAGCAATATATGCTCTCAGGACTCCTTCCATGGCGATGAAAATAGAAAATCTAACGTCCTTTGAGTTTTCTCAATACCTTAAAAGTCTTCAAAGCAAAGAGAGACAAGAAGAATCGAATTTCACGTTTCTCGATAGCGAGGGAAATCCCATGACAGCACCTATCTTCATCTCAATAGAAAAGTCAGATGAACCTGATGAAAATCTCATCAGCATCCCTCTTAATTTATCCAACCAAAAAGGCCTACAATTCATCGTCAACGGTAAACTACTTCCCAAAGAAGAGGAACCAACAATCTACGTAAACGGGAAAAAATCAACAGGACCTTTGGATGAGAAAGACCTTAAGCAAATGGAATCCTTTTCATTCAGAAAAGACAGCAAAGGAAGGCCTTATGGAATCATAGATATAACCCTAAAAGAATAGATCCAATGAAAAAAATGATTATTGTGCTAACGGCATTCATCGGTTTAAGCATACCAATCTCAGCAGACAATGTAGTGATAACCGGAATCTCTACGGCCATGCCAGACAAGGCCATAGCAGAAATAATACGCTTTGAAGGCAATCTTGGCGAGACTATAGCTACAGATACAGTCACTGACGGGAATTTCAAAGTCACACTCCATACCGACAGCAGCCTTAATAAATTAGGTCTGTATATTCGTAAGGACAATAAATCAAGTCGAGGACGCAGGCTATACGTAAGACCAGGAGCCAAAATAGAGATAATAGGAGAAGATGAACACGTTGACACCTGGAAAGTGAAAAGCAATGTTCCAGAACAAGCTGAATATGACAAATACCTTATGGAGAGCAAAGACATACTTGACTCACTCCATCAAATCGATATTGAATACGATAGAAAAAGAAAAACAGCTATTGATGAAGCTACAGTTTCAAAAGTCAAGGAAGAATATACCGCTACAAAGTCATTGCGCGACTCCCTTTACAATATCACTCTATTGCGTGATCTCGAATCAATGAAGAGCGCCGAAGTGACTGAAGTGTGGCTCGATAAGATGGAAGCAATAGCGAGCACATGTGGTTCACAAACAAACAACTCAATCTGTCAATCAATAAAAGAACTCTATGGAGGTCTCAGCGATTCAATAAAAACATCAAAGCAAGGATTAAAGATAAAGTCTCTTCTTTATCCGCCCAAGAAAATAGAAAAAGGAGATTGGTTTCCAACCACACAATTTCGGGATTTGATGGGAGAAGTCCATACGATGCAAGAACTTCGTGGGAAGTGGGTGGTCGCAGTATTCTGGAGTGCCGGTTGCGGAGGATGCCATTACGCATTTCAGGAATTGCCGAAACTCCTTTCGAAGCATCTTGAGAGTCTTGAAGGAGTTCTCCTCTCCTGTGACTCCGACAAGTGGTGGCGTTGGGCCACCGAAAATTTCGCAGTAAAGGGAAACAACTGGAACGAAGGCATGGAGGATTACGGACTATACAAGAGCTTTGGTAATGAAGGGCTACCTACAGTAGTGATGGTGACACCGGAAGGAAGAATAGCTGACATCTTCATTGGCTTTTATGAAGACCGAATAGAGGATAATCTAAGAAAATAATTAAAATAAACATAGAAAACCTCACCCGTTGAATGTAGGGTGAGGTTTATTTTTATGTTATAGGGCATAAAACTTGATGATATGAATTTTTTTTCGTATATTTGCAACATAGAATGTCAGCCGTCGCTGACAACATTCTCTAAACACTATCAATTTGCCTAATACATGAAGATAAAGAAACTCCTTTTAGGTGATGAAGCCTTCGCATTGGCAGCGATCAATGCGGGGCTAAGCGGTGCGTACGGCTATCCCGGAACACCCTCCACTGAAATCATGGAATTCATACAGGCCAATCCTACTGCAAAGGAAAGAGGAATACATTCCCACTGGTCGAGCAATGAAAAAACAGCTTATGAAGAGGCTCTCGGCATGTCATATGCCGGAAAACGCTCCATCGTAACGATGAAACACGTAGGGCTTAACGCCTCTGCTGATGCTTTCGTCAACTCCGGCATGACGGGAGCAAACGGTGGTATGCTCGTTGCCGTAGCTGACGATCCTTCGATGCATTCCTCGCAAAACGAGCAAGACTCGCGTTTCTACGGAGAGTTTGCTTTCATCCCTGTGCTTGAGCCATCCGACCAACAGGAAGCCTACGACATGGCTGAATACGGATTCAAACTGTCTGAAAAATATGAGATTCCTGTCATAGTGAGATTCGTAACGCGTCTAAGCCACTCAAGAGCTACCGTAGAAGTTGATTCAGAAGCAATCGCAGAAAATGAGATCCATTTCCCGCAAGACGGTAGAAGATGGGTACTTATGCCGGGTAATTCAAGATTACGTTACAAAGAACTGATCAAAATCTATGATAAACTTGAGACGGCATCAGAAACGTCTCCATATAACAGCTACACTCCAGGCACCGACCATTCTCTTGGCATCATAGTGAGCGGAATAGCAGCTAACTACCTCAATGAAGTTTTCCCCGAAGGATGTCCGTTCCCTACCGTCAAGATCTCCCAATATCCGCTTCCGAAAGTCATGCTCCACGGACTGGCTAAAGAATGCAATGAGCTCCTCGTGGTAGAAGAAGGACAGCCCTTCATCGAGAAGGGACTGAGAGGATTACTCGACTCAGGGAAGAAGATCTACGGTAAACTCGACGGAAGCCTCATTCGCACCGGAGAGCTTAATCCAGACCATATAAGGGAATGCCTTCTGAAGATACGCCCGGAACTCGACACAATCAAAGCAGGAGATATCAGGGAAGCCTGCGACATCACTGTAGCGCGACCGCCCTCGCTCTGCAAAGGCTGTGGACACCGCGACGTATATCAAGCACTCAACGACACACTCGCCGGATATAAGGATGCAAGAGTATTCGGAGATATCGGTTGCTATACGCTCGGCTATCTCGCTCCCTTCAAAGCATTGCACACAGTGCTTGACATGGGAGCATCCATCACTATGGCTAAAGGAGCATCAGAAGCCGGAGTGCATCCTTCTGTAGCTGTGATAGGCGACTCCACATTTACCCATTCAGGTCTTTCCGGCCTTCTTGACGCTGTGAACGAAGACAGCGACATGCTCGTGATCATTTCCGACAACCTGACCACCGGAATGACGGGAGGACAGGACTCCCAAGGAACGGGAAAAATCGAAGAAATCTGTATAGGACTCGGAGTGAAACCGGAACACCTGCACACCATAAACTCATTGCCCAAAAACCATGATGAAATGGTAGAACTATTCAAGAAGGCAATCGACCATAGAGGTCTGTCGGTGGTAGTCTCCCGTAGGGAGTGTATACAGACAGCCCGAAGACATGGAGCACACAGAGGTCCGAAGACAACTGAATAACAGGAGAGTGCTGACAAAAAAGTCCAACCCTAAACAGATTAAACAAGCGTGAAAACAGATATAGTACTTGCAGGAGTCGGCGGACA
>CAMWMK010000126.1 GCA_947175295.1 uncultured Porphyromonadaceae bacterium
CTGCAGAAATGAATATACTGCTCGTCGCAATGGAAGTGTAGCCCTACGCTCTTTCCTATATTCAGCGTCTTCGTATATGTCTGACAGCTTCATGGGTACGTCGCTCCTGTCATATTTGCCATAGCCGGTTCTCGCTCTTGTCCATGACTTTTCTCCATGTGCCAGTGACACAAGGTTCATGGTCTTTTTGGGCGCGAATTCAGAGAATATATAATCAAAGCATAGCTTCCATCGTTCAATGCTTTCTGGAGGCATTTTGTCGGTAAGGTCATTTACTTTATATCTGTCGTGTACTTCAATAATTACCGGACCATACTTCCAGGCTCTAAATTCTCCATCAAACATTGGTTCGCCACTGCGTATGATAGCTTCCCTTTGGGTGAAATAGAGTAGTTTTTGAAGCTTAATTTCATCCATAACCTCACCAAACTGCTGCTTATAACGATTTAGAAGATATGATGCTACTTGGGTTGACTTTACCATAATAAATACTTTTTACATACAAAGATATAACAAATAATTGATATTGATTATAAAAAAATGTGATTTTAATTATTTTAACATTTAGATATCCGGTTGGTAACGTTTTATTGGGTCGCTGGTCAGAGTTCGGGGGTGGAGTAGAGGCCGTTGATGAAGATGCGCAGCAGGGGATCGTTGAGTCGGTAGGTGTCGTATTCCTTTACGATAAGGCCGTTTTTAAGGAGGATTCCAAGTGCGCTCTGCACCGAACTGGCCGATGGCAGGGAATGCCGCTTGATAAAGGCGCTGCTTGTCGGATTCCTGACGTTCCTGTCTTTGGCAACCGCTAAAAGTAGAGCCTTCTGGCTTATGCTGATGTTCGACAGGATTTCACGATACATTACTTCATTTGCAGCTAACATTCCCTTTACGGATCGTCTGACCGATTCCTCGCTACACGTTTCCCCTTCATCCGTGTCGGCGAAAGCGCCGTTCATTGTTCTCTGAAGATAGAATGTATTGCCATCGAAGAGATCGAACGCCCAGCCGACGGGGGCCGGATCAAGAATCCGGTTGCGGTTGGAGAAGAGATCCAGGGCGAACGCGCTATAGATGTCTTTCGGGATTGCACCGAGATGCATGAGTTCGGAGCTGTTGTAGAAAGGACGTTTTGACGATACGAACATTTCCTGGAGCAAAGACTGTTCGCTTCCTGAGAATATGAAGGTGGCATTGCTCATCTGCTGTATGTGGGTACGTAGCAGGGCCTCGACGTTTTTTTCCGGATATTTTGCTATCTGTTGGAATTCGTCTATTACCATAATCACGGGTTTCTCGCTCATCTCAAGGAAATGGAATATCTCCTCAAGTGTGAATTCAGGATTCTGTAAGTCTCCGATCTGAAGATTGAATGTCGGGGTTCCAGAAAAAGGGTCAAAACCGAATGTGCCCTTTATAGATCTCAGTGCAGCCAGGAATTTACGCAGGCCCGACTCGCTTTTGCTTCTCAACCTGTCGAATATGGCCTTACCGAGAAGGAATGTGAACTCGGCGAGTGAGTTTGTCTGTAGGATGTCGAAGAAGAAAGTCAGGTATTCATTTTCAATCTCCGGCGAATTGTGAAGGGCAACGTATACAAGAGATGTCTTCCCCATGCGGCGAGGAGAGATAAGCACGGTGTTTCGACCGTTGCGTATGGAAGTGATAAGGTTCTTTTCCTCATCAAAGCGATCGCAGAAGTAGGGTCGGCTGATTCTATGGCCAAGTATGAATGGGTTTCGTGGTTCCGCCATGGAATAAACTGTTAAACGGTTAATACAGACGCAAAGTTAATCAAAACAATTCAATTATGCAAATTGCATTATGTGAAAAGCATAATGCAATTTGCATAATTAACGCCGGAATTTTTGAAAAACCACTTTGGATTGATCCGCGTGAATCACGGGTCGATTTTGGAGTGTCGGAAATTTTTTGTAATTTTGCAGTGCGGTTCACAAAGAGTCGCCCTATAATGAAACACGTATATTCTTACATCCACACGGCTGCCCCGGCCGTAAGAAACTGGGGATTTCTTGAAAACTGGAAAAGCACCGCTTCCCGCTGAGTCGCTTTCTGACACTCCTCAGCCGGGAGAGTTGGGATTGTGTCTAATCTCACGCATATCAGGCTAATCAATCAACTTCATTCATTACAACACCTTTTTATGAACAATCTTCGATTGCTCGCAGGATGCGCTTTGTCCATTCTGCTGAGCGGCGGAGCGTGCGCCTACGGCCAGTCGGTAGTGACTCTTGAGGAAATATATCAGTCTGCCGAAGCCAACAGCGCTCGGCTCCGTCCCTATGTCACTGCCGAGGCCGAGGCTGTGAAAGAGATCAGCGTGGCCAAAGCCGGTAGGCTCCCCGACATCGACGCCTCGCTCTCGCTCAGCTTTATCGGCGACGGCTTCACCACGAAACGCGACTTCACAGACTATCAGAAAGCCCCGATTCCCCATCTCGGCACGGGGCTGGCCGTAGGCGTGACTCAGCCTCTCTATACCGGCGGAGCTATCACCGGCTCCATAGAGCTCGCCGAACTCAAATCGACAGCCGCGAGGTTTGCAACAGACCTTCAGCGCGACAACATCCGCTTCGAACTGACAGGCTTCTATCTTGACGTCTATAAATTCACCAATCTTCGTCAGGTGGTGGAAAGCAACCTTACGTCGGCCCGCAAGGTGCTCGCCGAGATGCAGGCCCGGTATGAGCAGGGGACAGCATTGCAAAACGACATCACACGCTATGAGCTTCTCGTCTCCAACCTTGAGCTCCAGATCATAAGGATCGACAACACCCTTGAGATCCTCAACAACAATCTGGTGACCGTAGCCGGTCTGCCGAAGGAAACCAAAGTAATACCGGACTCAACCATCCTCCTGCGCTCGCTGCCGTTGCAAGGGGAGGAGTGGTGGCAGGCAGAGGCCCGAAGTAATTCTCCCTCGCTCAAGCTTGCCCGAAGCGGAGTGGACATCAGCCGAAAGGCGGAAGACCTCGTGAAGGCGGAGCGCTTGCCGAAAGTAGGCCTTCAGGCAGGCTGGACCATGGACGGCCCCATACTTGTGGAGATCCCGCCCATCAACCGCAATCTCAGCTACTGGTATGTGGGCCTCGGCGTCAGCTACAATGTGGCGTCGCTCTACAAGACCAATCGCTCCATCGACAAAAGCCGGCTCTCCACCCGGAAGGCTGCAGAGCAGCTGGCCGCTGCGGATGAAGGCGTAAGCATGGCAGTGCGCGCCGACCATGTGCGCTATCTGGAGGCATACGAGCAATTGAAGACGCAGCAGAAAAGCGTGGAACTCGCCGAACGCAACTACAATACCGTGGCCACCCGCTATTCCGAAGGAATGGCGCTCATCACCGACATGCTCGATGCCGCCGACTCGCGCCTCGGCGCCCAGCAGAAGCTCATCGATGCCCGTATCGACATAATCTACTATTATTACAAACTTTTATTCACTTCCGGAAAGATATGAACCACCGCACAAAGAAAATACTGTCGTATATAGTCTCCATCATCACAGTCGCCGTAGCCGCCATATGGGTAGGCAGCAAATTCATTCATCTCGGCGATGTCGAATTCACCGACAATGCCCAGGTGGGGCAGCAGATAGTGCCTGTCAACAGCCGCGTGCAGGGCTACATCAAGGAGATACGTTTCAAGGAATACCAGCAGGTGAAGAAGGGCGACACGCTTGTGGTCATAGATGACGCCGACATGCGCCTCAATGTGGCGAGGGCCAAGGCCGACTATGCCAACGCCGTGGCCGGACGCAGCGTGGCCGACCGCAGTGTGGAGTCGGCCAGCGCCAATGTGGCCGTGAGCGAAGCCTCCATCGCGGAGGCTAAGGTAGTGATGCAGATGGCCGCCACCGATCTTGCCCGCTATGAGAAACTTTTGGAAAAGGATGCCGTCACCCGTCAGCAGTATGATGCAGCCAAGACTGACTACGAAGCCAAGAAGGCGCGCTACGAGATGCTCGCGCGCCAGCGGAGCGCCACATCTTCGGTAGTGGCCGTCAGCCGTGAACGCATATCGCAGTCAGAGGCGGGAATCGAACTCTCCAAGGCCCTGCTTGAGACCGCCGAGCTCAACCTAAGCTACACCGTGATCCTCGCCCCCTGCGACGGGTTTACATCGCGCAAGACAATTCAGGTAGGTCAGCTCGTGCAGCCGGGCCAGACGCTGCTTGACATCGTGGATTCAGGCGATGTCTGGATCACGGCCAACTATAAGGAGACCCAGCTGAAGCATATAGAGCCGGGGAGCAAGGTGGAGATAAAGGTGGATGCCATCCCCGATGTGACTTTCGAGGGAGTTGTGTCTGCGATCTCCACCGCTACAGGAGCCTCGCTTTCGCTGATGCCTCAGGATAATTCCGCCGGCAATTTCGTGAAGGTACGTCAGCGTGTTCCGGTCAGGATCGACTTCTCGTCAGGAAATTCGCCGGAAGCCATGGCGAAGCTTCGCGCAGGCATGAATGTGGAATGTAGCGTGAAATACTGACATGGGAGACTGGCACGCACCTCAGGGTCCTTTTGACATTCCGGATGTCAGAGGCGTCATACCGCGTAGGCTGAAACCCTGGCTCTTCATATTCTTCGTGCTGATAGTGCAGTTTTCCGGAGGCCTCTATCTCGCCGCCGCCTCCGACATGGTGGGCACTACCGCGCTCATGCAGGAGGATATCCTGATGGCCGGATACGCGTCGCTTGTCGGGCTTGCGGTCAACTTCGCTGTGATGTTCCGCATCAAGTTCCGGTTTTCCGCGCGCACCCAGCTGATAGTCTGCGGCATCGTGCTGATCGTGGCCAACGTGGTCTGCGCGCATACCGACAGTGTTCCGTTGCTTGTCGCTACGTGTTTTGTAGCCGGATGGTTTCGCATGCAGGCCACGTTTGCCTGCAACTCCACCATCCAGCTATGGCTGACACCTGTGCGCGACATGGCCATATTCTTCTGCTATGTCTACATCATCGTAGACAGTGTGATCCAGCTCAGCGGCATAGCGACGATCTATACGGCCTTTCATGCCGAATGGGAATACATGCACTGGATCATGATCGGCCTGCTCGGGCTGATGATCCTTATGGTGGTGGTGCTGCTGAAGCCTGTCCGTGCGCCGCTGTTCATCCCTCTGCTCGGCATCGACTGGATCGGGGCGGGACTCTGGAGCATATTCATGCTGGCGTTCACATTCATCTGCGTCTACGGCAATTTCTACGATTGGTGGGACGCCGTCGAGATTCAGGGAGCCACAGCGCTTGGACTCGTATGCCTGGGCATCAACCTATGGAGGGCGTCATTCCTCCATCACCCCTACATATCGCTGATGGCGATGAGGAACCGCAATGTAATCCGCGCTACACTCGTCTATGTGGTCTTCTTTACCCTGATGGCAACCGAGCACGTGTTCGAGCATACGTATGCGGCCTCGATACTCGGATTTGATGAGACCAACCTGATCGACCTCAACTGGTATGTCTTCGCAGGTATCGTGGTAGGGTGCGGATTTACGTATTGCACTTTCGCTCTCCGCAAATGGACGTATAAGACGATGACCGCAATCGGTTTTGCGCTTGCCGCCGTCTATCTGGCCTATTTCTATTTCCTCATAGATTACGGAGTGGAGAAGGAGATGCTCTTCATCCCGCTCTTCGCACGCGGCGCAGCTTCAGTGATAATCTCGATAGTCTTCCTCACATCGATAGTGCAGAGCGGGCTGCCATTCACGGTATTTCCGCAGGCTTTGACGATCAATGGATTCACGGGCGCCGTAATGGGAGCGACGCTCGGACCTGCACTGATAGGGGAGCTACTCCGCCATACGATAGCTAAAAACGTATCGCTTCTCAGTGCCCGTATCGTCGATTTCAATCCCGGTGTGGATCCGATGTCGCTGGGTTCAGTCTTCGGAGAGATCGGTCGGCATGCGCTCGTAGTCTCGATGAAGGAGATCTACGGATGGCTGCTTATCGTGGCTCTGGTAGCGTTGACGTTGATTCTCATCGGTTACGGTCCGGTGCGCCCGTGGGCTATCTTCCCGAAATGGAGCACTATACGGCGAAGCATCAAGCATCTTGTGCGTACTTCCGCATGAGGCGTTGAGCGCGACTTAAAAATTTTTTTTGAAAAAAAATCGAGGAAAATTTGGTGGATTCGGATTTTATTCGTAATTTTGCAGTGTGAAACCCACGCGATGTGGGATCTTCATCGGGCGAATACCAGAGTGGCCAAATGGGGCAGACTGTAAATCTGCTGGTTTATACCTTCGGTGGTTCGAATCCATCTTCGCCCACCTCGTCATTCATTCATTAATTCTCTATTTTTCGGACTTCTTCGGAGGTCCGTTTTTTTTTTACCTGTCAGTGAAACTATCCCAGCCGTTCCTTCGACTAATACTACAAAACGAAAAACGATGATGATTTCAATACCTTTGACATACAGGTTGCCGATGCCGGCTCCGACTGCCTGGACGGCGATGAAAAACCTACTGCTACGCTTTGCCTCCGCTCTGGGAATGGCTCCGGAGTCGGAACGTCTCTACCGAATGTTTGACGCCGCGGTTGCCGATCACGACACGATGATTCGCCGTATATGCCTCGGCTACGCTCACACATCGCAGGACCTTGAAGACCTCTATCAGGATGTTCTGGTCAATATCTGGCGTGGCCTGCCGGCATTCAGGGCAGACTCTTCGATGCGGACATGGATATACCGAATTGCCCTCAACACATGTGTATCCACCCTCCGCATCAGAAGCCGGCAACCACATCAGTCTTCCCTCGACGAGGTGATTCTTGTGCCCGATCATTCGCAGGAAAAGAAGGAAACCGTCAAGGAGCTCTACGAATGCATCGCCACACTCGGCCCCATCGACAAGGCGATAGTCATGATGTGGCTTGACGAATACTCCTACGAGGAGATTGCCGATACCGTCGGCCTCAAGCGCAACAATGTGGCCACCCGGCTCCACCGAGCCAAGGAAAAACTCAA
>CAMWMK010000127.1 GCA_947175295.1 uncultured Porphyromonadaceae bacterium
TTTTATTTGCACAAGTCAATAATTGATTTAAATGGTAATGTTTAGTGAAGATGCGACAATACATTGTGACAAAACTTAAGTCAAAATATATTCATGGTGCATTTGACTTTATCAGAATCGAGCAGTAAGGACAATAAAAAAGCGCACCTTAAAGTGCGCTATACTAATGGTTTGTGATGAATGCCGATTAATAGTGATTATCGAGCTATTTGCCAATACAGAAATGGGAGAAGATGGAGTTGAGAAGATCCGGGGTGGTGATGGAGCCGGTGAGGGAGGAGAGGGCTGCGGTGGCTTCGCGGATGTCCATGGCGATGAAGTCGGCGCTGGAGCCGGCCTGCATCTGCCCGAGCGCGCGACGCAATGCTTCGCTGGCCTTGAGCAGGTCACCGTAATGGCGGGCATTGGTCAGAAGCAGTTCCTTCTCCGGATCAAAGTCGCTCGTCGAGGCTTTCTTCAGGGCATCGCATAGCGCTTCCAGCCCTTGTCCTTCTCCGGCAGAGATGCTCACCGGGTTCCGGATCTCTTCGGCGGATTCCTGTGATTTGAAGGCCGCGTTCAGATAATCGCGGGTTGCATCAAGCGTCGATTCCGTCATGCCGGGAGCAAACGCCTTCGTTATGACCGGTATGATTTTCCGGCCGGCGTCAAGATCGCTGAGAGTGGCTTTCATTTCAGACAACTGTTCGCCTACCGGTGCAAGCGGATCTATGAGCCAAAGCACGATGGCAGCCTGATTCAGGCGTTGACGGGCCCGTTCGATTCCGATGTTTTCCACCTTATCCGACGATTCACGCAAACCTGCGGTGTCGATAAACCGGAAAAGGACTCCATCAATCTCGCAGGTGTCTTCGATGATGTCGCGGGTGGTGCCCGGAATATCCGATACGATAGCCTTCTCCTCCTGAAGGATGGCGTTGAGAAGGGTGGATTTGCCTACATTGGGCATTCCGGCGATAACGACGGGTACGCCTTCCTTTATGGCGCGCCCTGCGGCATAGGACGCTGTCAGGCGGTCGATCTTCAAAAGCAGAAGCGTGACGATCTCTATCAGACGTGTGCGGTCGGCAAACTCCACGTCCTCCTCCGAGAAATCAAGTTCGAGTTCGAGAAGGGAAGCGAGTTCGATAAGCTTATCGCGCAGCAGGTTGAATTCCTTTGAGAAGGAGCCGCGTGTCTGCTGCATCGCAAGCTTATGGGCGGCTTTTGAAGACGAGGCTATGAGGTCGGCCACTCCTTCCGCCGACGCGAGGTCCATCCGTCCGTTGAGGTAGGCGCGTCGTGAGAACTCACCGGGTTCGGCCCCACGGGCTCCTTTACGGAGCAGAAGGTTGCCGACTTCGCGGATGATCCAGGGCGAACCATGAAGCGTAAACTCCACTGTGTCTTCTCCGGTGAAGGAATTCGGCCCTCTGAATACAGTCGCCACAGCCTGGTCGAGTATCTCGCCCCTCTCATCCACAATATTGCCCAGATGCACGGTATGGGACGGACATCCATCAAGGGCTGCGCCTTTCCATACGGCGTCGGCAATAGCGAAAGCCTTCTTCCCCGACAGCCGTATTATAGCAAGCGCACCCTTTCCCGACGGCGTCGCAACCGCCATAATCGTATCATCGCTCAAAATCTTCATTTGGTATCTCCGGTAACTTAATATTTTACTTTTCCTTATTATTGCTGTTCCAGTCCTTGAACGAAACAGTGCTTTCCACCTTATCCTCAATATCGTCGGGCAGAGCGGAGAAGAAATCCATTCCGGTCATTTTCTCCACGTCGTCTACGCTCACAGAGTAGGCCTGCATATTGCCCTCACACTTCATATTGGGGTAGACGAATCCAATCGCCCTCATAGGCTCGGCATAGGGCGCGAGAAGCACTTTGAAGAACGCTGACGGCACCTTCACCTTGTTTTTCCCGATTGTCTCCGAGTCGGAGGAATCATAGATGGGTCCGGCTACAATCACCAATGCCGAGTCACGCTTAGCCCACATACGCTCCTTGTCTTCGAGCGTCTTCCAGGCTCCGGTGTTGAGCTCATGCTTCTGGGGGCATATGTTGGCCATCACGAAACTGTGGTGCATCGCCGTCTCGCTCCACTTCTGCTCTCCGGCCGGGCACATATGTCCACGGTCATAGCCTGAGCGGGTATAGTCGCGGGTCTCGGGACAACCTTCGATTTCAGTGTCTGTCCAGAACTTATTGCTGCGTGCCGAAGCTCCTTCCGTCTCATGTCCGTAAAGTATCCACGCCACATAGTTGGGCGTCTTGTTTTCCTGATTGAAGTCTACGGTGAAGCCTTCGTATTCCTTTACCTCTGAAGGCACACCGTTGGCGCCCTTTACCTTATCGAGCGCATTCAGGTCGATGGTTGACGACGACTGTGACTCAGTAGGCTTCGGAGCGCCAAAGTCCTTATCGACCTCGCCGGGCGCGAGTCTGTTCCAGAAATAGGCGATTCCTATGATGAGGAGGAATACCGCCGCATATTTCAATATCTTCGATTTATCCATTGTTTCCCTTTTCTTTTTTGAGCCATGTCAGCTGCTTCTTGGCGTATACACGGGTGTTCTTCTGAATGCGCGCTATCGCGGTGTCGCGGTCCATCTCTCCGTCGAAATATGCAAACATCTCCTTCAGCCCCACGGTATTCAGTGAATTTAGATGGCGCAGCGGATATACCCGGCGTGCCTCCTCTTCGAGTCCCCGATCCACCATGGAGAGGACCCTTCGGTTTATGCGGTCGAAGAGCTGCTCACGCGGCATATCGATCACTATCTTCTCGATCTCGAAATCGCGATCCTTTTTCTTCCCTGTGCGGAGCGAAGAGTAGGTGGCGCCGGCGGCAAGACATATCTCAACCGCATGGAACACCCTTTTCATGTTGGCGCGGTCTACGATGGCGTAATATTCAGGATCAAGAGCCTTCAGGCGGTCGCGAAGCCAGTCGTCGCCATTGGCCCTCCATTCCTCCATGAGTGGAAGCCGTATGCTGTCAGGTACGGTAGGGAGCTCGTCGATTCCTTTGACAAGTGCGTCAACATACATCATCGATCCTCCGCATACCACCGCTACATCCCTTCGCTGCCAGATGCTCCGCGCTATCTTCAACGCATCCTCCTCAAACATCGCCGCCGAATAGTAGGCATCGAGCGGCAACGCCTCCATAAGATGATGAGTCACCCCCGCTCGCTGACTGAGGTCAGGAACGGCGGTGACTATGGGTATTCCTTTATATATCTGTCGGGAATCGGCGGAGATGATCTCAGTGTCGTGCTCGAGGGCGAGCTTGATGGCGAGGTCTGTCTTGCCGGAGGCCGTAGGGCCCGTCACTACGATAAGTTTCTTCAAGGCTTGAAGGCAGAGCAGGTCACTCCGCTATGATCTTGGCGATATTGAAGATGACGTCGGTGGCCTTCTCCATCGACTGTATCGATACGAACTCATAGCGGCCGTGCATGTTCTCGCCGCCCGCGAAGATATTGGGGCAGGGGAGACCCTTGAATGAGAGCTGCGCGCCATCAGTGCCGCCACGTATGGGCTGCACTTTCGGAGTCACGCCGGCCTCACGCATGGCTTTTTCAGCTATCTCAATGATATGCATCACCGGCTCGATCTTCTCACGCATGTTGTAATACTGATCCTTGATCTCAACCGAGCAGCTTCCGGGATGCTCCATGTTTGTCTTGCGGCAGAGATGCTCTATCTCGCGCTTACGGCTTTCGAAGCGAGCGCGGTCATGGTCGCGTATTATATATGTGAGGGTAGTCTCCTCTACGCTTCCTTCTATACCGATGAGGTGGTAGAACCCTTCATAGCCTTCCGTGTGCTCCGGAGTCTCCCAGCGCGGGAGCATCTGGATGAACTGGTTGGCTACGCGGATGGAATTCACCATCTTGTGCTTTGCTGTGCCGGGATGCACGTTGCGTCCCTTGATGGTCACCTTCGCTGAGGCGGCATTGAAGTTCTCGTATTCGAGCTCGCCGACGGCTCCGCCGTCCATCGTATAGGCGAAGTCGCAGCCGAAACGCTCCACATCGAATTTGTGGGCGCCCTTGCCGATCTCCTCATCGGGATTGAACGCTATGCGGATCTTGCCATGCTTGATGTCGGGGCGTGCCTGGAGGCGAGCCACGGCGGTAAGGATTTCAGCGATTCCGGCCTTGTCGTCGGCCCCGAGGAGGGTAGTGCCGTCGGTGACGATAAGATCCTGGCCGATATAGTTGAGCAGTTCCGGAAATTCATCGGGACTGAGATATATGCGGAGATTGTCGTTGAGCGTGATTGTCGTTCCGTCGTAGTTGTCTACGATGCGTGCGTTTACGTGGCGTCCGCTCATGTCGGGAGCCGTATCCATATGGGCGATGAAGCCAACTGTAGGAAGCTGTCGGTCTGTATTGGCGGGGAGAGTGGCCATCAGGTAACCGTTGTCGTCAAGAGTGATGTCTTCAAGCCCCATTCCTTCTACGACCGTCTTGAGATGACGGGCAAACGTCATCTGCCCCGGAGTGGAGGGTGTGAGGTTGGTCTCTTCGTCGCTTTGGGTGTCGAATTTTATGAATTCCAGAAATCTATCGGTTACTGTCATGATGATGAATTTTGATAAGCGATTTTTATTTGCGCGCAAAGTTACAAAAATTATGCGATATATCCAAATGGTAGTTTCAACTATTTGCCAAAAAATTTCAATGGCGTAGGTCTTGATTCAAATATATCGTTTTAAATTTGTCAGTTATGGATTATTTTCTTAATTTTGTGGTGTGAATCTTTACTACAGCCTACTGAAAAGTAAACGAAAATGAAACTGAAAAGAACAGCAGCCTTGGCTGCAGCCGCCATGATGGGCATGGCGGCCTACGCTTCGACCTCCGATGCCATTCAGCAGAAAGAAGCCGAAGACCATTTGATCTCGCTCGACCTTGATGCCCGTCTCGACTGGCAGATGGTGACATATGAGGGGAAGTCAGACCGCTCGCAGACCGGCTTCATCGGCAAATACATCGCATTGAAGGCCCATGGCGAGCTCACTGATGGCCTCACCTATACGTGGCGTCAGCGCTTCTCCCGAACCCCTAAAGACAACACCATCTGGGATCAGACAGACATCCTTGACATCAACTATAAATCCGGAAAATGGGACATAGGCGCAGGCAAGCAGGTGGTGCTCATCGGCGGATATGAATACGACAGAGCTCCGATCAACCTGATGTGTCCGAATCTATTCGTCAGCAATGTGGCCTGTTATCAGTTCGGAGTGTCGGGTGGCTTTCAGGTAACTCCCGGCGATCATCTGGCCCTTCAGATATCCCAAAGTATTTTCGCCACTCCTGAAGATCGCAACCTTTATGCCTACAACCTGATGTGGCGCGGCGCCCACGACCTTAACAGCCATCTACGTCTGGAAACCATATGGTCGGTCAACGAAGTGGAATACCTGAAGGGTAAATACTGCAACTATGTGGCCTTAGGCAACAAGCTGGTTGTCAACGATAAGGTAACTCTCCTCGTAGACCTCATGACGCGTACATATCCGGAAAACAATCTTTTTAAAAACAACACCTTCATGGGAGAACTGTCGTGGGACATCAATCCCAAATGGAAGATCACCGGCAAAGTCTCGTATGACTGCAACCGGGGTGTCAATCTTACGGAGATGACGGAAGTGGCCCGAGGGTCACAGCTCGCGATAGGAGGCATCGTAGGAGAATGGTATCCCATCCGCAACGGCAGGCATCTGCTTAAAGTGCATGCCGCCATATTCGGATCTCACGGCTCCAACTATAATCCGTCTGACCTCATGCAGAAAGACACCATGTACGGATCCGTAGGCCTCACCTGGCATATGAACCTATTGAACTTCCGCTGATAACCCACGACTGAAAAAAACATTCTTAACCTTAACTACCTACACATCATTATGAACTCGACCGATGCTGCTTCCGGCTCCGACCTCCAGGCAGCCCCAAAAACAAAAACCGGCGGAAATGTCTATCTAAAGGGAATAGTCTGCCTTATGTGGGTATTCGTTATCTTCGGCGCTATCGCTTATAAGATGGGTGTGGCTCCCATGATGAAGACCATGATGGCCACCGCCCACGACCTCCTTCTCAACACCTGCTTCTTCCTCATGGCCGTATGCGTGCTTACGGGAGCATTGGGGAGGATCCTCGTGGAATTCGGTGTCGTTGAAATGCTTCAGAAGATACTGCATCCCATCATGAAGCCTATCTTCAACCTTCCAGGCGTGGCTTCGCTCGGAGGAGTGATGACGTTTCTTTCCGACAATCCCGCTATCATCACCATTTCCAAAGACAAGCAATTCGCGCGCTACTTCAAGAAATACCAGTTCATATCGCTGACCAATTTCGGAACGGCCTTCGGCATGGGGCTTTTAGTGATAATCTACATGATAAGCCTCGGCTATACGGTGGAGCCGTTGATAGGCTTCGCCGGAGCCATCATCGGATGCGTGGTCTCCACCCGCTGCATGCAGAGCTTCATACTCCGCTCTCATCCCGACTACCGCGACATGGAAGCCGTAGACGAGGTGTATGACGAAATCAAGAAGACCGAAGAGGAGGGTAAAAACAAGGAGGAATCACTCTTCACCCGCATCCTCAATGCCGTGCTTGACGGCGGAAAAGGGGGAGTCGAGGTGGGGCTCGCCATCATCCCAGGAGTGCTCGTGATCTCCACCCTCGTGATGATGCTTACATTCGGCCCGGGAGCCGACGGCTACGACGGAGGTGCCTATCAGGGCGTCGAACTGCTTCCCGCCCTGGTAGGGAAAGTCAATGTAGTGTTTGAATGGCTTTTCGGATTCAACGATCCCCATCTCATCGGATTTCCCATCACCGCCTTAGGCGCTGTAGGGGCGGCTCTCGGCCTCATACCGAGGTTTGTGGCCGAAGGCTGGGTCGACGGCAACGCCATATGCGTCTTCACCGCCATCGGCATGTGCTGGAGCGGCTATCTGAG
>CAMWMK010000128.1 GCA_947175295.1 uncultured Porphyromonadaceae bacterium
ATTAAAACTACGAAGCGAGGAAGAGGATGAGGAGCTGGGCTACGATCACGCGCATGAACATCGTAAGCGGGTAGACGGTGGAGTAGGCTACGGCGGGAGCGTCGTTGTTGGCCACCTTGTTGGCATAAGCGAGCGCCGGGGGATCGGTGTAGTTGCCCGAGAGCATACCGATGATGGTAAGATAGTTCATTTGATATTTCCAGCGAGCGATGATTCCGACTACGAGCAGCGGGATGAGGGTGATGACGAGGCCATAGCCGACCCACATGGCGCCACGCATGTTGAAGACAGTAGCGGCGAAGTCCTTTCCTGCCGCGATGCCGACGGAGGCGAGGAAGAGGCATATGCCTATCTCGCGCAGCAGAAGGTTGGCCGAGGAGTTGGTGTAGGTGACGAGATGGATCTTGGTTCCGAAGGCGCTGATGAGGATGGCCACTACGAGTGGGCCGCCTGCGAGGCCGAGCTTCATGGGCACCGACATGCCCGGGAGGAAGAAGGGTATGCTGCCGACCACGATGCCGATGAAGATGCCGACAAACATGGTGAAGAGGTTTGGCTCGTTGAGCCGCTTCATGGAGTTGCCGAGGCGGTCGCCGAGGCGCTGGATATCTTCCGGCTTGCCCACAACGGTAAGCCGGTCGCCCATCTGCAGGCGAAGGTTGGCAGTGGCGAGGAGGTCGACGCCGGCACGGGTGACGCGCGTTACGTTGAGCTTGTAGCCCATGCGAAGGCGCAGGCTTCCGAGTTTCACGCCGTTGTAGTCGGTCTTCGTCACCACTATCTTACGCGACACGACTGGACCCTGCACCATCTCCCACTTCTTCTCCACCTGCGGGCCGATGAAGCGGTTGAATGTCTCTTCGTCCTGCACGGAGCATACGAGGAGTATGAGGTCGTTGAGCTCGAGGGTGTCGGATGATTTCGGGATCACGATTGTGCCGTCGGGGCGTTCGATACGGGAGATGACGAAGTTGGCGTTGATGATGTCGTGAATCTTGCGTATGTCAAGGCCGGCCATGAGTTCGTTGGTCACCTTAAGCGTAACAACGTGGGGCGCAAGCTGCGAATCCTTGGTTTCGTTCTCCACTTCCTCAATCTCCTTCTGGAGGTCGATCTTAAAGAATACCTTGATGAGGATGAGCGACAGGATGATGCCTACCACGCCGAGGGGATAGGCTGCGGCGTAGCCCATGGCCATGTCTTGCGAGACTGTGGAGGCGTTTTCATTGATCTGGAGCACTGTCTGCTGAGCCGCGCCAAGTCCGGGGGTGTTGGTCACGGCGCCGCTCATGATGCCCACCATCTCGGGGAGGGAGGTGGAGCCTTCGGCGCCTCCCTGCATATAGTAGAGGGCTACGGCGATGGCGGCGTTGAGCAGGACTCCGGTAACGGCGAGCATATTCATCTTCACGCCCCCTTCCTTGAAGGAGGAGAAGAAGCCGGGGCCTACCTGCATACCTATCGAGAAGATGAAGAGGATGAGGCCGAAGTCGCGGAGGAAGTGCAGGACATCGTGATGCACGGTATATCCGAAATGTCCGAGCAGGATGCCGACGAAGAGCACGAACGTCACTCCAAGCGACACGCCGCATATCTTTATCTTGCCGAGGTAGATTCCGGCGAAGATGATGAAGCTATAAAGCATTACCGCTGAGGCAAGGGAGGTGTTGCCCGGCGATAGAAGTTCAATCAACCAATCCATTGTTTTGGTTTGAAATATTTGAAATTTAGAATCTAAGATTTTTACCTATTGAAGTTAGCGAAAAGTGGAGAGCCTTGAGAGGCCGCGCGATGCGGCGCTCTCAAGACCCGGGGGTGTACAGAATATGTGTGGATCATTCGAATTCGATGAGGTCCTGGTTGGTGGCCACAACGTCGCCGGTCTGCACGAGCACCTGCTTCACGGTGGCGTCGATTTCGGAGCCGAGGTCGTTTTCCATCTTCATCGCCTCGTAGACGAGGAGTGTCTGTCCTGTCTTCACCTTGTCGCCCGGCTTTACGTTGATCTCGATGATCGTTCCACCCATTGGCGCCTTCAGTGTGGGACCCGTCACGGGATCGTAGGGACACGCGGCCTGGGCTTCGGCTTCTGCCACTGCGGCTGCAGCGGCGTTGGCGGCATCGTATTCAGCTTTGCGCTTGTTTTTAAGGAAGCCGGTAGCGACGGCGGGGAGCAGCTCGAGAAGGAGGTATTCCTCATCGTTCTGTGCGAGCTTCACGCCGCCGTATTCCTCGAGAACGGGGTTTTCAGGCTGGCGGAACTGGCTTACGTCGTAGGGTTTCTCAACGGGGCTTCCGGTGATCTGCTCGCGGAATGCGGGGTCGATTGCCACGGGAGTCTTGCCGTATTCACCCTTTACAAGGCCTACGAACTGGTTGTTCTTATTCGTATAGTCGGGAGCTCCTTTGCGGCGGTCGAGGGCGAGGGCCACGGCCTGCGAGCCGACGATCTGGCTGGTGGGCGTCACGAGTGGCACGAGGCCGGCGTCGCGGCGCACCTTCGGGATGAGGGCCATGGCCTCGTCGAGGACGTCTTCGGCGTGGAGGGCGCGGAGATTGGCCACCATGTTGGAATACATGCCGCCCGGCACCTCAGCGTTCTTGACGAGCTCGTTGGGCTTGGGGAATCCGAAGTATGCTTCAATCTTATGGCAGGCGTCGAGGAGTTCCGCCTCGCGGTTGTTGGTGGCGGCATCGATCGCGCGATCGAACTCGGCGTTGATCTCGGCAGGCATAGCGGCATAGGCCTCGTCGAAATCCTTCGGCCATCTGTCTTTGTTGAGGTCGAAGGCCGCGAGGCTCTGGCGGGCCTCCACAAGACCCTTGCGGATCTTGGCGACGGCGTCCATGTTGACTTCAAGCTCGATGCCGAGCTTCTGGCAGAAGATCCAGATGAGCTCGATGGCGGGAGCCGCGGATCCACCGCCAAACCACCAGATGTTGGTGTCGACGATGTCTACTCCCTTGATGATGGCGGTGAGCACGGAAGCGAGGCCGTAGCCCGGGGTGCAGTGGGTATGGAAATCTACGGGCACGTTGAGTGCCTGCTTGAGCTTTGGCATGAGGCTGAAGATGCGGCTGGGGTTTACGAGGCCGGCCATATCCTTGAGCGTGATCATCTTGGCGCCGATGCGCTCCATCTCCCTGGCCTTCTCTACGAAGTATTCGTCGGTGAAGATGAGTTCGGGGGCTTCGGGCTCGTCGTTGCCGCCGAAGAGGCGTGCGAAGAATCCCTTCTTGACGGGCTCCTTGGGCTCTTCCTTGGGGTCGACGGTGTAGCAGACGGCGGCGTCGGCGATTCCGCCGAGGTCGTTGATCATCTTGATCGAGTCTTTGATGTTGTTGATGTCGTTGAGGGCGTCGAAGATACGCATCACGTTGAGCCCATTCTTGATGGCTTCCTTATAGAACCCTTCGAGCACGCTGTTGGGGTAGGGCACGTAGCCGAAGAGGTTCCGTCCGCGGGAGAGTGCAGAGAGCAGCGAGATACCCTTCATGAAGGATGAGCACGTGCGCAGGCGGTCCCAGGGGCTTTCACCGAGATAGCGCATCACGGAGTCGGGCACTGCACCGCCCCATACTTCCATGATATAGAACTTTGCGTCCTGATAGAGGGGGAGGAGTTTGTCGATGTTTTCCTGCTTCAGGCGTGTTGCGAACAGCGACTGCTGTCCGTCGCGGAGAGTCAGGTCTCTTACTTTTAGCGTCTTTGCCATAGATGTAAATTTATGGGTTATGTGTTTTTATTAGCTTTCAGTCGAATATGCCTTCCACGGATTCGGCCTCCACGGTCTCGGACGGGCCGCTCCATACCTCTCCGCGGCAGGGCTCGAAGTCGGCCGGGAACTCAAACTTCGCGTCCTGGCTGTAGGGGAGAGACTTGTCGGCGTATACCTTCTGCATGTAGAGTCCGTAGACCGGGAGCGCGGCTCGTGCGCCCTGTCCGAGGGCCATCGTGTTGAAGTGGATGTAGCGTTCGTCGCCTCCTACCCATACTCCGGTCACGAGGTCGGGGGTGAATCCCATAAACCAGCTGTCGGAGTTTGAGTTGGTAGTACCGGTCTTGCCACCCATCTGGGCCGAGATGCCGTAGCGGCTGCGGAGGCTCGCGCCTGTGCCGCTCTCCACTACGCTCATCAGCATCGAGAGCACCTTCCAATAGGCCTGCTCGCTCGTCACTTCCGTGCGGTGGGGCGTGGCGCTGTAGATGAGGTTGCCCTGGTTGTCTTCGATTTTGGTGACGAACACCGGGTCGGTGCGGATGCCTTTGTTGGCGAACGTAGTATATGCACCCACCATGTCGCGCACGGGCACGTCTACCGTGCCGAGGCAAAGCGGCATGTAGGCCTCGATGTGGCCTGAAAGGCCGAACACGCGCATCTTGTTGGCGAGATTGATTGGCTTAAGCTCGTTGACGAGGCGTGCCGAGATCCAGTTGTTGGAGTTGGTCAGCGCCCAGTGGAGTGTGACCATCTCGCCGATGTGGCCGCCCCCGCTATTGCGCGGGCTCCATCCGGCGAATGTAGGCTGGGTGTTGAGGAAGCGCGAGCAGGGGGTGAAGTCCTGCTCCATGGCGAGGGTATAGAGGAAGGGCTTGGCTGTAGAACCGATCTGGCGCTTGCCTCGGCTCACCATGTCGTATTGAAACCATTTGAAGTCGGGACCTCCGACGTAGGCCTTTACGTTGCCCGTATGCGGATCCATGCTCATGATGCCGGTGCGGAGTATCGACTTCATATAGAGGAGCGAATCGCGGGGAGTCATGGTAGTGACCTTGCTGCCCGGCACGGTCTTGCCGTCTTCCTTCACGTAGGCGAAGACCTCCATCTCCACCGGGGTGTTGAATGCCCGGTCGATTTCTTCCTGGGAGTGCCCGGCGAGCTTCATCACTCTGTAGCGTTCGCTCTGGCGGATGGCGTTGCGGATCAGCTGCTCGACGCCTTTGGTGGAGAGTTCCTGCTGGTTGGTGGTGTAGGGGCCGTTTTTCTGTCCTTTCTTTTCCTGGAAGAAAGCAGGCTGGAGGGTTTCGCCGAGATGCCTGCGTACGGCCTCTTCGGCGTATTCCTGCATGTGGAGGTCGATCGTGGAGTATATCCGTAGGCCGTCGGTATAGAGGTTGTAGTATGATCCGTCGGGCTTAGGATTCTTCTGTATCCATCCGTAGAGAGGGTTCTCCTCCCATTGAGTGGAATCGGTGTTGTAGTTGCCCATCGCGATGTCGTAGGCCATCTTGTTGTCGTATTTCGATCGTTCGGGGCGTTCCGGTTTCTTGGCCGTCATTAGTCGGCGTATCTCCTCGCGGAGGTAGGGTGCGGTGCCCACCTTGTGGTCTACCTTATGATAGTCCAGGCCGAGGGGAAGCTGCTTAAGCGAGGCGCATTCCTCCTTGGAGAGCTTGCCGTTTTTCTCCATCTGTTCGAGCACGGTGTTCCGGCGGTTGAGCGTGCGTTCCGGGTGGCGGAGGGGGTTGTAGTAGCTGGGGTTCTTGAGCATGCCTACGAGCATGGCGGCCTCTTCGCAGCGGAGGTCGCCGGGTTCCTTGCCGAAATATACGTTGGCGGCAGTCTTTATACCTACGGCGTTGTTGAGGAAGTCGAAGCGGTTGAGATACATGTTGAGTATCTCGTCTTTCGTATAGAACCGCTCCAGCTTCAGGGCGATCATCCATTCGATGGGTTTCTGCATCGCGCGCTTCAGCATGTTGGAGCTGGGCTGCGAGTAGAGCTGCTTTGCGAGCTGCTGGGTGATGGTGGATGCTCCACCGGAAGATTTGTCGCCCATCATGATGGTCTTGACCATCGTACGGCCGAGCGCCATGAAGTCGATTCCGGAGTGGGATTCAAAGCGGGCGTCTTCCGTAGCTATAAGGGCGTCGATGACGTAGGGGGAGAGTGCGTCGTAGTCGGTATATACGCGGTTGCCGGCTCCGGCGAAGTATCGGCCGAGTTCGGTGGTGCCGTCGGATGCGTATACCACGCTGGCGAGTTTGTCGTGGGGATCTTCGAGTTCCTCGATAGGGGGCATATAGCCGATCACTCCGTTGTAGATCAAGAGCATGAAGATGGCTATGGCTCCGCCGAGGGCAATGAAGAGGATCCACATCCACCGGATCACGGTAGTGGGCTTGATTCCTTTTTTCACCGGTTTCTCGTCGGTAAAGAGGGGTATTTCGTCGTCCTGAGACTTTTTGCTTTTGCTTCCTTTGAAAATGTTCATGAACGCTGCTTTTCAGTTTTAATCTGCAAAGGTAGTCATTTTCGGCGATATGGCAAAGGCATTTTAGTTAAAAGTGGTTTTTGGGGACACTGTTCGTGCATTTGGGATATCCATTCGGTGTAAAGATCAGGCTGAGGGGCAGGGGGCAGAGCATGCGGCAATTGTGCGGGCCTTAGGGCAGGGATGAAAAAAAATTTGGATATGTCGGGGGGATTTGTTAAATTTGCAGTATGACTCTGAATATCGACTCAATAGAGGCGGCGTTCACTCGCTTCCTCACTGACGGAAAATACCGCAAGACGCCGGAACGATTCGCAATCCTGCGGAAGGCCATCGAGCTGCATTCGCATTTCGAGGTAGATGCCCTGCATATGGCTATCGAGAACGACGGCTACCATGTGAGCCGCGCTACGGTGTACAATACCGTGGAGCTGCTGGAGAAGGCAGGCATCCTTACGAAGAATGTGTTCGGACAGAATTCAGCTACATATGAGGTGAAGCATGACAACCATATCCATCTCGTCTGCAAGCGTTGCGGAATGATACGGGAGATTGAAAACGACCATATCGCCGCAGAAGTGATGTCGATTAAGCCGGAGGATTTCACTCCGGAGAGTTTCGCGATTACGATCTACGGCATCTGCGGTTGCTGCCAAGACCCTTTAA
>CAMWMK010000129.1 GCA_947175295.1 uncultured Porphyromonadaceae bacterium
AAAGCGTTTACTCGACGCTCTTTCTTGGCTATCTGAAACCTGGAAAATTTCATATAAAGTCCAAGATGAGAACGGGAGTGGATGCTCATAGCGTAATTTTGCTATGGAGAGTGCCGGATGTGCGTGAGCATATCCGGCAGGTCGACATAAGTATTGCGCGTGAGGCATCTGCTCTGTCCATCCGACTTTATAGGGCAGTTCCAGGGCCTCAGATAGCGGGATGGGCAGAACAGTAAGGCTCTCACGCTTTTTCTGTTTGTGTTATGCTGACGTTGAGGGCCCGGAGGCACGTAATGCCTATGACTAAATACATCATGAGAGTCAATAATGACTCGTTTGATTATGGCAGCTGCAAAACAAACTGCGGATGCGCCATCGATCCGGTGAAGACTCTGGTGGAAGGCTACAAGAGTTTTGTCCGTGATAGACTGGAAGCCTGTCTGCAGGCTAAGTGGTCCGTCGGCGACTGTGTGGCAGGTTGCCATAATGACGCATATAACGAGACGGACTCGACACGCCGCAACAGTCACCAGCGCCGAATATCCAAGGTAATGATCGCAAGACTCGCGAAAGCGTTGGAAAACGCTGAGGATTTTCCGGAGAATCCCAAAGATTTCGAGGATATCTACGGTTGGGTTGGGAAATATGTAGAGTCTGTCAGTAGGGAACTTAAAGATTCGGGGATAGCTGAAGCCGATGATAATGGCGAAGATGAAGACTGTTTCGATGATGGTGAGGAGACATTGGAAGATCTTTGCTCCTATATCTCTCCACTGCTGAAATACGATACAGCCCTGCGTTTGAGCTATAACTTGGCCGACCCGGATGGAAACCTCATTCCGCCGAAAGACAATAATTGTCTGCCAAAGCAAAAGGTATACCTGCAACAAGGGGCATTGCTTGGCGCAAGAGCTTTACTCCAGATTTCAAAATTGAGCCGAGAGGAAGTGAAATTGACTCCTAATAGAGAAAAACATATTCTCAAGAATTACATCAATCCTGACTGGGTGGGTACACTTGATCGTCCCAGCATCCTCGATATAGTTAAATTTAATAACGATCTGAAGAGTCTTGGCTCGTATCATCTCGAGAACTTCCTCTGCGTCTATCATCGTCTCTTTGAAGACTGGGCAACCGGATATAAAATTCGGCTTGAGGAGCTTAAGAAAAGTAAAAACAAAAAATAAATAATCCATAAACAAATTAATAAACTATCATTATGAAGCAGAAAAATCTACTTTTACTGCTCGGTATAGTGTCGTCAATGTCCGTGATGGCTCGTGATTTCGATTATACCTACGAAGGACATACCCTCACGTATACCGTAATCGATGAGGAGGCCAAGACCTGCGAGATAAAAGGAGGAGGTGCTGGTTCCCTTAGTAATTATTCTATAAGCGGGACTCTTGTGATTCCAGAGATAGCTAAGGATGGGGATGTCAACTATACTGTAACTTCTATTGGAACTTCTTCTTTTATGGGTTGCAGTGACTTGACATCAGTTGTACTTCCGAATTCTTTGACTTCGATTGGAGATTATTCTTTCGCAGTTACTGGTTTGAGTTCGGTGAAAATACCAAACTCAGTAACATCAATTAAGGGTAGCGCATTTAGGTGGTGTGACTCCTTGCAGTCGGTAGAGATTCCGAACTCGGTATCTTCGATTGAAAGCCTTGCATTTAATACATGTACATCATTAACCTCGGTTAAAATTCCAGATTCTGTGACTTTTATTGGAGCAGAAGCTTTTCAGGGTTGTAGCACTCTCAGGGCAGGAATAATATCTGGAAATAACGTAACCATTGAGGCTGGGGCTTTCCCTGATTATAGTTATATATTTGCAAGCGAGGGACTCGATTGCTCTGGATTGAACAATTCTATCATCATATGTAATCCGGCGACCATTACCACACTCACAGATGGCACAATTCTCGGTGATAACGGTAAGACTCTTTACTTAACACCCTCCTTCAAATTAGGACAAGACAAAGAGTCAGACATTAATTATGTCATTCCTGAAGGTGTGGAGAAAATCAAGTCTATGGCTTTCCCTGACAATACTCTTCAGTGGAACGAAAAAATCTCTCTCGCTTCGCTTACCATCCCAGCTACAATAAAGGAAATCGAACCGAATGCATTTAAATCCATCGAGATAGGTAAGGTGAATTTCACCGACTGGTCGGAATGGTATGCGAACGCCAAACTCGGCAACCTCTACTCGAATCCATATTGGAACAGTACTCCGTATGTAGGTGGTGTGCAGATGGTGACCCCCGAGCTTAAGAACGGGATAACAGAAATACCGGATTACATCAATTACGGTCTGCAGTTCAAAGGAGAGATTGAGATCCCAAGATCAATCAAACGTATCGGCGCCTATGCGTTCTACAACAATAAGGAGCTCTTCTCCGTGATACTTCCGAAAGGTCTGGAGGAGATAGGTGAATCGGCGTTCGAAGGATGTGCTCTTCTCGAAAATCCCGCTTTCCCCACGGGCTTGCAGAAGATTGAGATGGGCGCCTACAAGGGTTGTACCTCCATCACGGAGATCTCTCTTCCGGAAGGACTTACCGTCCTCGGCGATATCCCTGTAGGCGAGGAAGTGGCAGAGGACGATGCTACCAAAGGCGTATTCGAAGGGTGTACTTCACTTGAGAAGGCTGTGACAGTAGCGGATATCGACTATCTGCCTGACAACATCTTTAAATACTGTACTCTTCTTGACAAGATCTACTTCCCTCTTCAGCTGAAGACCATCGGTAACTCTGCCTTTGAGAACTGTACGACTCTTGATGAGATTACATTCCCTGCGACCCTTGAGACAATCGGACAAAAGGCATTTAGAGGTCTGGATAATTTTAATAATAGAGGTAAAATATCCAAATTGAATATTCCTGACGGGGTTAAGACAATGGGTAAGGAGGCTTTCGCCTTCCAGTCGATTGGCATCTTGTCAATAGGTAAGGGCTTAGAGACCATCCCTGACTTGGCATTTTATAGCAATCCTGCTCTTAAGGTCATCAATTTTTCGGAAGGTCTCAAGGAGATTGGTGAATATGCATTCTTTAGCCGTCACTGGATTACGGATCCACAAGCGCACATAGGTTCTGTCATTCTTCCCTCGACCCTCACTCACATAGGCGACCATGCATTTGAGGATGACTACATCGGCAATCTCGTGATTCCCGACGAGGTGGAGATCCTTGGCTCTGGTAGTTGCGGTATTCCTTCTGTACTGACTATCGGCAGCTATGTAACCGACATAGCCGCAGATGCATTCAACTTCGAGAAGCTGTATACCATCAGGCTGAAGGCGCACATGCCGCCGTCAATCTCCGATGCGTTCCCCCTTACTGACGAGCAGAACGACCAGCTCACGCTCATCGTGAACAAGGGCCGTTTTTCAACCTACGATACCAATCCCCGCTGGAAGCAGATCGACCGCATCATCGAGGAGGGATATACAGAAGTATATGTGCATCTCGACGGCACATATACACTCGCTGAGGAAATCAGGGTACAGTCAGGATATATGCCTTCTGTCGTGACCAAGATGAAGGTGGACGGCCCCCTTACCGAAGCCGACCTCCGCGTGATCAAGGAGAACATGATCGCCCTCACCAGCCTCGACCTCAACGAAGTGACCAACCTGACCGAGATTCCCGCCGGTGAATTCGAAGGTTCTCTTCTCACGGAGGTTATCCTCCCACCGAATCTTGAGGTGATCGGTGACAACGCATTCAAGGACTGCAACCTTCTTGAACTCTCGGAACTCCCAGAGACTGTGAAGACTATCGGAAGCGAGGCTTTCAGAGGCTGTCCGAAGGTAAATGTCAAGAAACTTCCCGCGGCCCTCGAGACCATCGGCAGGTATGCCTTTGCAGAGAGCGGTATGTCTGAGATTGTCGCCGGAGAGGTGCTTGCTGAAATAATGGAAGGCGCTTTCCAGAACTGTACGCTTCTCGAGCGTGCCGATCTTGGCAAGACAGCTCTTACAAAAATCGAAGACCGCGTATTCGAAGGTTGCAGTGAACTCGATGAGGTAATCCTTCCCTCTTCTGTAGAGGAAATAGGCAATTATGCATTCAGCGGTGCTTCCCTCCGCAACATCGATTTCGCCTCCGAGGTTACAAAGATCGGCGACTACGCTTTCAGAAATAACCGCCGTCTCGTCTCCGCTACCCTTCCGGAATCGCTCACCGAGGTAGGTTCCTATCTCTTCGAGAACTGTCCGCGCCTGATATCACTATCGATGCCCGGCGGCGTCACCAACGTAGGCGAGAAAATCGTCAACGGCGACCGCAAGCTCGCTAATATCAGCTGCTCCGCAGAGGATGCGCCAGCAGCCACTACAGGTGCGTTCGACGGCGTGCGCTATCGCTATGTGACACTCGCCATACCGAAACTCAGCTTCCGCAAGTATATCTCCGAGGGACAGTGGGGTAAGTTCGAGAGCACGCAGAACTCCCTCCCATTAAGCCTCAGCAAGGGTATCATCGTAACAAGCGTGGCTGAGAAGGAATACGCTGACATGATTACTGAGGACGCACTTGAGGCAGCACAGGATGCAGCTGCAGCCCAGAACGGACGTATATCCCAGGCAAGCGTGGCACGCCGTGCCGCTGCCCGCGCCAAGACAGTTGAGAACTTCGCGACGCTCTTTGACGGCGCTCAGCTCATGCCGGGACGTGAAGGTGGCGATATCCGTATCTTCATCACTCCCGAAGAGGGCGTAAACGTCACTTCCATACTTTTCGACGGCGAGGAAATCCTTTCGCAGTATGACGGCACCTCGGTGCTTATCCCCGAAGGCAAGTACGGAAGCCTCGAGATCTTCACCGACGCCAAGCCGACAGTAGCCGAGAACATCATACTCAGCGATACGGAGCTGACCATGACCGTAGACCAGTCTTCCAAGATCACCGCTACCGTTGAGCCGGCAGACACCGACGACAAGACAGTAGTATGGGCGTCCAGCAATGAGGAAGTGGCCGTGGTAGATGCCAACGGCGAGGTAACCGCTGTAGGCGTAGGCAACGTAGTGATCACCGCTACCTGCGGCGACATCGTTTCCGAATGCGTCCTGAAGTGCTATCCGCAGGTAGGCGACGCCAACTGGAACGGCAGCATCAACATCGTAGACGCGGTAGACATCGCCAACTACGTAGTGAAGAAGAAGGAGGTTCCCGAGGAATGGAACGCCGACGAATGGCTTGAGTTCTACACATTCGGCGCCAACGCCAACGGCAGCGAGGACGGAAAGATCACCTTCGCCGACGCCTCCGCCACTGTGGTACTCGCCCTCGAGGACAATGCCGCACAGGCTATCCAGAACCGTGTGGGCGCGGCCTATGCAAAGGCTGTTGAGACCGACGACGCTCTCGTAATCGCGTCGCTGACAGAGACAGCCGACGGCGGCACCGCCATCGCCATCCGTCTTGACGACTCCATGGATTATGTGGCCCTGCAGGCCGACATCAACGTTCCCGACGGCTGGAACATTGACGTAAAGGCCGGCGCAAGAGCATCGAAGCATTCACTGGAGACACGTAAATATGACGACAACCATCTGCGCTTCGCGCTCTATAACCTGAGCAACAAGGCCTTCACCGCTTCCGACGAACCCATTGTCGAACTCGTAACTTCCGCACGCCTCTCCGATGCCGACGGTATGGAGATGTTCAACATCATCGCTGCCGATGCAAAGGCCAACGAATATAAGCTCATCTCGAAGTCGCTTGTCGAATCAGGCGTGGAGGGTATCGCTGCAGGCGATGTCCGCATAGCTAAGTCTGCCGACGGAGTCGTGATATACGGCGCGGCAGGCATGGAGGTCGAGATATTCACGCTCGACGGTAAGGCTGTCAAGACGTTCGTAGCCAACGGCGACGCCGAGAACGTAGTTCTCTCGTCGGGTCTCTACATCGTGAAGGCAGGCAATAAGACACTTAAAGTAATGTTGTGATATGACTAACAAATGTATTAACACGTTCCTTACTCTGCTTACGGTCGCCGCTCCCTTCGGAGCGGTGGCCGACAGGTTCTACGTTGTGCCGGCGGATCTGGAACCGGGCAAGACGGAGACGCTCCGTTTTGTACTTGAGAATTCCCAGGACTACTATGGCTTCCAGGCTGAGGTGAAGCTGCCCGAGGGTCTTACAGCGCTGGAGAACAGCGATGGAGATCTCGACATCACCCTTTCCTCGCGTGCCGATGGCGGCAACTACATGCTCAACAGCAACACATTGGGCGACGGCATGCTGATCATGGGTGCCTTTTCCGCAAGCCATATGTCGTTTACCGGCGACGACGGAGTGCTCGTAAACCTTAACGTCTCTGTCGCTGATGATTTCGCAGGGGGCACGGTAGAGCTGTCGGATATTATGTTTATCGACAGTCAGGATAAGGACGTTGAGTTCGATTCCACGTCTGCTTATTTTGGAGTGGCTGCTACCGCCATATCCATAAGCATGCCAACGCTAACCATTACAGAGGATGAGACGGCAGCCCTTAGCGTGACGTTCACTCCCGGCTCCGCTACTGACAAGACCGTGACCTGGACTTCTTCCGACGAGTCTGTCGCTACCGTGTCGGCCGATGGTGTGGTGACAGGTGTGAAGGCCGGTACCGCCACCATTATGGCTACCTCGGCCAATGGCCTGACTGCAACCTGCGAGGTAACGGTTGAGGCTAAGATCATCGCTGTCGAGTCCATCGCAATCAGCAGCAC
>CAMWMK010000130.1 GCA_947175295.1 uncultured Porphyromonadaceae bacterium
TCACTTCGATATGTGCAAGCAGACAATGAAAGGAACAAAACTATTGTCAAAATCAGTTTATCCATGTCTCGATTATATCTAATTAAGCAAAGTTACGAAAAATATCTGATGGTCAGTGGGACATTTGTCCCATTTGGCGTGAAAATCAGGCGTTAAGACATATTTTTATCTGATTTTTCACATAAGGGCGTTTCAATGGCTCAAATTATTTCTGGATTCATACGGATTATTCCGGCTTTCGGCCGAAACAGGTTTTTCTTTCCTTCTTGATCCGCTGACTTCCGCGACCGTGGTTTTTCGCTACAATGATTGTAAGTGTACTTTGGCTGATGTCTCCATTATTTGAGTGAAGATTATATTTACTGCCAATTCTTTGGTTCGCTCTTTATTCTACTATATACTCCAAATCATAGAAATTAGTACCGGATTTCTTTAACACAAATGGTTCGGGTCCTTTTGCAACCTCTATGCTGATAAATTCAACAGATCCACCTCCTTCATAACTTACAATCAGATCCGCCTTAAAACCTTTATTTACAGGACCGACACTGTATTGGAATTTTCCATCCGGCATAGAAGTCTGAATTAATTTATACTTACCGGGCTCAGTTGAAAAAGACATTCTGACATTGGCATTTGGCTTTGCTATTGCAGTATATCTCACATAATAATCGCTTATGGGCTCATCGTTGTGATTGCAGCCTGTCAAGATAAGACTGCCTATGAATAAGATTGCAATGATTACGTTTTTCATATGTTGTTATTTCTTATATTTGAGGTGAGTCGACAAGCCTGTAGACTTATCTGACTGCGCAAAGATAATTAAAAAATTTGATACACGCAACATTCTAAAAGCATATTAGCACTACCCTCCGTTCCTCATGCCCCTCTGCGTGAGGGCCCAATGTTCTTCACTATAATTAGGAAAGACACAGATTTGATAAAACGAAGCTCCCGGCATCACTGCCGAGAGCCTCCATCCTTGCATGAATATATTTGTTTTCAAATATGTTTCGTTATATCACTTACATACCTTGAAAGATGCTTTCTTTCCATTGATCTTTAACTCAACCTTAGGATTTGAAAACTGAGTGATATGGTCAAATGTCAATGTTACGGTTGCTACGCCATTGTCCACAGAGACACTGATTGATGTTGCTTCATACTCCTTCCCTTTCCGAGAAGGAATAAGTTTTACGTCCGAAACACTATATGTGTTGCCAGCTGAATCGTCAGCGAAGATGACAGTCACTTTACCGTCATAGTTGTTGAAACTCTGACAATGTGGCTTTGCATAAGCAGCAAAGCTAACGGCTATGCCGATAAGTGTGATTATAAATCCTTTCATATGGAATATGAATTTTAGTTGTTAAGTAGCTGACAAAAATTAATGATAGGATAAATGCGAGATCATCTTGAGTCAGATTGGTCGCGAAGCGAACGAGCTTAACGAGTTAAGTGAGTGAGCGACAAGGCCAAGATTAGCCGCAGTTATCCTATCAAGACCTAATCAGCTGTATAGTTTAAACATATTGTTTAATTTTTGTTAGCTGCTTAATTATTAAATATTTATCTGCTTCCTATTTCACTGAACCTATGGCTTAGTCTATAATTTTCAAAAGCCACATTTCGGTGTACCTCCAACCAATTAGCAATTGGTTCAAGGCATGTCGGGTCCGTAACATCAGCCCAAGTGCCGGACCAAAGTGGTAAACCTAATGACTTGAATTTGCGAGTTTCGGTTTGAATAATGTGGATTAATGCTATATCGGAGTGCTTATAAGTAAACCGATCAATTATCAATAACTGCTTTTCCGCTCTATCCAAAAGAACATTTGTGTAGATCTCATCAGGCTTTCTACTCCAATCGTCCACGTCATCATCGCGCACCCATGATGTGTATGGGTTCTCGGTCAATATACTAAATGACTGAGACCGAGGTTTCCAAGGTTTATCCTCAGTAATACCTATAATCAATATACCTTTGGTAGGCGCGTAGAATAAAATGCTGTCACATTTCACTTCAAGATGTGAGCAAATTTTATTCAAGTATGCTCTCAGTCCTTTATATTTTAGAGCCTCATTCTCATTTCCAATCAGCGGAAATTCCCGTTCAGTCATATCATAGCATAAAGTAAACGACAAAGTCGTGTCTGTACTTTCTACATTTCCTGTTATGTCATTTATATACCAACTATGAGAAGAAAAAGGTATATCTTTCGATGTATTACATCCGACCAAAAGAATGGTTAATACAATAAATAAATATTCTGCGATTTTCATTGTCGATTCATTTGTTTCAGGTATTCCTTCATTGGTGGCAAGTCCATTTCGGCTCTCCATTCATCTACTTTATCAGAGTCAAGTAGAGTATATGGAACTCTTATACCACTATCATTAAGTATTAATTGAGTGCCATACTTTTGAGGGCGATTGCGCCACATGTCGCAACGGTCTTCCATCATCGCGATAAAAGATTTGTTGAGTTCGTTATCTGCAGCTGCTTTATGGAAAAGTGGTAAATACTTTTCAATAGCTTCAAGCGAAGTATGCTGAATCACCTCCCAAATAGCAAAATTTGATTGCCCTACGATTTTTGAAGACGGCCATCCATATTTATCCAGAATATCAAATGTTTCTATCTGATTTATGCTGTCATTCCTTTGCATTTCCACAAGGCGAGTCTTTACCAACAGGGTATCATGTGGAAAATCTCGCAAGGCGGCAAGATAGGCATGACGCGGCATTTGGTCACGATAATGGATTGAGTCTAACCGTTCTTTCAGCTTGTGGTCGTAGTTACGCTCAATAAATAATTTTCGTGCTTGCAGGGTATCACAGAGAATTTTCCATTTCTGAGAAGAGTGCAGGGAAAGTAAATCCTCGTCTTGTCCGATTCTGTCGCTGTACCATTGAGGATATAGCTGAACTCTTGCAAACAGGCGATTGAAAGCTAAGCTTTCATCACCGTTTATTGCCGCTGCACAGGCTCCATTATAAAGATCAACTTCTGCAGGTTTCACTACGAGAGAAAACGCCTTGTCAAAAAAATTCGAGGCAAGTTCGAAATTTTGTTTCATATTACACGAATCTGCCTTGTAGATTAGCGTCTTATAGATTTCGATAGAGTCTGGTAGGGTCTCATATTCTGGAGCTTTATTATTTGCAGAAATACTGCAAGTAATAAGAATACAGGAAACCCAAATCATTAGTTTTTTAGTCATCATATTTGGTGTTTTGTTTAATTATCGCAAAGTTAATGCCGTTGGATATTCCTTGCAATACCCAAATGGGTACGTTTGCATATCGAGGAGTGAATTTAGGGGCAAAAGAGCAAAATATACCCAAATGGGTATGGTATAAGGTTGGGAGTTATTTTAATTTTGCATTGTGAAAAATAGACAGATATGACAAACGAAGAAAAACAACTCATAAAGGATTGCCGGATAATGATTGTCGGTAAAGATGACTTCATCACATATATTAAGGAGGAGCTGCGTAAACTTGACTTCTGCAATATCGATGAAGTAGAAATAGGCGAAATCATTAATGAGCAAAATAACGGGATTCTGATTGAATATACAGGAGTCGGACTTTCTCAGGCAAGGGATATGAACAGTATTCCGGTAATCTATCCCTTTGACTTTATAGAAGGAGCCGGTGGCATTGTGGTGTTTCCCGGCGATGATAGAAGTTGGCTTGATAAACAGAATATCCGGCTATGGGTTGCCGAATATATTTCGGGATATTGCGCGTTCTGGAATGTGGATGGTTGCGATTGGCTGCATGATGCGTTGCATGCCATAAAGGAGAATAGGACGAGTGACACGGCTCTGAAGACAGCCGCGTATATATGTGCGAGGATAGCCGCCAACATTGCTGTCGGCAGGGACGTGAAGCGGTTTCCTCGTTTCTACTTATGCAGGAGCTTAGAGTAACTTGTTGTTTGTGGCGGCGATGATTGCCTCACTGATGTTGCGCACTTCAAGTTTCTCAAAAATCTGTTTACGGTACTTCTTGATTGTTTCCGTAGAGAGACACATCCTGTCGCCTATTTCCGACATGGTATAGCCCTGTATCGAAAGGGTGATGACTGTCTTTTCCCCATCGGAGAGGGACGGCATACTTCGTCGCTCCCATCGACGGGTGATGCGATTGTATTCAAAGTATTCAGGTGAACCGATACGGTGCATCTCTATGTGGCCCGGAGTTGTATGGTTGGAAACAGATACAACGCACAAGGCGAGCCATATGCGACCGTCTGATGTGAGGGCAATCGGTGTGAGCTTATGGTTTATGAGGATCGGGTGACCGTCGTTCAGTATATGGAAATCATACTGGATATACCAGTCCTTCCGCTCGTCAACAGGTAGTTTGCTCTGAAATGCAAACCCGGCGCGGTTCAGATCAAGCAGAAGCGACTGCTCGTCATGAGGTACATATTCAATGTAGAAACGATAGCCTAATTCCATCATCTGCTCCGGCGACAGTCCGCACAGAAACATCGGATTAGGTGAGACATAAAGGAAGTTCCGCTTGAAATAATCGATTATATATACACTCTGATAGGTGGAGCGGGAGAACGCCTCGGCCGAGCGGATATACTCACCCACACGGCTGTAGTCAAGTTCATCCTTCAGTTTCACCTCATTGTCCGGTATGAAGAAATCATCAGTTTTATTCATAAATCAGAAAGTCAATCCAGCCACAAAATTACTGAAAAAACGGTATATTCGATGTGACAAATGTCCCATTCATACTAATATTCCTGATTTATTTTCATACCTTATTCTTCTTTCTGTACTACGTAAGCTGAATATGGAGCGGATACAACATATCTATGACATGACGGGGATGCATATCTGTCAAATGCAGCAGCATCACGATGCAGCCTTGCGATATCCGTCGGATTCTCCCCCAATTCATAATGCATCGGAAAGAAGTTCTTTATTTTGAAGCGCTTAAGGAAGATTCCGGCTCCGGTGAAGTAATCCGTTCCTATTCTTGAATCAACAGGAAAGAAGCAGAAATCAAACCCCTCAAACGACTCCCCTATCCTGTCAATGATCGCATTATAGTCTCCCATTGCCTTCCTTATCTCCTGATCGGTAGACTCATCCTTCCAGATCCATGCATTTAGGTCGCCGGCATGGAAGATTGAATATCCGTCAAGCTCCACGGCATAGGAGTTTCCGATATCTGTGGATGCGAATGAATGAATCCTAATCCTCTCATCCTCATATGCTTCATTCGCCCGCATCATGATGACACGGGAAGCATCGACCTTCACTCCCTTATACGATGATTCCGGAGTGATGATGTGCTTTATGCGCTTCATCACATCCTTGCTTACCACATAATGGATATCCCGGAAATACTCCGACCAATTGAAAATCTCCGGATTGTAGTGGTCCTTATGGCCATGGCTGACGAAAACATAGACAGGAGTGTCCCTATCTATTTCCATCAGAGGATTCGGAAGCGGTCCGTTCTGATAGGGATCCTTCCAGAAATCAAAGACCAGGACAGCTTTCGCTGTCCTGACCACAAAGCAGTCATGCCATATGTATACGGTTTTTATCCAGTTCATTGCCTTAGGATTTCAGATATTCTTTGTTTGCTGAGTCCTCTGCGGCGCGCATAGTCTTCCATCTGGTCCTCGCCTATCTTTCCTATCATGAAATAGCGGGCAGCAGGATCGGCGATATAGAGTCCGCTCACCGTAGAAGACGGATACATTGCTCCGTTCTCGGTCAGTTTCACCCTCTTGCCGCTTTCCGGCTCAAGGATTTCAAACAGATCATTATTGAGAAGCTGATCGGGAAGCATCGGATATCCCATGGCAGGGCGAATACCCTGATACTCTCCACGCAAGATCCTTTCCACTTCCATTTCCTCAAGAGGAGCATAACCCCAGTATTCCTTGCGAACCAGATAGTGCATCAATTCGGACGAGGCTTCCGCAAGACGGTCGGCAAGCGACTGAAGAAGAAGCGCGCGATAAGAATCTCCTTCCTTCTCATAGCGGAGACGGAGTTCGTTGATATGGTTTCCGGCACCCACCATGAATACACCTACATAATCCCCTTCCGCATTCACATAGTCAGCGACCGAACGATGTCCACTTCCAACCTTCTGCTGCCGGAGAACAGGAATAACCATTCCATCTACGATCAGGTCATCATCCTTGGAATATGCCTTAACTATCCTAAGCAGACCGAATCCATCATACGCACCACTTTCCTCAATCTCACGCAGACATGCCTCGGCATCATCCATCAGACGTGTCGCCTCAGATTCAGACTCACAACCACACGGACAACCGGCACTGTGCAGCCCCCAGGCATGAAGAAACATCTTCCAATTGATCAACGGTTTAAGCTCCTTGACCGTAAAATTCCTGACAATGAGCTTTCCTTCTCCACACACCGGCACAGGGGCGACATTGGCACTGACATTCGACGCATTTCTTCGGGCTTCTTCAAGAGAAACCAGCTTCCCATCATCTGAGGAGTATGACTCCCGAAGTTCCTGTTGGCTACGCTTGAGATCGGAAATGAAGC
>CAMWMK010000131.1 GCA_947175295.1 uncultured Porphyromonadaceae bacterium
ACCATGCCAATGCGAGAGTGGATATGCGTCCCGCAGTCTCGCCAAGACGGTTGCGATCATAAAGATCGATCTCAGGATTGGTGACACCGTCGCGGTTTATGTAGGGAAGTCCGTCCGGCTTCGACGGATCAGGGTGATAATAGCGTGCGAGGCTCACATAGTCGTGTGGGTCTCCGCTGGGAGAATCCTTCTTCTTATCCATCACCGAGAGCGGCTTTACGGAAAGCAGAGCATCCGCCCTCTTCAGCAGGGCATCATATGAGGCCGCATACATAGGCCTTTCAAGCTGGGTCTTTACTTTCTCAAGATGATTCCTGTCCCACACGGACTGCGCGCATACGGAGGATGCCATTGCAAGCAAGGACGCAGACAATAAAACGAATTTTCGCATGATGTTTTTATATTTAAGTTGCGCAGGATAACTTAGGAGGTGGCTGCATAGGATTATGGTGTCAACCACGACTTAGCCTACGAAATTGAATTATGATTCTATAGTTTCCTAATTTTAATTGCGGAGAGATGAGTGGTGCCTTTCGCCCTATCGAATCCGATCCTTACCGATGCATCGGGAGCTGATGTCTGATAGCGACGGCGCACAAGAGTTTTTCCTTCCGATCCAAGGCCTGGAGAAAATGCTTTCTCTACCGTCTCACCATTGATGACGATATCCATATTCGTCCATTCGCTGTCGCCTTCTCCATTGTCATAGCCAAGAAGATAAGCTGATTTCTCAGAAGGAGAAGCAAGTTCGGCAAAAAGGAGCTCTACCTCATACTCGCCCGGTTCCACATCGAACCTATATTCAGACAGGCCTTTTCGGCATGACTGGAGAAGCGGATCGTCGGATGTCAGCTGGATTACGCTTGTCGTAGTCTCTTTTCTACCTCCGGAGTGACCGAAAACCGAACCCTCAGTGTATTCACGGTCGGGAATCCACGTAAAGTCAGTATCGTCTGAGCGGAACCAGCAAGTGCTCCCTACGTTGACACCTAATTCCCTGTCGGACAGACGAAGCCTGCCTTCCACTACAGGAATGCCTTCCAGATATATCTCGGCAACGTCGCAGATCTTACCCGAGGCAGGATCGGATGCCACCAAGACATTTCGGCCATCGGCCAGCACAGCATCAAAAACCGCAGTGCAGTTGCCTACCGACATCTCCCGCACAGGGGATCCATTGACGGAAAGCGCAACGGAAGGCAGATTGGTATATACCTTCACGGGGTGCGTCACAGTGCCATCGGCATTAAGCAGATCCGTACGCTCCTTCCAGTCATCCACAGCTATATGCACCACCGTATCGCAGTCCGGATCATGCCACATGGCGGAATAATAGTAGAATACGTCTTTCTTCCTGCGATCGTTGGTCAGTATACCCTTATTATTTATATGTGGCATCGACTCAGCACGGTTGGCCGAAGAGAAATCAATCAGATTCCAGTGAGAAGCCCCGGCCACAAAAGCGGAATCCTCTATCACCGGCAGATAATGCTCCAGATAATCCTGCTGATACTCCATACTGAAATCAAAGGGTTCGGGAGAGAACGAGTGGATACGCAGGTCGGAGCCGGCTCCGTATTCGCTTACAATAAGCTTATGATCAGGATGCTCGCGGTGCTGACGCGAGAGATACTGCTCGAAACCGTCAAACTTTCCTCCATACCATCCCTGATAAAGATTCCATCCCTTCACATCGGTGATCTCTCCAAGTCCGGCTTCATGATATGTATCGCTGCCATGGAAGGCCATAGTGGAGAGCCGGTCGGGATCCTCCTCCCTGACCACAGCCTCGAGTCTACGGGCAAGGCTTCGCGTACGGTCAAGGGTCTCAGCCCTACCCTCTTTGGGAACCCTAAGAAGTATTTCATTCATATATCCCCACATGGCTATCGAGGGATGATTGCGATGGCGGCGTATCATGTCGCGAAGCATCGTCTCGCAATTATCATCGAAACCCGGAGTGTCGGGCACATAGTCAATCACCGGAATCTCCTCCCAAGCTATAAGGCCCAGACGATCACACATCTCAATCACCGCATCATCCTGCGGATAATGGCTGATACGCACAAAATTAGCACCCATTTCCTTAGCCAGCCTCATATCTTCCCGATGCTGCTCATCGAGAAGGGCAATGCCCATCGGATTGCGGTCTTGATGACGACACATACCCCTGAGCTTATAAGGAGAGCCATTAAGAAGGAAACGGCCCTCTCCATCAAAGCCAAATGTGCGGAATGCAGTATAGCAAGAACCGGAGTCCACGACCACCCCACCCTTCAGCACATCGACCGACACCCTGTAGAGATTAGGATCTTCAGGTGACCACAGGGCTACATCCTTGAGTTCCGGAGTCTTGAGATCGAAAGCCACCGAACCATCTTCCGACAATTTCATCTTTTTCGACACAGACGAAACAACAGAGCCGGAGGCATCAGACAGCGACATCCTCACTTCCACAGATTGCCTACCAGCAGACGCATTGACTACAAGGCCTGCGACCTCTACACGCCACTTACCACCGTCAAGAGGCAACGCCCGCACATCAAAGCCTTCCGAAGTTCCTTCAGCGATGTCAAGATGCACTTCAGGAAGGGCGAGCAACCAGGCATCACGGTAGAGCCCTCCCATGAAAGTGAAATCGGCCGAATAGGGAGGAATGTCTTTCCTTGAGTTGTCGGCCACCACCTCCAACTGATGATCTTTACCTATTTCCACGAAGGGGGTTATATCATAAGTATGCGATGAATATGCTCCGATGGATTTTCCCACCTCCACACCATCGAGGAAAACGCTCCCGCTATTGGCAATACCGTCGAATCTCAGATATACCTTCTTTCCCCGAAAAGACTCGGGCAACGTCAATTTACGAGAATAGATACCCTTTCCCCGGTAATAGTCTTTAGTGGAATAGGCATCGGAATTCCAGCTATGTGGAAGATGGACCGGAACGGCGACATCGGCATCAGGAGTGATGAATCGCCAGCCGTCGTCGATCAGCGACACCTTGCGTCCGGCCTGCAATGAAAGCGCCATCACGGGCACCACAGCCAGTAATAATAATCTGCGTAGGGTTTCGTTCATGATATTTGCGTTTTAAATCTTTTACAAATTTAATATTAATTTACAACACCCACAACGGCAAGTAAACCGGCAGAGTAAATATCCAAAACCACAATATAATTGATTTTCAAATGCTTATATATACAGACCAAATACAATAAAGTAAGTGTTTTTTTATCACTATTTTGAACGCCAGCTGCCCGACGGACCAATATCGACAGGAATTTGAACCAAATTTAATAAAGAATTAACGCTGCAACTCTTGCATATAAAAAAAAAAATTTATAATTTTGCAGAGAATACGACAGGATTCTGAAAAAACATAAAACAATGCTGTCAAAGCATATACCCAACTCCTTTCTCCCTCATACCGCATGATGGACAGAGGAGTCTAAAATCCCCTAAAAACCTACATAAGTAGCTGTTCAAATTAAAACGATACAATAAATGTCATGTCATGAGTAGGATCTCGCACATCATCCGCTTGCCGATTCCGGCCGCTTTGGCCTTGAAGCTCATCCACGATGCCCGCATCGCTCATTCGCTCCGCGGCCAAATCGCCTCGAAATCGTCAGAGCTGCTGATATGCGTTTAATTTGACCAGCTACATAAGAAAAAAAAGTCAATACCCTCCTATGAGGGTGCACCACAAAAAAACTACATATGTACATGCTTGATGAACTTAAATCGTGGGATGACGAACGTCTGCTGAAAACAGCGGAGGAGCTTGGCATACCCAATCCTGCAATAGACGCGGATGATCCGGAGAAGCTCCCGTTAGCAATTATAGATGCAAGTGCAGAAATCACTGCCAAAGAAGTCGTCAACTCGGTTAAGAAACGCAAAGGGACAAAGACTCAGGACAACGGAGAAGCAGAAGAAGCACAGCCTAAGAAACGCGGTCGCAAGCCAAAGGCCAAAGAAGACAAAACCGAAAAGTCTGAAAAGGCCGACAAGAAAAAGAAAACCCCCAAGGCCACCAAGGAAGACAAAGCAGCAGAAAAGAAAAACGATGAGACTCCCAAGGCGACCGAGGCTACACCCGGCACTGCCGAGTCAGCGGCTGAACCAACGCCGGCTCCCAAGAAGCGCGGAAGAAAATCGAAAGCCGAACTGGCCGCCATCCAGGCCCAGAAGGAAGCTGAATCGAAAAAAGACGTGACATCCGGAGAGGAAACCACACCCGTTGCGGCCGACACCCCTGCTTCAGATACACCCCAATCCAAGAAACGTGGAAAAAAGGCCACCGCAAAGAAAAATCCCAAGCAGGAGAAACAAGACAACAGCCTTCCCTTAGTAGTGGATCCTTCGGCCAACCTTCCAATGGAGATCGCCAAGCCAGAAGCCACTCCTGCCGAAGCTTCAGCAGAAAGCGAACCCCAGAACCAGAACACGGAAATCGCCGCACAGCAACCCGAAAACAGACAACCCCAGAAAAACCAGCAGAAAAAACGCGATTTCCAACCGCATAAGGACGATGGGTTCAGTTCATTCTTCGGCAACTCAAAAGGACGGACCTTCAAGCCCCGCAACGCCCAGGACAATCAGGCGCCCTCTCTCTTCGACCAGCAGGAAGCCGAAACACCCACCGAAACTCAGCCAGAACAGCAGCAGCCACAGGATTTCAGGCCCATGCCGATGGAGCCACAGGCTCCGATCATCATAGCTGAGCCAGGAGCCAATTCGCAGTTCACCAAGGCCAACCTGATGCCGAACAACTACGGCAACAATCAGGGCAACAAGCATATGACAAAGCGTCAGCGTGCCATGGAGCGCAAACAGATGCAGCAACAGAGGCGGCAGCTGATGCAGCAGGAGACCATGTTTGACTTCGACGGAATACTGAGCGCATACGGAGTGCTCGAGATAATGCCGGAAGGCTTCGGGTTCCTACGCTCAAGCGACTACAACTATCTCGCGTCGCCCGACGATGTCTACGTATCACAGATACAGATAAAGGAACACGGCCTTAAGTCAGGCGACGTAGTGGAGTGCGCCATCCGTCCGCCCCGCGAGGGAGAGAAATACTATCCTCTCTGCAAGGTGATCAGCATCAACGGACTTTCTCCCGAGCAAGTGCGCGACCGCATTCCGTTTGAGCACCTCGTGCCTCTATTCCCCGATGAAAAATTCAATCTTACGGGAGGACACACCAGCAACATATCCACCCGCGTAGTCGATATGTTCGCCCCCATAGGCAAAGGACAGCGCGCCCTTATCGTAGCGCCTCCGAAGACGGGAAAGACAATCCTTCTGAAAGACATAGCCAACGCCATCGCAGAGAACCATCCTGAGACATATATCATAATGCTCCTCATCGACGAACGTCCGGAGGAAGTGACCGACATGGCCCGCAGCGTAAACGCAGAGGTGATCGCCTCAACCTTCGACGAGCCAGCCGAGCGCCACGTGAAGATAGCAGGCATCGTGCTTGAGAAAGCCAAGCGCCTCGTAGAAAGCGGCCACGACGTAGTGATCATGCTTGACTCCATCACACGCCTTGCCCGCGCATACAACACCGTAAGCCCGGCAAGCGGCAAGATACTCTCGGGTGGTGTCGACGCCAATGCCCTCCAGAAGCCGAAACGCTTCTTCGGTGCAGCCCGAAACATCGAGCACGGCGGTTCGCTGACGATCATCGCCACGGCCCTGACAGAGACTTCCAGCAAGATGGACGAAGTGATCTTCGAGGAATTCAAGGGCACCGGCAACATGGAGCTGCAACTCGACCGCAAACTCAGCAACAAACGCGTCTTCCCTGCCGTAGACATCATCGCATCCTCGACACGCCGCGACGACCTTCTGCTCAGCGATGAAGTGCTCAACCGCATGTGGGTGCTCCGCAACTTCCTCAACGACATGACCTCTACCGAAGCTATGGAATTCATCCGTAAGAGGATGGAACTCACACGCACCAACGAGGAGCTGCTTGTCACCATGGATAAGTGAGAGTTAAGTGTAATGTCACTAAAATAAGCATCCGCTAAATGCAGCCCCTCCGGGGCTGATGATACAGGGGATTGCATATTCCCCCGATTTCATCGGGGGTTAACAGGATGATTGCCCTCCGGGCAATTTCGCATCATGGCTTATTTCAGTGAGATTAATATATACATTTAATTTGAACAACCACTTAATCGTCATAACATAAACAAGGGGCAAGACCGGTTTTTTCCGTCTTGCCCCTAATAGATAGAAAAAAGCAAATGTCGAATAAAATACAGAAAACCAATGCTGCGCGCCTGCTCGACAAAATGAAGATCGAGTATGAGCTTGTGCCCTATGCGTTCGACCCAGACGATCTGGCAGCAGAACACGTGGCGGAAGAACTCGGCGAACCCATCGAGCAGGTGTTCAAGACCCTCG
>CAMWMK010000132.1 GCA_947175295.1 uncultured Porphyromonadaceae bacterium
ATTTTTCCTCTGCTTAATGACCTTTCCAGAAAATGGTGGTTCTTTCCTAACATCCATCACCATTCTCCCTTTATTGCTTGGACTTTTGAGAAACTTTGCCACCTCATTGTACTTGCCTGGAGTCGTATTGCTTATGCATCCACTCATATTCTTTATAAGATGAAATCGGTCTGTAACCTTTGTTATCACCAGTCCGGAAGGAGTTATCGTATGGTAGTAGTCAATGGAGTGGATCTGTCAAGGCCTGATAACATAGGATGACCTTTTGTGCGAAAGCCGGAAAATCCTAAAGAGTGCGCATATATACCATGAACTACCGAGAAACTGCATGCCTGTAAGGACAGAGGGTATGAGGCACTACCTCCACACCGAAACCAGCGTGATACTCCGAACTGGCTTAAATGAAAGAGCGGTGTCCAACCATGTTTTTTATTTACTCTGACTCTTGCATATCCGTATCATTTTTCTTAATTTTGTATTCCTTAAATTCAAAGACACCGACATGAGCATCTTAGATTTCTTCAAAAAGAAAAATAAAACCTCAAACAATAACGCAGATGAAGTTTTCATTTCATCCGATAAACCATATATTGTGGCAGAAGGATGCACTGATGATCTACAATCATTCAGAACATATACGGAAAGATTAAAGTTCCAGGGCCTCCTTAAATTAGAACTCTCATGCAAGGTATTTTATGAAGAGGAGAATGGCTGGGTTATCGAATTCTTCCTGCCTGCTCCAGATATAATCGAGAAAGTCCAGGAAATTCGCCGTAATCCTAAACCTTGCATGTTTTCTGTGTGGATTTGGTTTGAAGATGGTACATTCGACATTAATTTCCCAAGCTGTTGCGATCTTGATGTATATGCAAAAGAGGGTATCATATGGTGTCCTATCACATTGAGCGAAACCGGATTCGATTCCGAAGAAAAGAAACTAAAAGAAAAATATCCTACCAAGGAGGATATTGAACGATTCATGCTTGAAAAAATATCCAAACATCGCATAGTTGAAATAGAGCCAAAACTGGTCATGGAATCAGAAGACTTTGATGGAGAACCAATATTAATTGAAAATGATACGACAAAGATATTCAAAAAAGCCTTTGACGCAATCAATTCCTACTTCTTTGCCATAAACTAATTTATGATTGTTTGCATATCCGTATTATTTTCCTTAATTTTGTAATCCATTCAGTTCAATAACAACCGACATGAGCATATACGAATTTATAAGAAATAAAACCCAATTATCCGTAGTGTCTTTAGCATCTCTTTTGGTGAGTGCGGGATGCGCTACAGGGAAGACCGCCGACAGTGACACCGAGATCCCGACAGTCAGCTGGCAGATAATGCCCGTTGACAGTATCAACGGCCGTTGCATTCAGAGATTCACGGTCAATCATGCGGATTCTGTGGAGAAACTGCTCTTCACTCAGCTGCCTCGTCCCTTTAAAATCGTATCGGAGGGAGATTCCATTGGAGAAGTCAATGCCGGATATTACTTCCTGAAATCTCCTAAGTTCGGCTCCGGAGAGAAGGATATCATCATTGAGGTGGAATGCGAATGGCCTTTGCGAAGCATCTCGGAAGGCCCCGAGTCATTCCATGCGCTTACGCCTGGGGGAAGAATCATCCCTGTGGCGGTGCACAATACTCAAAACATGTCGCTGGCTGCGATGAACGACGAGAAATGGACGAAATGGGTGATTCCAGCTGACTCAATATACCGTCTCAACCAAAAACTTGCCACCGGAAAAACTCCCGGACCATTCGACATCGCTCCTTCATTCAAAAAAGTAGAGTTTAAGAAAGGTAAATTCAAAGCCGGGTCTCCTATCGAAACCACCATCATCAAGCATGAGAATCCGGAATACTACCGTATAACGCTGACCCCTGACAAGGCCATCATAGAGGGAGCCTCACAGAATGCCGTGAATATGGGACGGCGCATGCTGGAACGAAGACTTCTGTCGAAAAAGATTGAATTTCTGCAATGTGCCGTAATCGAGGACTGGCCCGATTATCCCTACCGCGGACTCATGATAGACATCGCCCGCAATTTCCAAACCCCTGAGGAGATGCGGAAGATAGCTGACCTTATGGCTGACTACCGCTTCAACCGACTGCATTTCCACATCACCGACGACGAGGCGTGGCGACTGGAAATCCCCGGGCTGCCGGAACTCACAGAAGTCGGAGCGCGACGGGGCTACACCACAGACAGCCACGACCATCTGCCTGAGATATTCGCCGGGACAGGAAATCCAGACAACAATCTCCCTACTGCCAACGGATATTTCACGCGCCGGCAATTCATCGACTTCATCCGCTATTGCGACTCTATCGGGATCGCAGTGATTCCGGAAGTGGAATCTCCCGGCCATGCACGCGCCGCAATAAAGTCGATGGAAGCGAGATACCGCAATACGGGCGATGCTTCCTACCGCATGGTGGAAGACGGAGACACGTCGAAATACTCATCGGCCCAGTTCTATCATGACAATCTCATGAACCCGGCCCTGCCCGGCACCTATCGTTTCATATCAAAGGTTGTGGATGAGATCGCGGCCATGTATGCCGAAGCGGGAGTCGAACTTCCGGGCATACATCTCGGAGGTGACGAAGTGCCGGAGGGAGCGTGGGACGGTTCGACATCCGCAAATGAACTGAGCGAGCGCCTTGGCCTGAAGGGGCGCCATGCGCTGCAGGGAGAATACGTAAGAAACATCTCGCGCATCATGCGCGACCGTAACATTCCACTCTACGGCTGGCAAGACATCTGCACGGACTACGATGACGCCTTCCATGCCGAAGTGGCGCCTACCGTAGGAGGCATAGACTGCTGGGTGTCGCCCCACGACCTCGCAGACAATGTAGCCGTAAAGGGAGTGAAGGCCGGTTATCCGGTCATCATCAGCAACGTAGACTATTTCTATATGGATATGCTCTATGCTCCGCATCCGGAGGAAAAGGGTCTGTACTGGGGTGGCTTTACTGATGAACTCCGTACGCTGTCGGGCTATCCCGATGAGATCTGTCCACGCGACGGAACGGAGAAAGGGAAAGTGATCGGTGTGTCGGGCAAACTGTTTGCGGAGACCATACGCAATCCGCAGGACATGCAGCGGCTTCTCTTTCCGAAGAGTATCGGATTGGCCGAAAGAGGATGGAACAACTCCCCTACCTATTCCACTGAAGACTTCAACATCCTCATCGGATCGAAGGAACTACCCCGCCTCAACGAGATGGACGTGGAGTGGCATCTGCGCCAGCCGGGCATCGTGATTGAAAACGGAAAGATACTGATGAACAGCCCGTATCCCGATGCGGAGATACACTATACCCTCGACGGCACGCGTCCTGCCCTCATAGGCTCATCGGTCTACAGCGGTCCGATTCCCATTCCTTCGGGATGCTTCACGGTTCAGGCCATTCTGGTGAAGGACGGAAAGACTTCCGTACCGACTTTATTAAAGGTTAAAGATTAAGGGGCAATGCACAATTCATAATTCATAATGCATAATTGTTTGCCACTGAATTTCAATAGAAAACATTTTTGTAATACTATACAGCCACTTAAATATTAAATATAAAGTATTAATGGACATGGAATATTTCAGTAAGCGGGCTACTGTCCGCAACTATGAGAAAAGACATATACCCGAGATCCTTCTCGATGATATCCTGGAGCGGGCCATGCGTTCCCCGACATGCGGCAACATGCAGCTCTACAGCGTGGTGGTGACCCGCGATCCGGAAAAACTCGCGCGTCTCGCCAAGGAGCATTTCAACCAGCCAGCATCGACGGGAGCCGACGTGATACTGACCATCTGTGCCGACTTCAACAGGTTTACGGAATGGTGCGAGGCCAGCGGAGCGAAACCTGGCTACGACAACTTCCATTCCTTCATGATGGCGCTGACGGATGCCGTGATCTACGCGCAGCAGGTAGTGACCATCGCCGAGATGGAAGGCCTCGGCACGTGCTATCTCGGCACGGTCAACTACAATGCCCGTCAGATTTCCGACCTCCTTGAGTTGCCCGACCTCGTGGTGCCGGTAGCCTCTCTGTCGCTCGGGTATCCGGCTGATGTTGTGGCGCAGTGCGAACGTCTGCCGCTCGCGGCCATCAAGCATACGGAGACCTACCGTAAGGATACGCCTGATGAAGTAGTGAAGCTCTTCAAGGCCAAGGATGAGTTTGCCGACAATCGGAAGTTTGTGGAGGAAAACGGCAAGGAATCTCTGGCGCAGGTATTCACCGACATCCGCTATCCGGAATCTGTCAATCTCTCAGTGTCGGAATCCTTCATGCAGCTATTGAAAGACAAGGGCTTCCTGAAATAAAGACACAACATATTCGCAGCCAATAGACATAGGCGACGAAATCAAAGTAATGTAAACCATGGCACCTGAAAGGATTGCAATTAATAAAGAACAGCTCATCATGATGTTTGCTGCGTCATGTATTGAGTGGGTAGCGGATGCTATCGACTGTGACTATCAGCAAGTCTTCAAACGTATGGATAAAGTAGGGCTTATTGATAATTACATAATAGCGTCATACGATGTGCTTCATCTCGAAAGCAGACAAAATATAACAAACGACATTATTCAAACACTCCAGCTTTGGGAGTCACAAAACGACAAACAGGACTCATGAACGAAATAATAGAAGTCTACCATGCAGGTACGGAAGAAATTAAAAATCCAGATACTCTGCATAGCCGTCCGCAACTTGACTTCGGACCCGGGTTTTACTTGACTGACATCTACGAACAAGCGGTAAACTGGTCGATACGACGATCTAATAAATTTAAAAAAGATCCGGTCGTCAACAAGTATCTATTGAAGAAAACCGACTTGATGACAACATTAGGTATTCGGTTCCGCATATTTCAAGAATATGATGATGAATGGCTGGATTTCGTTGTGAGCAATCGTCTCGGTGAAAGTATTTGGAAAAACTATGATTATATAGAAGGTGGAGTCGCTGATGATCGCGTAGTCGACACCATCGATCTTTATATGACCGGATTCATTTCTCGCGGTGATGCTATCGAACGTCTAAAATATATCAAACCGAACAATCAGATATGTATTTCGAATCAATATATTATTGACAAATTTCTGTCTTTTAGAGACAGTATAATCATTGAAAAGCCATGACAAAGGATAATTTAAAGATTGGTCGCACCATTCTTCGATCAGCCCGCATTGGAATGATTGTATGCGAAATCGCAAAGCAACTTGGCATATCAGCATCGGAAGCTCTGCGTAAATTCTACTTAAGCGAAACCTGTCGCGATTTTCACGACCGCCGCACAGGCATGTATCTTCAAGGCGACCTCTACGTTGTCAGTGAGTTTATGTCAGAGATGAATCGAACATCAGTTTGATGTATAGATAATTGAAGACACACGCTCCAATGCCGTGCACTCAGTCGACTTCCGCCATAAACGCCTGCGAACTGAAGAGTTATATATCCTTGAGCGCATTCTCGTGACTTTTGGCCCGCTGAAGGCTATCCTCCCTGGCCGATTCAATCCTTGCCCGTTCATACTGGATTGTGATGCTGTCAAGAAAGGAAGTGGTCGCCTACAGATTTCTTATGTCCGTTCATCTATCTTTTCCTACCTTGAGTGTTTACGAAAGCCTTTGACTGGAGTGCCACAAAAACCACACGAATTTAAATCTGACTTTAAATCAGCACAAAATTAATCAATTTCCACCATATATACAAATCCGCATTTCCAAATCGCCCGATTTCTGAGTCAATGCGCCCAAGAATACATGATGGCCATGGAACGCAGCCCCATCAACGATCTCGAACTGCGCGTTTTGATGCAAGCTACCCTAAGCGAAGACACGGAAGACCCCGACACAATATTCCACGGCATCGAGCAATCCTACTATTATGAGGGTTATGAACCGAACTAACAGTTTTTACATATCTTCCAGGGTGAGACCTTTATATTCAATATCGTATTTAGAAGCAATCTTGTTTTTGGTGAAGAATGCTTCCGCTTTTGCCTTCAGTATTCCGATGCTTATGTTCTCGGCCTGGCGTTTCACTTCATAGAAAGTAAGCCGATTGTCAAGTTCATTCTCTGTTATGATGTCGATTTCATTTTCTCCCTTGCGGTCCCACCAGTTGCCGAGACGTGTGATGTCTGACTCTTCAGCGAGCTTTTGCTTGAAATAATACTCCAGGACATGGCCGCTATAGGTGTTGTAGTCGCATCACGTAAAATAGTAGTTTCTTTTTCCCGATCGAAGAACTTCATATCGTATCTTGAATTTATTTCCACTGTTTCCGACACGGCTGTTTCCGACACAGCCGTGTCGGAAACAGCCGTGTCGGAACTGCAAAAGTATATAAAAATTTTGGAATTTTTACACCGGCACAATAAAAAAATCAA